>JANODP010000505.1:0-33344 GCA_031412755.1 Schlesneria sp. | reverse complement strand
CGGGCGTTCAAATTTCAAAATTGGCCGACGAACGGACCCGTGAAATTGACACCGCCTCCTCGGCCAATTTTGAAATTTGAACGCCCGACCCCGGAACGAGAGGTGTTAGATGACCGCCGCCCCCGTCATTGCCCGGTCGCTCGATGCTCGGCCGCTGGGCCGTCTGTTTTGGAAGGAGTACCGCCAGCAGCGGTCGCTGTGGTTGGTCACGCTGGCGATGGGAATGGTGGTGCAACTCGCTTTTCGAGTCCTGTTGGGAAGCAGTCTGTTTGAGCGCGAGCTAATGCAACTCGTGTGGGGCGTGCCCTTGTTCATGTGCGTGTTCTACCTGATCGGTTCGTCGGCGATGCTGTTCGCGCTGGAGCGGGAAGAGCGGACGAGCGACTGGCTGGTCAGTCTCGCCACTCCGCCGGGTTGGACACTGCTGGCGAAGTACGGATTCGCCCTCGTCTCGATGCTGGCGCTCGGCGCCGTGATGGTGCTGTGGGCTCTCGTGCTGACGGCCGGGCACCCGATACCCCTGTTTGAACCGGTGTTTGAGCTTGGACCGGAGCATCAATCCACAGGAATGAAACTCGTCGGGATCGGGTTGTTCCTCGGCCTCGTTTTCCTGGGCGTTCTGGCGTGGGGGACTCTCGGGTCACTCACCAGCCGCCGCGTGATCGAGGCCGTCCCGGTGGCGCTGGTGTGGTGGATCATGATCGTCTGTGTGCCCATGGCGGTCTTCGCGTTCCTGCTCAACAACCAACTGAATTCAACGACGAAGGACCGGCTGATTGAAGTCGGATTGGGCATCGCATTTCTGGGTGTCGTCGCGGCGGATGTGTGGCTGGGCCGGCGGTGGTGTCAGGGGAGGTACGTCGATGCGCGGTTCCTCGACGATTTCAACGAATGGGCTTCGGCGCGGTTGAAGCGGCGCAAGGCGAGAGCCTCGCGCATTCCGGCCCGCGTCGAGTACGAGTTCTCCGGTTGGCGGACATGGCAGCGGCTGGTCTGGCAGGAGCGGCAGCGCGAGTCGCTGCATACCGGACTGCTGGTGATCGTGTGTGCGATCGGAGTCCTGCTGGCGCTGTTCAGCCTCGCTGATCAGGGGGAAATCACGTTTGCGGTGATTCCCTTTGTCGTCGCGCTCCCGTGCGCGATGGGTGTGCTTGGATTCCGCTTCGATGCGGGAGCCCAGCAGTTGCGGTTCCTCGCCAATCGCGGCGCGTCTCCCACGATGATTTGGTTGGCCAAGCATGCCGTCTGGCTGCCGCGCGCCTTCTGGATCCCCACCGTCTGCTGGACCGTGGCGTGGCTCGCCGAATGGGTGTTCATTCCGTGGTACGACAGACCTTTGTCAGCTCAGTACGGTGGAGATGGAGCGCGACATTTTCTTGCCGTGCTTTCTTTTTTTCACCGACGGTACTTCTTCGATGTGATGTGGTTCGCCCTGATGAGCTACGCGGTGGGGCAGGCGGCGGCCATGTTATTTCGGCGGACGATCCTGGCCATCGGAGCCGGTCTGATTGCGACAATTCTGTTGGCGAATTGGCAGATCTTCGCCGTGTCGGTTCCACTGCCGCGCTGGTGGGCTGTGGGCGGTATTGCCGTTTGGCTGATGTGTCTCACCGGCTGGTATTCGCGCCACTGGTTGATCGAACGCCGAAGCGGACCCGTGTTGAAGCGGCTGGTGGTGGGACTGACTCTGCCACCGCTGCTGATCTTGATCGGCGCGGCCTTGTACCGCTGGTTGGAGTTTCCAGGGTTCGGACCCTCATCGCCGACACTGATGGCGTTGCTCTACCCGCGCGAGGCGGCACACCGAAACTCGATCATTGTTCGGGACGCCGCCAGCCGAAATCATCCGTTGGATGAGATTCGAGCCGCCATCAATGCGGTCTCACAACCGACATCGTCGGAAAGCAGCCGGGTGCAGGATCGGCTGGCCAGCGTGAACCGCAACTATCGGCCGTTTTCACAAATTCAAGTCGATCCCGAATTCGTGGCGAGCCTGCCCGCCGACGCGAGTCCTGAAGAGCAGTACCGAATGGCGCGCAAGCGATTCTGGTCGTTCAACGAGAAGGCACTGGCGGAAATCATGGACGTTCTCTCGGCTGAGTTGCCGGCGTCGTACCGGACCCAGAGGAAGTCTCGACCGCTTGAGACTGCGATGCCGAATCCGCAATTGCTGCTCGATGCGGGTCGCCTCAGCCTGTTTGAACCGGGTGGTTCCCAAGAGATGTTGCGTTACTACTTGGCCGGTCTTCGGCTCGCACGCTGTTCTGCGAGTGAAGGTGAGCTCTGGTACTGGGTCACTGGTCGGGAGATGCAAGCCGAGATTCTTCAATCGCTGGTCGAATGGTCGAACCATGACGACGTGACGCGGGAGATGCTCATCGCGGCGATAGACCAGACTCGCGAAGAGCTTTCTCGATTCCCGACTCTGCGTGAGGCGAGCGTGGCGGCATTCGTCTGGAGCGAGGAATTTCTGCGTCTGCAATTGGAAAATGAAGAGGATCCGGCGTCGTTGCGCTTCGCGAAGCACGCCGCGGCAACGCTGCTCCCGCACGAGTTCGCACGAAGAACGAGGAGCAGCGAACAGGTTTTGTTCTGGCGGTGGCACCTCTATCACATGCTCGAGTGGTCGATGCGAACGCCGGGGGCGAATCCTCAGCGACAGATCGACATTTTGAAGGAGCAGTTTGCGCGAGGGAGCGCATCGGACAACGAATGGTGGTACGCGGTATTCCAACCGGGGATTTCCTCCCGGTTTGGTCAGGACATTGCCAGCGCTGTCATCTCCTACGAAGCCGTCAATCGCCAGGCGATGCTCGCTCTCGCGATCTCGTTGTGGAAGAAGGACCATGACGGAACGTTGCCAGACTCGCTGGCCGACCTGGCCCGGTACGGCATGATCGACGGCCGGAAGGAACCGGAGCGGGTGCTGCCCGTCATGGCGCTGAACGATCCGTGGACCGGTGCGATGTTCGGTTACTCGGCCGAGAGCCGGAAGTTGGCCGATTCCGACGACGACGCTTCGGTCGTGATCCTGTCATCAAACGGTCCGAACGCATTTGGCCAGCAGAACAGGGCCGTCAAAAATGTCTCCGAGAAAGGGCTCGCGTTCGTCAGCCCTTCCACAATTGTGGGCGAACCCCAGGGGATCATGATTCACTCCGGCGAGTTTGGATTGTCGCTGTGGTTCCCGTCAAAGTTGCAACACTGAGGTTCGGGGAGTTCGATCCGGTTGCGGGCTGCGGTCGGAAGAGTCCACCCGTTTTCGGGGTTTGCAGGGTTACGGCTGAGCCTCGCAGGGTTGCGGAAGAAGACGCACAAGCTGGCAGCATGTGCTACGGTTGGACGCAATGCGTCGCTACAATTTCGGCCCGATGAGATTCCCCGTTCTCCCTCAGGCTGGATTGTGATGTCGCTCGATCCTTTGACCATGCTGAAGCCGCGTCGCAAAGTGACGGGCCTCTCGGCGGTGTTGCTGCCGTTTCACGAGAGCGGCGAAGTGGATTGGTCCGCGTTTGAAAGTCACGTCGCGCGGACGGCCGGGGCGGGGTTGACTCCGGCTGTCAACATGGACACCGGGTATGTGAACCTCATCGACCACGCGACTCAGGACGAGGTGTTGCGGCGGACGCGCGCGGTGCTGGGAGGGCGTGAGTTTGTCGCGGGGGCGTTCGTCTCGGACGAAGCGGGCGATCCGTTTTCGTTCGAGGGCTACGCCGAGCGGATGGAGGCGATTCAGGCTCACGGTGGCACGCCCGCCCTCTTTCAATCGTTTGGCCTGACGAGGCAGCCTGGTCCCGAAATCGTGCGCAGTTACGAGCGGCTCGGTCGCGTCTGCGACAAGTTCATCGGGTTCGAGCTGACGACGGACCTCGCGCCGTTTGGAGCGGTCTACGATCTGGACACGTATGCCGGGATGATGGCCGTGCGGCAGTGTGTCGGCGCGAAACACTCGTCGTTTCACCGCGAACCCGAATGGGAGCGGTTGAAGCTGCGGGATGCCCGTCGACCCGACTTCGCGGTCTACACCGGCAACGATTTCGCGATCGACATGATCATGTACGGCAGTGACTACCTGCTCGGGCTGAGCAGCTTCGCGCCGGACCTGTTCGCCATCCGGGACACCTACTGGGAGGCGGGCGATCCGCGCTTCTACGAGTTGAACGACCAGCTTCAGTATTTGGGCTACTTTGTTTTTCGAACGCCCTCGTCCGCGTACAAACATTCGTGCGCGCAGTTCCTCAAGTTGCGAGGCTGGATCGGCTGCGATGACACTCATCCCCGCGCGGCGACCCGACCGGTTAGTGACATCGACGTGTTGAGGGAACTCGGACAGCGAATGAAGGTGGTCGATTGAGGATGCCTTGGCCTGCCGGCCCGACACGCGAGTTTTGAAGTTGCACTGTTTTGGATTTCCGCCCCAACGGGGCAGCCCTATGTCAGCCCGGGGCAAGCAACCAGCGGGAGCGCCGTCCCGGGTTCCAAGAGTCACAGAATTCAAAGCCCCGAAGGGGCGACACTAAAATGCTCGCTCAAATAGTGCCGCCCTTTCAGGGCTTGAGATTCATGGAAACCGCCAACCCGGGGCGTTGCCCCGGGCTGGCATAACTTCGCCCCTTCGGGGCTGAAATCCCAAAAGTCGCAACTTCAAACCGCGCGCGTCGGGTTCGCTGTGAGATTGAAAGGAAGCCGGAAATGACCACACCGTTGGAAGTCGATTGTCAGACCGTGAAGGCCAAGCTGGACAACGGCTCGCCGTTCTTGTTCGTCGATTGTCGCGAGCCGGATGAGTACGCGACGGCACACATTGAGGGGACGACACTCCTGCCGATGAGCCAGCTTGTCGATCGTGTCGCGGAACTGGAGTCGCACAAGCACGGCGAGATCGTGGTCCACTGTCATCACGGCGGACGGAGCATGAGGGTCGTGAACTGGCTCCGTCAGCAGGGCTACGATCACGCGATCAACCTGGCGGGGGGCATCGACCAGTGGTCGCAGGCCATCGACCCCAGCGTGCCGAGATACTGAAGTGGGAACGATCTCACCCCGAACGAAAAACCCCGATGCCAGACACGGTATCGGGGTTCATGCTGTTGAATGATTCGAGCGTTCAGTGGCCGCCCCTGCCTTCAATCGGCGGTCCCATCGGATCCTTGCGTTCGGTGATGACGGGGCAGTTGGGAGCCATCTCGGCATTCAGCGCCGTGTAGTCGGCCCACTCGGCGGGCAGGTTGTCTTCGAGGAAGATGGCGAGTGGCGGACACTCGGGCACGCACGCTTCGCAGTCGATGCACTCGTCGGGATGAATGAAGAGCATCGATTCCCCCTCGTAGAAGCATTCGACGGGGCACACCGTCACACAGTCGGTGTACTTGCAGTTGAAGCAGGGTTCAGCAACGACGTGCGTCATGTCTGGTCTTTCCTGTCAGAGTTTTCCGGAGAAAATCGGGGTTTGGCTGAGTGAGATTGAGAAAGTGAACACCGAACAGCCGGTTTGTAACGATTGGTGGGTAGCACCCGACGGTGACAATCGTATGACCAACCCCGGCCAGTTGAGCTAATCTGATCGCATCGGTCACATTCAGCGATCCGACGAAACCGGCGAAATCTTAGGCCCACCCCGAAAGAGCGTCAAGAAATGTCGCAAGAGATTCTCGACGACGGGAATGCGCCTCAGTTGGGGTCTCCAAGTGGTCGACAGTCAGAGGGTGAGACAAGAATCATCTTGCCCGGCGCGCGACCGGGGAATAGAGTTGCAGAGGAATCTGAGTCTCGGCTGGCAATCGTCTCCGATGAGGTGGCTCCTCGAAGCCGGGACCGACACGGGCCTCGCTCTCTCCGTCATGACTGACAGGTGTGATTGTGGCATTGACCGAAAACGACCGCAGTCTGCTGAAGAACTGCCTCGACCGGGAGCCCGGTGCGTGGAAAGAGTTCGTCGATCGATTTGCCGGTGTCTTCATCCACGTCATCCAGCACACGGCACAGTCGCGCAGCGTGCAATTGTCGGCTCACGACACTGACGACTTGGCGGCCGATATTTTTCTGGCGCTCGTCGCGAATGACTTCGATGTCCTGCGACGGTTTCGAGGCGAGAGTTCGCTCGCGACGTATCTGTCGGTCATTGCCCGGCGGATCGTGGTGCATGAGATCACCCGGCAGCGCATGGCCGAGGCGATGGGACACGTCAAGACGCACGGGGACACACTGGAGCACGTTCATGCCGGTGAGTTTGACGGCTCGATGCGGATCGAGAACCGCGAACTGGTGGACCGGATGCTCGATGGCCTCGTTGAGACAGAGGCGGCGATCGTGCGGTTGTTCCACTTGGAAGGCCGTTCGTACCGCGAGATCAGCGCGGGACTCGGCGTGCCCGAGAACTCCATCGGACCGACGCTCAGCCGCGCTCGCGAAAAGCTGCGTCAGAGTTCGCTGGCCATCGCCGCCGATTGAGTCGTGCGGCTTCGTGTGGTCGGCCCGGTCGATGGTCTGCACCCGTAGAGACGCCCGCGCGCAGCGCGGCGGTTTGCTCGACATCGCGGGAAAATGAGGTCGCGTCGTTTGCGGTTGCTGAGACCTCTCGATAAGGTGTCGCCCGTTCAAGATCGACCCGTCGATGAGCGAGTTGAGTGTCACTCGCGCGTTCACCATGGATCGTTGCAGATTTGCAGGAGTCGGGACGACGAATCCGATTCATCGAGGAGGCCGATTCCGCGCGGGGATGTGTCGACATCCTGTTTGAGTGCGGAAGAGGACGAACATTCAGGGACGATCCTTCGGCATGGAAGCCGACTTCTTTCTTGGCCTGCTCACTGGGCGCTCAGACCGACGAGGCTGTGATTCAGACGAGCCGGGTGCCGTGAGGCCCCGGCTCGCCTCGTTTTCCTAGTCTTGAAAGCCCAGGAAAGATCAAAGGGGGGCAGCGACTCATTGATTAGCTCGACCCCTTGTTCTTCTCGCGAGTCACGTGCCACGATCTACGTGCGACGGATGCGCTTTCCCAAATGTTCGATGATCGGACAGCTTGCTCGCACAACTGACAACGATGATCGGACAGCTTGCTCGCGCAACTGACAACACTGCATTGAGCAATGTGCTGCTCTCCGATGCTTCATCAGACATTAGTCATCCAGTCCGCCTCCTAGGGTCCGCCTCCTGGGGACGTTATGGAATGTTCTAGATCCTGACCGAAAAGTCCGAACTCTAGAAGCTACCATGGTACGGTTGTTGCGATCCGGTTTCTGTTTGGTAGCTGGGTTGACCACGCGCGTCTAAAAAGCGACGCGGTGGTGGCTCTGTGCGATGCAACTCTGTGCGTGGAACGAGGCGCGCAGTGAGAGACTGTCGTCTCACCTCAAGCATCGCTGGCCGCGTCCTTCACAAAGCGTCAGGGCGTGCCGCCCAGCCGCTGGCGTGGTCCGCTCTTCCACTGCCGCATCAGTTCGGCGCCTTCACAAAGCGTCAGGGTGTGCCGCCCAGCCGCTGAGGCCACGAATGCAGAGGTTTTTGATGCGCAGAATGAAGACGATCCCAACTCTGGCGAAGTTGGCTTTTCTTGAGCGCCCTTCAGTCAGTCAAGAGCTTGTTCAGAAAGCCACAATTGGGCTCGTCGAACGAGGGGAGGCGCCTTTGAGTGTCCGGCCGAGATGGGTGGAAAACTGCTGCTGTGTTTTGTTTGTTCTCACGTCCCTGCTTGCTGTACCCGACTGTTGGGGGGACTCTCCGGATCCTCCGGTTGCACCTGATTCAGTTCGCGCTTTTATCGAAAGATCCAATAACTTAAACCTCAATGCGCGTACTCCCTCTGAACTAGATGGACTCCTGAATGAATACGAAGAGTTGATCGCCAAGTCTGAAGGTCTGGCAGGCGTGGAATGGGCGATGTGGGATTTGGCTCGGCTTTATTCGTCGAAGAACGACTCCAATGCTGACCCCGTCGGAGACAGTCTGGACAAATCAATCGCGTGGTATCGTCGAGCTGCAGCAATGGCACCTTCGGAGGGCAGGTTCGGGCTCTCGCTCTGGCGGGAGTGTCAATTGGGTCTGGTCGCACAACTGCATCGCAGCCGCGACTCGTCGATGCTTTTGGAAGCTCGGAAGATTATCGAGGATCTGAGCCAACGGTTTCCGGAAATACCATCGGTGCAGCTTCGATGTAAGCAGAGTTTCGTATTTCAGTTGATCGCAGAGCGTCGCTTGAGCGATGCCGAAAGGGTCGTTCATGAAATTCTGAGAACTGAGCCATTTGAGCCACCTGAGCTGCTTCATGCCTGCAAGGTCACGACGATTAATGCATTTCTGCAGAGCGCTTTGAAGCAAGAAGGGCAGGACGGCGTTTCAGACCAGCGGCTACAACGTTTTCTGGATGACTATCCGGATGATGTGGTTGTCCAAGGGGCCGTGAAAACGGTTCGCGAAATGAGAGCAGGTTGGACGGCAATGCGAGTAGAGCCTGTGAACCCCGCCGAACTATCCAAACTTGCCGAGCCAGTTCACACCTCCAACAGCTTGGCTCGCAACCTTTTTGTCGCCGTCAATCTGATGGGCTTGGCGGTGTTTGTTGCAATTCTGGCGTACCGTCGCCTCTCTCTGCGTTAGTCCAATAAACTGCCAGCGTGTGTCACCTTTACAGAAAATAACCATGTTGCAGAAAATCGGTTTGCACACACTCGTCTATCTTTCGGGGTTGATGGCCGGAGTTCTATTGGAGTCGAAGCTCTTCCACTCGCGTCGCGTTACTGCAGTGGCGTCAAAACCAATTGCCGCGCCTTCCGTCCAGGCCGACTCAGAACCGTCTGAGCAGGATTCGACCAAGAAACGATCGAACGCAATCATTAAAATTGACAATCCAGATTATGACTTTGGAACTGCAGAAACGGGCGGTAAGATCGAGCGTGTGTTTGTTGTCAAGAATGTCGGCACAGACCCGCTGGTCATCCACCAGGTGCAGGCTGGCTGTGGCTGCACTACCACCGATCTTGTCCGGAAGGAGATTGAGCCTGGCGGCTCGACGATGTTGAAGGCTGTGCTCGATCTTAATGGCCGTGTTGGAAAACAGAGCAGCGCGATCACGATCAAATCTAATGACGGTAATCAGGGTGACCTCAGGATTTCTCTGATCGGTGTGGTCACTTCCCGCGTCACGGTGACACCCGCTTCGGCTGACTTCGGTCGCGTCAAAGACGCCGGTACTGACCTCTCGCTGCCCGTGCAGATTCAGGTTTCCAGTGGATCTCCACTCAAGATCTTGAAGGCAGAGACAACTGACCCCGTTATCGCTGCCCGTTTGGAAGAGGTGTCTTCGGGCGCTTCATATCGGGTGCATGTTTCTGTGCTTCCGGGTGCTTCCTCCGGTCCCCTTCGAGCCCACGTTCGGCTGTTGACCGACTCTGCTGCTCCCTACCATGAACTTATGGTGCCTGTTCAGGCCTATGTTGGCTCGGGCGGCCCGATTCTGCTGGGTGATGAACTCGAAATCAGCGGACCCACCCATGATGGAGGGATCGCTGATCTCAAGAGCTTGCGGGGAAAAGTTTGTATCGTGGTGTTTTGGGCGAGTTGGTGCGGTCACTGTCAGGCAGAGATTCCGGAACTGATTGATCTTTACAAGCGCCATCACTCTGACGGGTTGGAAATTCTGGGCGTCAACAGCGATTCGAAATTGGATAAGGCGGTCGCCGTTATCGAAAAATTCAAGATACCGTGGTCGAGCATCACCTTTGCTGGCGACCTTCAAGGTGATGCGCCTAATCCATTGTTCACCAAACATAACATTAGTGGAATTCCGGCGATATTCTTGGTCGGGCGCGATGGACGGGTTGTATCGACTGGCCTTCGAAAGGTAGCGCTGAAAATGAGGGTCGAGCAATTGCTCAAGGTTGGTGGGGTTGCTGCGATCAGGTGACGCGGCAGCGTGTGTGTCATGTCGAGCGAAGTGAACGTCTTTTCAAAGGGAGTGACTACAATTATGGCGCGTTTAAAGAATCTTGGACAGAGGATTGATCGGCAAACGAAATACTGGGGCTTCGCCTGCGTCGTTATGGCGGCGCTGGTGCTGGTGCTTGCACCGCCGCCACTGTCAGGTTCCTGCCCCGATCCGGAAACCCCATGTCCAGGAACAGAAACCTGCTGCAACGGTGTTTGCTGCGCCGGCACATGCCTGACGAAATCGGATGAGACAAAAATCTGTTGCCCTGCAGGACAGGTTCTCTGCAATGATGTCTGCTGTGCCGGCACATGTCTGACTAAATCGGATGAGACAAAAATCTGTTGTCCTACGGGGCAATATCTGTGCGCTGACGCTTGTTGTGCTAGCCCGGCCTGTTGCAACAACACAACCTGTGGTTTCAATTGCAGCACCACTGGGGGCGCAAACGATACCTGCAAGACATGCGCGGATGCAGCCGGTGTCGCCGACATGCTGTGTAAGATGTGCCCGGATTACTCTGGAGCCCCAAACAAGAATTGCTTCCAGTGTGACACAGACAACAATACCAAAAACGACGCTTGTTGGAGTTGTCGCTCCACCACTGGCGGACTACTCGACAACTGTGGCGCCGACACGAACGGCGACGGAATTTACGACTGCTGTCGGAGGGTCGTGACCACTTATGCGCAGTTGGCGGCGTGCCCCACAGTGAAGCCGAATCCCTATACCACAGCAACTGGGGTTGGTTGTACGGGTGGCGTCAACAATCCTTGCGGGGCGGGCGGTACTTCGTTTCTTGCTTGCTGCCAGGCACATGACGTCGGCTACGGAACCTGCAACTCATCAAAAGCGGCTGTAGATACTGCATTCTTGAACTGTATGTTGGCGGTATGTGGTCCTGCAAATCCGAGTTGCGGTTTTTTTACAAATTGCGACTATTATGCTTATGCATACTATGATGCTGTCTACGTAGGCGGGCAGTCATATTGGGAAGATGGTCAGCTAGCCGACTGCTATTGCTGTCATGGCACAGGTTGATATGCGTCTCGCCTCGGTTTATGGCAAAGCAATCATCGGATTTGCGCGATTTGTTGGCGGGTTACTCAGGAGACTGTTTTTATGCGATACCATTGTTTACACGGATTGGCGTGTGTGGCAGCCTTGGCTCTCATCGGGGGGCTAAAACTGGAAGCGGATGAACCGGAGTTGTTGACGGCACCGCGCGAGTGGTATTCGCTGAATTCGACGGACGGACGGAACCATAGTGTTTTGGCTTGCGCCGTGTCCACGTCGGCCAAATCCGATGCTGTTTATCTGGTTGATTGGGTTACAGATCGAACAGATCGATCTGTGCCTGGCTCTGAGAAGCTGGCAGAAGGCGAATATGTGTTCTGGAAGCTCAGCGATGCCGGTGAAGTCATTTGGAAGCAAAGTCTTGGAAAATTGCCTGCCTTCGAGATTGGACCGCAGCCTTTGGTAATGATTGTTCCACTTGCTGCGCCGGTCGAGGGTGCGATGGTGGTTGGACAGCTTGAGAGACCGGGCGAATGGACCGTCCGTCGCGTTGATGGCGAGGGGCAGATCGCAAGCAGCGCGACCCTTGGGGAGCGGGGAACTGATTTTCACAGTGCGGTGTTGCTACCGGCGGGAAATGGATTGCTGCTGGCAGGCCGATCGAGCACGGCTGGCACGGTCTGGAACATCGATCTCGATGGTAACGTTGTTTGGAAACAAGTCTATCTGTCGAAGACGGATCCGAGTCAAAAAGTAGCCGCCGCATTTCATGGCATTGCCCTGGCTGACGAGACAGGTGGCTTTGTCGTGGCGGGCGACTCCAGCGTGCTCAACAAATTTGGACTCGGAGAGACAACGACATGGCTGATGCGATGTGATCCGGAGGGAAAGTCCCTGGCTGAAGCGGAGTTTGCCGGTCGGAGGCCATCCATCTGTGCCTTGGGAAAAGACCAGTTCGTGATCCTGTACGATTCCAGTATGGCGATGGAAACTGATGCTCGCATCCGCGGGGTGGGAAAGGACTTGCAGCCGAAGTGGGACAACAGCGCTGGCTTCAACGCTTTTGGAACTGATGTCGCCACGATCGCCGCGATCCCATCCGGCTCGGGATTTGTCGTCGCGGGCGCAAATATTAGCAAGAGCGACAAACTTCCATACCTGGAGTGCCAGTTTTGTCAGTACGACGGCAGTGGGGGTCGCGTCGCTCGATCATCCGTTGTTCGTGTGCCTGTGCCAATCAAAACGTTTTTGAAGGCCAAAGTTGGCTGTGGCGCTGGTGCCGCATACATCGCTGTCCGTACAAAAGGGATGTTTCCTTGGGATATTCTCGAAGCAGGTATCTTCAAAAGTCCACTCGAAAATCTGAAGTGAGAGCGCCTGTTGCAGCCGCAATTCAAAAGAAACAAAACATGTCCCCCATGACTGCCAAAGTACCATCAAAACATTTGCAGAGTTGGGTTTTACCTGTAATCTTCACGACGGGCCTTCTATCAGGAATCCTGCTGGAGAGTCGTGTTGTGAGCCAAAGTGCTCCCGACGCCAGGCAGACCTTGTCAGAAGAGCACAGGAATTCCACTGTCGCACCAATCGCTTCGGGCACCGGGCCGGAATCGACGGCCGCCGATTCGCGACGACAGGTCGATGCCCCACAACTGGTCGTGGACGAGCGGGAGTTTAATTTTGGTGCCCGCAATGAGGGAGAGGTGATTGAGCACGCATTGATCCTGCGCAATACCGGGACTGTTCCGTTGGTATTCAGCCAAATCGGGTTGAATTGCGGCTGGGTGTCAGCATTTTTGGGGGATAAAGTTGTCCAACCCGGTGACTCTACAAACCTGACAATCCTTGCTCGCCTCAAAGGTCGAAAAGGTCCCCAAAAGCAGACTTTGCTGTTGACGAGTAACGATCCCCAGCTTCCGGAATATGCACTGACAATTACCGGAACAGTCGTCTCTGTGGAAGCGACTCCGTAGCTTTTCAAGGTGCGGCAAAGGATCCGCGAATCAACGTGTCTCTGTTTCGGCACTCGAAGCGAAGCAGGCGGTCGCTTCAACGAACGAATGCTGACGGTCTCCGAAGCACGCCGTCTCCCAAAACGATCTGTTTAAGATCGCAATCCGCCGTACATACTGGCCGAGTGCAAGAATAACTGTTTTTTATAATCATAAAGGCACCATGAATCGAGAGCAGACCGCTTCGCCGCAGTTCAGCGTTCAGTTTAGTATATTACTCGGAGCGTTGTTTAGCGTCTGCGCAGCAGTTCCTGCGGCAATCATCACCGCAATGTTTTATCGTTTTCCAGTTCTCCTGGTTGATTACGTTAGTATACCGGAACTCCTTGGATCAAAAGGCCTCACTGAAACTGCACGATTGTTGCCTGGCTTATTTGTCGGCATTTCGTTGACAGTCTTTTTTATGTGTACTAGGGGGTGGTACGTCTTTCTAGTGCTTGTGGGGGGAATAGGCGGCTGGGTTGTCCATCGATCAGGTGCAGTGAACTATCGTGCATCCGTCCGTTGGAACTTGATAGTCGCTTGCATAGCGGGCTTGTTCTTCGCTCTCGTCAATGCCAATTTGGGAGAACGCTAAGTTGTCCGCGTGTCAAATGTGAGGACAGTCCCCAGCAACTCCTCGGGGGAAGCTCGCCAGTGCGCCCGCTACGTGAAGTTTTTGTGGGTCTTTTGAGTCGCCCCCTGCTGTCCTGCCCGAGCAGCACCAACGGTGACCCGGCATCTCGCCGCCACTGGGAACTCCGAATTGTTGTGCTTCTGTTGTTGATCCAGACGAGTCTGCTCGGTTACTCCGCCACTCGACACAGCCCGACGCACCTTGAGCCAGCGTTTCTCGCGAGTGGCGTCAGTCATTGGCAATTCGGGCGATTTGAGCTTTATCGCGTCAACCCGCCACTCGTGCGGATGGTCGCCGCACTGCCAGTCCTGGTGGTTGGTTGCAACACCGATTGGTCTCGATACCGTAACGGCCCGGGTACACGAGCTGAATTCCCCGTCGGCGAGGACTTCATCAAAGCCAATGGACCAGCTTTGATTCCCCTCTTGATTTACGCGCGCTGGGCCTGCATCCCGTTCAATCTCATCGGGGCCTATTTCGCCTACCGTTGGGCCAAAGAACTCTACGGCGGCGGCGCCGGTTTGGCGACGTTAGCATTATATGTCTTCGAGCCAAATCTCTTGGCTCACGGCGAACTCATCACGCCAGATGGTGCTTGTACCGCGTTCGGCATCCTCGCCGGATTCACCTTTTGGCGATGGTTGAAACGGCCAAGCTGGAATCGTGCCGCAATCGCTGCCGGTGCTCTCGGCATCGCGAATCTCTCAAAAATGAGTTGGCTGATCCTTTTCGGGCTCTGGCCCTTCTTATGGCTTGTTTGGAGATGGATGGATCCAGGGAGCCACGGTAGCAAGCAGCGGAGCGTGGGCAGGCCGGCTTTTGCTTCCGGAGGTGAGTCCCAGTCGCTCAGACACCCGCCCCTCATTCAGCTCGCCGGTGTGCTCTTCCTGGCTGTCTACGTAATCAATCTGGGCTATGCCTTCGACGGCTTTGGTGTGCCGCTAGGAGAGTTTCAATTTGTCAGTACCGTCCTGACCGGGCTTGAGAAGACCGGCACACCGGGCAATCGGTTTCGAGACTCGTGGGTCGAATCGCTTCCTGTTCCGTTGCCCAGGCAGTACGTCCTCGGCGTCGACAGCCAGAAGAAAGACCTGGAAGGATTCGCCCAAAAGTCGTACCTTCGCGGGGAATGGAAATCGGGGGGCTGGTGGTATTACTACTTATATGGATTCCTGGTGAAAGTGCCTTGCGGTACATGGGCGATCTTCGCTCTGGTGGTTCTGTCTCGCCTATTCTCACGCAGACGCCCGGTTCCTTTCCGCGACGAACTGGTCCTGCTGCTCCCCGCTCTCGTGCTGCTTGTGGTCGTTAGCTCACAAACCGAGTTCAACATTCATCTGCGCTATGTGTTTCCTTCCCTTGGCTTTGTTTTGATTTTTCTTGGCCAGTCATGTTGCCGAGTGCCAAGCGGGTGTTTGAATAGAATAATGTCACCTGCCACTCTAGCTATATTATCTCTCTCGTACACAGTTTGCAGCCTGACATGGATCTATCCACATCACCTGGCGTATTTCAACGATTTCATAGGCGGACCGAGCAATGGACACAGACATTTGCTCGGGAGCAGTTTCGATTGGGGGCAAGATCTGCTCTATTTGCGTCAATTCGCAGCTGACACCGGCGTGCGGATCGGATCTGTCAAAAATGGCTATCAAATTGATGAAAAGTATTTCACTCACTTTCTCGATTTAAGCCATGCAACGGCTGATCCTGTGGCCGTTTTCATTTCGCCGAACGCACTCGCGAGTGAACCAGATCTAGTCTTGGACGGTCAGAAGGCAACTCTGACCCTGTGGCGAGCGAAATAGGTTTTCACTGTAGCCCCATCAGGCGTCGCAGTCCCTCCCACGGTTGGATGTAGGTGAGGAACGGCAGTCCATCGACGGTCGGCTCTGGCAGTCGAGTGATCCCGTCCACGGCGGGGCCTTCCGCAACGAGGCGTTCGAGGGCTTGGTGCTGTTGATGGATCGTCCAGTCTCGTGCGGCCTCGGGTTGGCTCGCGAGCAGAAGTGTCGCCGCCGCGAGGGCCTGCCCGCCCCAGTTGCTGACGCCCGCGACGATCGTCCAATTCGTGGCGATGCGGCAGGGGATGCGTGCGGCACTCGGACCATTCAGGCGACGACGCAGTTCGTGCCACGCGATGCTTCCCAGTCCAATCTCGTTCCCGCCATCTCCGATCCCGATCGTGCAGATGCCTGCGCGATCCGCCGCCAACTCGAACAGCCTGTGCAGCGGCGCCGTATGCGCGTCGATGCATTCGCCGCGCATGTTGTGGCACCGGTTTCGGTCAGCCTCGGCAACGAGCTTCTCGAATTCGGCCAGACGATCGGACTCATCAAGCTGATCGGACTCATTCGTTCTCTCCGCCCGAAGTTGTTCGCGAATGGACTCGCTCGTGTGCGACGGGCCGACTCGCTCGAGGGCGATCAGATGGGTGACTGGCTGCCTGCACAACGTTCCGGCCAGCACCTCGGCACACCAGGCATCCTGTTCTGCGCGCGCGGTGGGGATCGTCCAGACGTTTGTCGGAGCGAGGCCCATCTCGCGCGCGGCGACTTCCACCGCCGAGCGGCAAGGTTCGTCGGTGACGATCTGCACGGAAAGGCCGACGCGCGTCAGCGCGGCGGCCAACAGCGCGGCTCCGGGTGGTCCATCGGTCTCGGCGGAGGGAGGCACAGCGCCAGGGATGAAGAAACCAGTGACAATGATTGCGCGACGGCCCTGCTCGCAAAGCTGCCGGGCCGCCTGAGCGACATGGCCGGGACAGAGCGGTCCCCAAGTCGACTCGGAAGAAATCAAGCCGCGTCGCGCGGGGTCGCGACGAATCAGTCGTTCCATCTCAGCAAGCGTGGCATCCATCGTCACGGGTTTGTTCCGAATCACAATCAATCTGGGTTTGAATGATCGCCGCAGTCTATCGCTCGCCGCGTGGAGATTCCTGCCGGTCGAATCCCGTTGACGTTCTTGCTTCTGAGAAATTCCAGATCGGTTCAGTTCGCGCGGTTGTCAGTCCGAATGGATGTTGCCAGAATCCCCGCGACACAAGGCGGGCGAACTGGGTCAGCGCGCACTCGACCGGTGCAATTCAGACGCTCCTCTCCCGTCATGCGGAAGCGAATCGAAATGGACGAGAAGAAACCTTCCACCTCAGACATCCTCGCCAAGATCCGAGCGCAAAAGGCAGCGGTCGCTGCTTCGTCGGCACCCGCGGCGGAAGTTCCCGCTGCGAGTCCGGCACCGGCTGAGCCCTCTGTGGCTGAGACGGCGGCCCCGGTGGCCGCCGCTCCGAAACCCGCGGCTCCCGCAGCGAAGCCGGGTTCCACCAAAGATATCCTGGCGGCCATTCGCGCGAAGGGCGGCGCCGCAGCCACTGCCGCCCCGGCACCGGCTGCGGCTCCTGCGGCCGAGGTTGCGGCAGCGAAGCCCGAGGCGAAGCCAGTCGTCGCGGCGGCAGGACCGAAGCTCTCCCCGCAGGAAATGTTGAAGGCCATTCGTGAAGGCAAGTCAGCCGCGGCTGCTCCCGCCGTTGCGGCGTCGGCCGCCAAGGCTCCGGTCGTTGCTCCGCCGATGCCGGCCAAGCCCGCGCCTGTGGCGAAGAAGGGAGCCGCTCCGGCACCCGCTCGACGAAGTTTGAGTGCCGTGGTGGGCGTCACCTTGACCAGCGGAACCTGTCTCGTGCTGGGTGCGTTGACTGGCAGCGTGTTGCTGATTTCCGTGGGCTGCCTGATCTGGTTCACGTTGCTCTCTCCGTTTGCCGCCGCTTGGACCGCCTTGGCGGGCATCACCACAATTTGGACGCTCGGCACGGCCCGGTTCATGTTTCCGAATGTGCTCGTCGAGCCTCCTTCGAAGTTCAAAGTGGGGCCGTTGTCCGACTATCCGCTCAACTCGGTCTCAAACAAGTGGAAGGACCAGTACGGCGTCTGGATCGTTCACACCGATCAATACGAAGGCCGCAACCTGATCTTCGCACTGGCTTCCGTGTGCACGCATCTCGGCTGTACGCCGAGTTGGCTCGATGGCGAGCAGAAATTCAAATGCCCGTGTCACGGGTCAGGCTTCTATATGACGGGCGTGAACTTTGAGGGTCCGGCTCCGCGGCCGTTGGAGCGGGTGGGGATCCGAATCGCCGAGGGGATGCTCGAAGTGGACAAGAGCGTCAAGTTCCAGGAAGAGATGGGCCAGTGGGTCGACGCTGCGTCGTATCACGAGGTGGCGTGAGATCGCCCGATTGGTGGAGTAGTGGTAGTTGAGGAATGAGAATCGCCCGGCGGGCGTTTCCGGCTTGAGGGTTCATCGATGTCTGTCGGCGACTACATTCGCGGCTCGCAGATTTGGAAAAGTATTTTTCGCCATCCGGCTCCGGTCGACCGGCGAAACCGCATCGTGGTGATGCTGACCAACTTCTTCCTGCATTTGCATCCGGTCTCGATCAAGCAGCAGGGGATCGCCCTCTCGTACACGTGGTGCATGGGCGGGATCACCTTCTTCCTGTTCCTCGTCGAGACGATCACCGGCGTGCTGCTGATGTTCTACTACCGGCCGACGCTGGAGTTCGCGTTCAACGACATTCTCGCCCTGCGCGATGTCACGACACTCGGAATCATGCGTGAGGTTCACCGGTGGGCGGCCCACGCGATGGTCATCACGGTCTGGCTGCACATGTACCGGGTCTTCCTGACGGGAAGTTACAAACCGCCGCGTGAGTTCAACTGGGTGATCGGCGTGTTGCTGCTGGTGTTGACGCTGCTGTTGTCGTTCACCGGGTATCTGCTCCCCTGGGATCAGTTGGCGATCTGGGCGATCACGGTCGGGTCCAACATGGCGCGCGCGACACCGGTGCTCGGTTACGAGGGCCCCGGTGCCCAGTTGCTCAATATCGGCGGCTTCGACCTGATCACGAACGGCAGCGATGCGCGCTTCCTGCTGCTGGGGAGCCGCTTCGTCAGCGAGGCGACGTTGAATCGGTTCTACATCCTGCACTGCGTGGCCATCCCGCTGGTGGTCGCGCTGTTGATCGCGATTCACTTCTGGCGCGTCCGGAAGGACGGCGGGATCAGCCAGCCCCTCTGAGAATTGGATATTGACGGCTTGGAATTGACGACATGGCGCGGTCCGGAGCCGTTCCGTGTGGTTTGAGTTGTGGTGTTGAGAACTCATTGTTGCGTTGAGAATCTGGCGGCTATCGACTCATGCATACGCATTTGCCTCACAACCCCGACGTGACCGCGTCCGTGATTTTTGGACTCGGTTGGGTCTATTTGCTGCTGTTCGTGATGAACGCCCTGTGGGTACGGCGGAGTTACGCGGTCGACGGCAATGTCCGGCTGACCCTCGGCGGTTTGCTGGGCAAGGGCCAGGACGTGCCCGTGGCCGGCTTCTGGGCGTTGTACGCCGCCATGTTGTTGATGGTCGCCACCACTCACCTGACCGGTTACGACAACCCGCAGTCGTTTCTGCTGCTGATGCCGGAATTTCTGAAGGCCCCGATTTACTGGGCCTCCAAGCCGGAATGGTTCTTCTTCGGATCGACACTGGTTTTCATCGCGATGATCGTGCTCCGGTCGTGGTGGACGACCCTGACGGCCGGTTGGGTATTGCTCAATCTGTCGCTGCTGTTCATGACGCTCAGCATCACCGACTACGACTTCCGTCAGATCGTGGGCAAACCCGACAACGTGCCGATCGTGGCGATGCTGTACATCGTCGGCTTCTTCACCTGGTTGTACTTCCGGAAGTCGGTCGAGAACGACAAGCGAAAGGCCGAGGGACGGCCGTTGCTCGAGCAGGAAAACAACGAGAAGGTGCTGACCTGGCCCGATCTGGTCTACACCGAGTTGATCTGCATGGTGGTGGTCACGGCCGTCCTGATCGCGTGGGGCATCGTGTTGCAGGCACCGCTGGAGGAGCCGGCCTCGGCGGCGAAGACACCCAATCCGTCGAAGGCCCCGTGGTACTTCCTCGGTTTGCAGGAGATGCTCGTCTACTTCGATCCGTGGATGGCGGGCGTGGTGCTGCCGAGCGTGATCCTCGTCGGTTTGATGGCGATCCCCTACATCGATTTCAACAAGCTGGGGAACGGTTACTACACCTTCAACGAGCGCAAGTTCGCGGTCTCGACCTTCCTGTTCGGTTTCCTGCCGCTGTGGGTGGCCATGATCGTCCTGGGAACGTTTTTGCGCGGGCCGAACTGGAACTTCTTCAGTCCGTATGAGTACTGGGACACCCACAAATTGGTGTTTTTGAACAACGTCAATTTGTCAGAGTGGTTCTGGATCGAGAAACTCGGGATGCAACTGCCGATCGCGGCCGCGGGTTCTCCGTGGTGGTGGCAGATGATCATGATTGTCTACCGCGAATGGTTGGGCTTTTTGTTTGTGGGTTTCTACCTGTTCGTATTGCCTCCGATCATGGCGGCGACCGTGTTTCGGAAGTTCTTCCTCAGGATGGGCTTTCTCCGGTACATGGTGCTGGCGAATTTGATTCTGCTGATGATGTCGCTTCCGATCAAGATGGTGCTCCGCTGGGTGGTCAATCTGAAGTACATCGTGGCGATTCCAGAGTGGTTCTTTAATATCTGACTCCGCAGAAATGACCCGAAGGACGGTTCGGTATTATGCCGGCGACTGACGATTATCGTTACAGCCCCAAGATGATGCACAAGGTGTTCTGCGCCAGCGCGATGCTGCTGCTGTTCACGACCGTGTGGATGATGTGGGCCGACTACAACGACGAGTGGCGCACGTACCAGCGCCAGGCATTTTCTCACCAGGCCAAGCGGCTCAAGGCGCGCGAAGACGCGCTCCAGTCCGCGCCGGAGAAGAAGGCCAAGATTGAAGAGCTGGCCGCACGAATCAAGGCCGCCGAAGAGGAAGTCGCGGGGCAGCAGGCGACGGTGGATGCGCTGACGGAGAAGGTTCGAACCGCCGCCAACACGGAATCGAATCATCTGCGGAAACTGAAGAACGAGCGCGCCCGGCGCGATGTGGCCCGTGCCGATTACAACCTCGCGATTCGCGACAATCTGACCGGCGACGCGCTCGCCAAGGTGGAGAAGGATTTCAATACGATTGAGGCGGGCGTGCAGGTGATGGAGGCCCAGTTCGCCGAGTACAAGCTGGCCGTCGATCTGGCGAAGGCGGAGTTGAACGAGGTCACCGGCAAGCGCGATGCCGCTCAGAAAGAGCTCAAGAACGAGAAGACGGCGACCGTGCTGGTCCATGCCGCATTGAACAAGATCGAGCCGGACAACTGGCCCTCCAAGTTCAAACGGCAACTGATGCTGTTGCCGATCATCGACGGATTCAATTCGCCCGAGCGAATCACGCAGGATTGGATGCCCAAGCTCGAAATCACGCTGGGTGGCATGGGGATGGTTTCGCGGTTTGACCGCTGCCGGACGTGTCACGCGATGATTGACACGGTCGATGACACGGTGACGACTCATGTGGCCGGTGCCTTTCCGAGCGGACTCGAGAAAGATGGCCAGTTCCCCCACCCGTATTCGTCGCATCCGCGGCTGGATGTCTATCTCGGGGCGACCAGTCCTCACCCGCTGCCAAAATTTGGCTGCACGATTTGTCACGAGGGCCAGGGGTCGGGAACGTCGTTCGCCAACGCCTCGCATACACCGAACGATCCGGCTCAGGCGGAAGATTGGGCCGAGCATCACAAGTGGTTCGACAATCACTTCTGGGAACGGCCGATGGCTCCGAAGCGGTTTGAGGAGTCGGGGTGCATCAAGTGCCATGTGAACGTGACCGAGCTGGCGGTGAACCCGAAGTTCGGACCGACCGCTCCCAAAGTGGCGCGCGGTCATCAATTGGTGAAGACCTACGGCTGCTTCGGATGCCACGAGATTCAAGGATACGAAGGGTCGAAGATTATCGGCCCCGATCTGCGACTCGAACCGTCCACGCCGGAAGAGGCTGCCGAGATCGCCAAGGATCCGAACCAGGTTGCGGGCAAGATGCGCAAGGTCGGGCCGTCGCTGCGACATCTCGCCTCGAAGGCCGACGCCGGCTTCATCGCCTCGTGGACCGAAGAGCCGAAGCGGTTCCGCCCGACAACGCGGATGCCACAGTTCTTCAAGCTCGACAACCAGCAGGACCCCCACGCTCAGCAGTACAACCCGGTCGAGATCGCCGCGATGACGCACTACCTGCTGGGCAAGTCGTCGAGCTACGAGCAGCTTTCACCGGAAGCCGACTACCAGCCGAACGCCGTGCGTGGCAAGGGACTCTTCGCGACAAAGGGCTGCGTGGTCTGTCACACGCACGAGGCCGTTCCCGGCTTGGAGGCCAGCTTCGGTCCCGAACTTTCCCGGGTCCACGCGAAGCTCAAGGCGGGCAAGGTCGGGTTCGACTGGCTCTACACTTGGATTCGTGAGCCCGAGCGATATCACCCCCGGACCAAGATGCCTCACCTGTATCTCGACGCCGAAGGGGCGGGCGACAAGCGGATCGATCCCGCAGCCGACATCGCAGCCTTCCTGTTGAAGCTCGATGGCGCGCCGGCCGACTTCAAGCCAACCGCTGAATATGCAGCACCGACGGCTGATGACAAAGTGCTCGATGAACTGGTGTCGTACTTCCTTGGCAAGTCGTTGACTAATAAGCAGATCCTCGGATTGATGAAGTCGGGCAAGTACCCGATCGCCGTCGAGAAGATCAAGGGGGACGAGATCGAACTGGTCGGCAAGTCCGATGGCGAATTCGACGCCGCTGAGTTTCTGAATCGAAAGATGAACTATCTCGGCCGCAAGTCGATCACGCGCTACGGCTGCTACGGCTGCCACGACATTCCCAATTTCGAGCAGGCCCGTCCGATCGGAACGGCCCTGCAGGACTGGGGCAAGAAGGATCGTTCGCGTCTGGCGTTCGAGCACATTCACGAATACCTGCATCACCACGGTCAGGCCGATCTCGGGGTGAAGGTCGAACCGCTCGATGCGAAGTCAATCGCGCGGCTGCACATCGAGCGTCCGGTCGGCGTGCGGGTCGCGAAGGCGGCCGGTGGTTCGCTGCAGGTGGACGACGTCGTGTTGAGCCTCGACGGGACGGCGGTGGCCGACGTCGAGCAGTATCACGCCCTGTTGACGCGCACGATTGTCGGCAGCGAGGTCGCGGTGGGCGTGCTGCGTGCCGGGCACGAGCAGACGATCAATCTCAAGGCGGATGCGTCGCTGTTGGAACGGGTTGAGGATGGCATCGGTCGGGCAAAGCGGCACGAATTCAAAGCGGGCAGCGAAGAGGAGGAACGCGAATCTTCGGCGGCCTTCTACGTCGAGAGCCTGCTGCATCACGGACGTCCCGGCTTCCTGTGGCAGAAGCTGCGTCAGCCGCGCAGCTACGACTTCAAAATGGTCGAGACCAAGCCCTACGACGACCGGCTGCGGATGCCAAAGTTCCCGTTCTCGGAGGAGGATCTCGACGCGATTGCGACATTCGTTCTGGGCCTGACCGCCGAGCCTCCCGCAGCCGAATACCTGTACAACCCGTCGGGTGCAGCCGGTGCGCGGATTCGTGGCGAGCAGTTGATCGAGCAATACAACTGCTCCGGTTGTCACATGCTCGAACTGCCGAAGATTCGTTACGCCGCCGATGTCGATGCGATTACGGCCTCCGACCCATCGGTCGAGTATCCCGAAGCATTGGCTCTGCTGAAGAAGTTGCGACCGCTGCGCGAAGGAACGACCGGCGAAACCAAGTCAGTCAAGGGCGCGGATGGCGTTGTGAAGCCGCTGCCGATCGTGCAGTTCCACGGGATGATCGCCGGTGCGCCGGATCCCGCCGATCCACCCGAGGACCAGGAGTACGTCGTCGAGTCGTGGGAGAATCTGAAGGTGGCGGGCAAGGAGCTCTTCCCGACCTACAAGTTCATCTTCCCGGCCGCCAACCTCGACAAGATCGAGGCGGCGCGCGGCGGCAGGTACGCCGAATGGCTCGTCCAGCGATTGCTCGATCAGGGCGTGGCCAAAGAGAGGTCCCTGGCGTGGCAGATGGCACCGCCCCCGCTCTACAAGGAAGGGACCAAGGTCCAGACACCGTGGCTGTTCAACTTCCTGCGGAACCCCGGCAAGTTGCGACATACAACAGTGCTGCGGATGCCTCGATTCAACATGAGCGATGACGAGGCGCAGTCGCTCGCCAACTACTTCGCGGCGGTCGATGGAACGCCGTTCCCGTACCAACTGATCGCAGAGCGTGAGCCGGCCTACCTGAATGCCACCAATGCCGAATTCCACAAGGCATTCCCCGAGAAGAAGGTCGATTACCTGAGCGAGTCCTGGCAGATGCTGAACGCACCGCTGTGCATCAAGTGCCACTCGGTGGGTGGCCGTCAGGTGGTGATCAGCGATCCGGCGAAAGACATCCGCGGTCCGAACCTCGATCTCGCCTCCGAACGGCTCAAGCCGGATTGGCTGTTGTTGTGGCTGTTCCGTCCACAGTGGGTCACGCCTTACACGTCGATGCCGTCCCCGTTGCCGCCGCAACAGGTCGGCGGACAGCCCCGCTATCCCGAGTTGTTTGGAGCGGACGGGTTGAGGCAGACGTTGTCGCTGCGGGATGCTTTGGTGAACTACTACAAGCTACTGGAGCGCGAAGGCAAAACGGCCGAGGCTCCGAAGCCGGCGCCCGAGGCGGGAGGTGGTGAATAATGGTCAGGCAAACGACTCGCACGAAGATTCGGTTCGCGTTCGCGACGGCCGGTGCGGCACTGCTGTGGATGACTGGCAGCGGTTGCGACTCGATGGTCGGCGTGAGCGGCGCGAACTCGGCGACAACGGTGAAGTACCGGCCCGCTACCAAGGAAGCAGCGACCGAGGCGGTTGCGGCCGCCCCGGGAGCGGCCACCGAGACGACTTCGGGTGAAGGGGGCGTGGGAACGCTCAAGGGTCGCGTGGTGTATGTCGGGGACTACACTCCACTCGCCCCGTTGTTTGCCAAGGGAGCCGCCGCGAAAGATCCGAGCGTCTGCGGGGCCGAGGCCATTCCGAACGAGTCGATCCTCGTGAAGGATGGCGGACTCGCCAACACGTTCATCTACCTCGACAAGATCCCGAAGGGGGCGACGATTCCGCCTGCGGGTGATCCGATCGTGTTCGATCAGAAGGTTTGTGTGTTCACACCCCACGCGATGGTCGTGCGCGTGAAGCAGACCATGAAGATTCTGAACGCGGACGCGGCGGCTCACAACACGCACACGTATCCCAAGAAGAACACCGCGTTCAACAGTGTGGTCCAGCCGAACGACCGCAATGGGGTGGATCTGACCTATGGGCAGGCCGAAAAGGAACCGTTCACGGTCGGCTGCGACATTCACTCGTGGATGACCGCCTATCATCTGCCGCTCGATCATCCGTTTGGAGCGGTCTCAGCGGCCGATGGGACGTTTGAGATCAAGGATCTGCCAGCCGGCAAGCACGAGTTCAAAGTCTGGCACGAGGCGGGCAAGATGGTCGAGAAGGCCTTCGTGGTGACGATCAAACCGGGTGACAACGAAGTCACGATCAACGTGCCCGCCAGCAAGCTGGGCAAGTAAGTTTCCCGGTGGCGAGGTCGGACGAACCGAATCGCTGCCGCATCGAATCGCATAGGTTGTGTTCACGATGTTTCGTCACAGTTCAAAACCTCAATGGGCCACGAGCGCATCCCGGCAGTTTGCCTGTTGGATGGCGTTCGGCGTGGCGTGCGGTCTGGCTGGCTGCGGTCCGGGACCGAAGGCCGAGTTTCAGTATCGCGACAGTACCCTGAAGCTGATTCCCGACGCTCAAAAGGCGATGAAAAAGACGCTCAAAGAGGGCTTCGGTACGCCGCACGAACTGGTCGCCTGGGACCGCTTCCCGATTGCCTATGGCGGTGTGCGAGGCAGCGTCTCCGCTCCCGACGAAGGAACGAAGTCGGCCGCCAGGACCGTGACGGTGGCCTTCGAAGGTGAAGCCGGCCAGATTGAAAGCGGCTCGCCGCTGCAGTGGTTGACGGGCCCGCGTGCCGGCGACGAGAAGACGGCCTCCGATACGGTGGCGGCTTTCGACCCGAAGACGAACGAACTCCGCTGGTCCGGTTCGGCCGAACCGACTCCGGCGGCGGGTGACAAGTTCGTGGTTGGCTTCGGCGAGGCGCTGCGGCAGGGCCGCGCGGTCTACATGAAGAACTGCATGCACTGCCACGGCGTGAGCGGTGATGGAGCGGGCCCCACCGCGGAGTATCTGTATCCCCGTCCGCGCGACTACCGGTTGGGTGTCTTCAAGTTCACCTCGACCCTCGCGGCGGAAAAAGTCAGTCGAGACGACCTGCATCGCGTCGTGAAGTACGGGATTCCGGGAACCTACATGCCGTCGTTCCTGCTGCTCGGCGAAACGGAAACGAAATCGGTGGTCGAGTACGTGCGCTGGCTCGCCGTGCGGGGCGAGTTTGAAAAACGAACCGACGACGATCTGGCGGACTACTCGCAGGACGCGATCGATGACACGGTGAAGAAGGCGGCGGCCAACTTCGAAGCGGCCAAGAAGGCTGGGGAAAAGGCGGAGAAGTTGACGCTGAGTCAGGCTCGCAAGGAGGCCAATGAAGCCTTCGCCAAGTATCAGAAGGAAGACCTGGAGACGGCTCTTGAGGACACGGCTGCGTTCCTCGCCGATGCTTGGACCCGCGCGGACGACGCGGCAAACGTGATCGTTCCGTCGGTTCCGCGTGTGGCCGACGATGCGGAGTCGCGCGATCGCGGTCGCCTGTTGTACATGTCGGACAAGACCAAGTGCTATACCTGCCACGGGATGCTCGGGAAGGGTGACGGCGCGGCGACGGAAGACTTCTGGAAGAAGCCGGGTACGGAAGTGCTGTATCCCCGGCGCGGCCTGCACGATGCGTGGGGCCAGATTCTTCAGCCTCGCAATTTGACGCTGGGCCAGTACCGTGGCGGTCGTCGTCCGGTGGATGTCTTCCGACGCATCTACGCGGGGATCAAGGGAACGCCGATGCCGGGCTTCGGCAAGACGGCGCTCAAGGACGAAGAGATTTGGGACATCGTGAACTATGCGATGAGCATCCAGTACCAGTCGTCTCAGCCGGCCAAGGCGAACGCGGGTGGACATGTGGCGGCCACGGAGGCTCCGGCGGCCAAGTGAATGGTGGTTGTCCGGTGACGAGGAATCGTTGCCTGCGGTATGCCGGTAATCGTGGGTGATCGGTGGGTGGGGTTGGATTTCAGTGAAGGCGAATGCCGTGGGAAAGTTTTGGTCACTGTTTTTCGTGCTGACGGCCGTGATCGTTGTGGCCGTGTCGTGGTTGTCCTGGTACGTGCCGAGTTGGGGTTGGTGGCTCCCCGGTGACGGCCAGGCCCACTCGACCATCGGCAAGCGAATCGACGACTTGTTTTACATGATCATGATCATTGTCGCCCTCACGTTCGTCGCCACACAGGTGGTGTTGGGTTACGTGCTGTGGCGGGGGGCGACGATCAAGCCGGAAGAGAAGTCGCTCTTCTCGCACGGCAGCCACAGTCTGGAAGTGATCTGGACGATCGTGCCGTCGGGCATCCTGCTGTTCATCGCCCTGTATCAGATGGACGTCTGGGCGCAGTTCCGCATCAAGGGGGCGATCAAGGACTCTCACGGCCAATTGGTGAAACCCGAACCGATCGCGGAGGTCACCGCGCGGCAGTTCGAGTGGCGCATCCGCTATCCGGCCCGGGGCAAGCCGCTGAATCCGAAGCCGCAGCCGGACGACATCTACACCGTCAACGAATTGCACACGCCATCGGGTCGTCCCGTGGAAATCACGCTGCGGACGGACGACGTCCAACACGCGTTCTTCGTCCCCGAACTGCGGATCAAGCAGGACGCGGTGGCCAACCTGAAGATTCCGGTCTGGTTCGATGCGCTCGAAAACCGTGAATACGAAATGCTGTGTGCCGAACTGTGCGGCTGGGGACACTACAAGATGAAGGCCAAGCTGGTCGCCCAACCCGACGAAGAGTTTGACGCCTGGAAGGAACGGGTCTCGGCCGAGCAGTTCGATGACGGTTACCGGAAGCCCGTTGAGGAAAAGTGAGGAACTCGCCGCCAGGTTGAATCCAGAAAACAGCCCCGCCATCCGGACCACCGCCGCGGCGAAGGAACCAGAACCAACCCCGTCCCCGCCGGCATTTGTTTCGGAAGTCCGGGGGCGGCGCGAGGGGACGAGATAACTAAACGAAGATTTCCGCGGCCCACCGGCCGCAGTTTGTTCTGCCGAGAGGCGAGAGAATCATGAGTACGCTGCATCCCACCGTCGAACATGCCGGTCACGCCGATCACGGCGGGCACGGACATGGCCATCACCAGCCGAGCTTCCTTTCGAAGTACGTCTTTTCGACCGACCACAAGATGATCGGGATGCAGTTCCTCTGCACGACGCTGGTCATGCTGATGGTGGGCGGTGCGCTGGCGCTGGGTGTGCGCTGGCAACTGGCCCGTCCGTGGGAGTACATGCCGTTCCTCGGCGACCTGGTGTTCAAGACGGAAGGGGGCCAGATCGCGCCCGAAACCTACACGATGCTGTTCACGATGCACGCCACCGTGATGATTTTCCTGGTGATCATTCCGATCCTGGCCGGGGCCTTCGGGAACTTTCTGATCCCGCTGCAAATCGGTGCGGACGACATGGCGTTTCCCGTCCTGAACATGCTGAGCTACTGGTTCATGTGGCCCGCGATCTTCTTCATCGGTGCCAGCTTCTTTTTCGGCGGAGGTCCGGCCTCGGGGTGGACGAGCTATCCCCTGCTGTCGGCAATCCCGCAGGCGGCTCCCGGTTCGGGACACGCGCAGACGTTCTGGTTGCTGGGTATAACGTTTGTCGGAGTATCGTCGATGTTGGGTTCGGTCAACTACATGACCACCATCATCAACATGCGGGCTCCCGGGATGACGTTGTTTCGGATGCCGCTGACGATCTGGTCGATGTTCATCACGGCGATCCTGCAGGCGTTCGCCCTGCCGGTGCTGACGGCGGCCGGTTTCATGATGGTGGCCGACCGGGTGCTCGGGACGTGCTTTTTCATCCCTTCGGGAGTCGTCGTCAACAATGCGGCTCCGACGATCGGCGGCGGTCAGCCGCTGCTCTGGCAGCATCTGTTCTGGTTCTACTCGCACCCGGCGGTGTACATCATGCTGCTCCCCGCGATGGGGATGGTCTCGGACATGCTGGCCTGCATGTGTCGCAAGCCGATCTTCGGCTACAAGCCGATGGTGTACTCGATGGCGGCGATCGCCGGACTCGGGTTCATCGTCTGGGGGCACCACATGTTCATCAGCGGGATGAACCCCGCGCTGGGCATGACCTTCATGGTCAGCACGATGATGATCGCGCTCCCTTCGGCCGTGAAAACCTTCAACTGGATCGGCACGATCTGGGGCGGACGGATTCAATTCAACACCGTGCTGCTGAACTGTGTCGCCTTCGTGTCGATGTTCATCATTGGCGGATTGAGCGGCATCTTCATGGCCGCCGTGCCGGTCGACATCTACATCCACGACACCTACTTCATCGTGGCCCACTTCCACTACGTCATTTTTGGGGCGACCCTGTTCGGCGTGTTCGGTGCCATTCAGTTCTGGTTCCCGAAGATGTGGGGTCGGATGATGAACGAGACGGTTGGCAAGATTCACTTCGCCATCACGTTCATCGCGTTCAACTGCACGTTCTATCCGATGCACATGCTGGGGATCGCCGGCATGCCGCGCCGGTATGCCGATCCGTACCACTTCCCGTATCTGGAGCACCTGCTGCCGCTGAATCAGTTCATGACGGCGTCGGCCATCGTGATGGGCCTGGCCCAGTTCCTGTTGCTCGGCAATTTCTTCTACAGCATCTTCTGCGGACCCAAATGCGGCCGGAACCCCTGGAATGCGAACGGTCTGGAATGGTCGGCTCCCTCGCCGCCGGGGCACGGAAACTTTGACATCCCGCCGGTCGTGTATCACGGTCCGTATGAATACAGTTCGCCGGTCAGTGGCGAGAAGGATTTCCTGATGCAGACCGAGTACGTGCCGCTCGCCAAACGAGTCGCCCACACCGGTCATTGATGTTGATTCCGTCCCCGAACAGTTTCGTCCCCCGCCTGCCCGTCATGAATCCTTCGACCACCCGTCGCTGGCTCCATCGGTTCGCGTGGCTGACGGCAACGCTGACGTTGCTGCTGCCCGTGACGACGGGGGCGTTCGTGACCACGCTGAAGGCGGGGATGGTGTTCGCCGACTGGCCGTCGTCCGATGGTTACAGCATGCTGGCCTATCCGTTGTGGAGTGCCGACCGCGACCAGTTTGCCGAGCACCTGCATCGGTTGTCCGG
The DNA here is from genome assembly GCA_031412755.1 of Schlesneria sp. Taxonomy (GTDB): domain Bacteria; phylum Planctomycetota; class Planctomycetia; order Planctomycetales; family Planctomycetaceae; genus Schlesneria. The sequence goes on along the minus strand of JANODP010000505.1, from coordinate 3,449 downwards.
GATGACGATTGGCGTGGTCAGCATGGTCCTTGCGGGATTCGCCTGGCGCGTGGCGTGCAGTCGGACGGCCAAGTGCCTCGCGGCCGGCATCTTCGCTGTCGTGGTCGTTCAGGGAATGCTGGGTGGTGCGCGAGTGTTGCTCGGCAAAGAAATGCTGGCTCTCCTGCACGGCGACTTCGCGGCGGCCATCTTCAGTCTGATGGCGGTCTTCGTGCTGGTGACGAGCGTCGGTTGGGAGTCGCGTCGGCGGTTGTCGTCGATCGCCGCCGGGCGGACCGCGCTGGTCTGGGCGCTCATCACCGCCGTGCTGATGAGCGTGCAGTATTTTCTCGGCGGAGTGCTGCGACACCTGGGCCTCGGTTGGGCCTGGAGACTGCACCCGTGGTTTGCCATTGCGCCGCTGGTCGCGGCGTTTGCGTTCGCGTTCGCAGTGAGAAGTTCCGAGTCGGTGCTGCTGCGACGGTGTGCGATGGTCCTGGTCGGACTGGTTGTCTCGCAGGGGCTGCTCGGTCTGGCGACGTGGACTGTCCGCTACGGAGTTCCGTCGTGGGGTATCGTGGCCGTGCGTGAGTCCCTCAGCCAGATCGTTGTCTGCTCGCTGCACAAGGTGCTGGGGATGCTGACCCTGATGACGTCGGTGGTGTCTGTCGTCTGCGTGAGTTCGGTACTGCCGACCGCCGATCGCCGCGAGACGAATCGGCCCGCTGACTTCGATGCCCCGATGATGGGAGTCGCGACATGAGTGCGATCGCTCCCGTTTCAACCTGCCCGAATGTCGCCAAGCCGGTGGGACTTGGTCTGTTGAATGCCATTTCGTTGCGGGTGGCAGACTACACCGAGATCGCCAAGCCGCGGATCTCACTGATGGTGCTGCTGACGGTGACGGTCGGTTATCTGCTCGGGATTGACGGCGTCTGGAGCGCGGTCACATTGCTGCACGCCTGGTTCGGCATCGCGCTGGTCGCTATGGGGTCATCGGCGGTGAACCAGTGGTATGAACGAGAGACCGACGGGCGAATGCGACGAACGAGGAACCGGCCCCTGCCGTCGGGACGGCTCAGTCCGGCGGAAGTGCTGACGCTGGGATTCGTTTGCGGAACCGTGGGGACCACGTACCTGGCGGTCTGCGTGAACGGGCCGACGGCGGCGCTGACGGCCGTCACGTTTGTGTTGTATGCGGGCGTCTACACGCCGCTGAAGCGGGTCACCTCGTTGTGTACGGCGGTGGGGGCGATCCCCGGCGCGCTGCCTCCGGTGCTCGGCTGGCTGGCGGCGGGAGGTCGCCTGGATTGGACGGCGGCGGCGCTGTTCGGTGTGCTGTTCCTGTGGCAGTTTCCGCATTTTCTGGCGATCGCCTGGCTGCACAGGGACGACTACTGTGCCGCCGGATTGCGAATGCTTCCGGCCGGCCGGTCGCTGCCGCACGTCACGGGTTTGCTGGCGGTGGGCTATGCCCTCGGATTGATTCCGGTCAGTCTGCTGCCGGCTTACTTCGGTCTCGCGGGTTTGGCCTATTCGGCGACGGCGCTGGTGCTGGGGATGGTGTACCTGATCGCGTCGGTTCAGTTCGCCTGCGACGAAACTCGCGAGAGTGCCCGACGGGTGCTGTGGACTTCGCTGGTCTATCTGCCGCTGGTGCTGATCGTGCTGACGTGGGACCACCTGCGTCTGCTCGGCTGGCTGCCGGGGGCGTGAGGATTGGCTTGGGATAAGTTGTGGTGAGAGAAGAGAAGCGGCGGACGGCGGAGAGTAAGAGCAAGAGTAAGATTACGAGTCAGAGTTTGAGTGACAGTGACAACGTGTTTTAGACGGTGGATGACAACGACATGACGCATACCAGTCCCGCCCCCGCGTTGCGGATGGGCATTCCGATCAACAACTCGAAGCTCGGCATGTGGCTCTTTCTGGGCACCGAGATCATGTTCTTCACGGCGTTCATCGGCACGTACATCGTGCTGAGAATGGGTTCGCCCGGCTGGCCGATCGACACGCATGTGACCCACATCCAGATCTTCTGGGGCGGCCTGAACACGTTCGTGCTGATTCTGTCGAGCTACTTCGTGGTCGTCTCGCACGACGCGTTGCTGTCCAAGCAGTACCGCAAATCGTGGAACTTCATGCTCTTCACGCTGATCCTCGGTTTCGTTTTTCTGGGGATCAAGGGGTGGGAGTACAAGGGGAAGTTCGATCACGACATCCTGCCCGGTCGCATCCCCGAGAGCGACTTGCAGTCGATGGAGAAGCTGCTGCGCGATGTCCGGTGGGTCGTTGACAGCAACCTGGCGACGATGTTTCCGAATGTGGAAAAACGGGAAACGCAACTCACGGAACTCGACGCGAAGATTGACGAACTGACCCAGAAAGACGCTGGAGGCGAGGAGGTCAAGCGATCCCGGGCTGTCAAGAAGCTCAACACGTTGTACGCCAACTTCCGGGACCACGTTCGCGCGAATGTGTCGTTTGAAGTGCCGATCGAGCAACTGGACAAGCTGCGCACCGAACCGGATGTCAGCAAGATCCCACGGTTGAAACTGGGCGAGTTTCCCAAGCATCACGGTTCGGAAGACGCGCATCCCGCAGAACCAGATCCGAACACCGTTCTGGGAGCGTACCACGCCCTGATCGAGAAGGACCCCGATCTCATGTCGTTGATGAACGGCTATGAAATTACACGTGTCCGGCCGATTCTGTACGGTAACCTGTTCGCCTCGAACTACTTTCTGATGACCGGCTTTCACGCGATCCACGTCATCGTGGGACTGATCATGTTTGTGCTGATCCTGATGAAGGGGAGCCGCCTGTGCGTCGGTGACGCCTATCTGATCGAGAACATCGGCCTCTACTGGCACTTCGTGGACCTCGTCTGGATCTTCCTGTTTCCGCTGCTGTACATCATCTGATTCTGAGAACCCGCGGGCGGCTGCCGCCTGCTTTCGGAGCTTTCGCCATGTCCGATCACGATCCTTCGCACGCTGCCGACGGCGGTCACGAACACGAACATCACTCGCACGGCCGGACTTATTTTCTGGTCTTCTGCGCCTTGTGCGTCTTCACGCTGATGTCGATCGCGGCCGATGCCTTCGACATTCCCAACAAGAACGTGCTGCGGGTGATCATCCTCACCGTCGCCACGTCCAAGGCGCTGTGCGTGATGATGTACTTCATGCATCTGAAGTTTGAGGGAGCCTGGAAATATCTGCTGCTGGCTCCGACGTTCATTCTGGCGTTCACGATTCCATTCGCGCTGACTCCGGACATGGGGATGTCCTACTACACGCGCGACGTGCCGCAGGTGTACGAACAGGAAGCCCGAGAGGCCGCCGCCGCCAAGGATGGTCACACGCCGGAGAAGGCCGCTCATCACTGAGTCTGCGCGTGGCGAGTATCCGGCAACTTAAACGCACGCGGTTGATGCCGAGACATCTGAGCGGGGTGGGGGGGACCCCCCC
>JANODP010000504.1:0-2545 GCA_031412755.1 Schlesneria sp. | reverse complement strand
ACTCAAACCGGGCGATATTCCGTCGACTCAATTGGCACTCGGCTGCCCCAGCGTCATCTCGGTCTCCATGAACGAGTCGCTGGTGAACCCCGACGAGGGGGTGCGGTGGCCCGGATTGACCGCGAAGAACGGCTTGCCACGCAGCGTGTCGGCCTGCAGCCGGGGGTTGTTGGCGATCGTCTTCGTATACAAGTACGACAGGTAGTTCGGACGATGGCTGAGCACCGTGCCGTCGGGGCTCATGACGGTCTTCAACCAGAAGTAGCTCTTCGGATCCTTCGGCTCGTCGAAACGCATCGCCCACATGTGGTCCGAGATGTTGTACTTCTTGGGCCAGACTTCCTCGGCAACCAGAATCCGCACGATCGGTTCGTGATCGGTGTGCCGGAGCGTGTTGTGCGCCATCTTGTGCAGGGCATTTCCCACGGCGTCGTACTGCGCCCGCGACAGATCGCCGTACGGAGTAAACGTGTCCCAGGGCCCCTGCGACACGTCGTAGTATGTCCCGCTCTCGCCCTCGGCGACGATGTGGTAGCGGATCTCGTGAGCCGCCCAGCCACAGAACATGTCCCACACGAAGTAGTACATGACGGGATGCGATGAGGTGCCGAAGTTCATCGCGTGAGCACCGATCCCCAGAAACAATGCGCCCACGTAGAGACCGATGGTCAGTTTGGCGAACCAGCGTCGCATGAAAAACCCTCCTTGGATGCTCCGCGGCCGGGGCTTTCGACGTCCCTGGAAAACCTGTTCCAACCGCATTCACGGCGGGAGCTTAGTCATCCCCCCAACTGGGTCAAGACCGAAGTCGGCGGCGCTGACGGCCAGGAATGAGAACGACTCGGGAAAGGTGTTCCGTACTACTAACGTTTCGTTTCTTCGCGCGCCGCGAAGATTTTCGACGCCAAGCCGCAAAGTCGCAGAGACGCAAAGAATTGCACGATCTGGGAATCCCGATTTTAAGAGGCCGCCCCCGGTCGATGGCTGGCTTCGTCAGTCAGTGACACTCTCTGACTTTCTCTGACTTTGCACCTTGGCGACTTTGCGGCTTTGCGTTTCTCTTCGATGGGATTTGGGTTGCGGGCGGACCTCGGCCTGGGGCGATGCCACTTCCAATCAGGCCTGTCGCGCGGCTTGTGGCTGACGCCGTTCCTTTCAGGGGGTATGCTGTTGCCCGCCTTGCCGTCCGGTTTGGTAGCCGGCACGTCGCTCATCTTTTCGGAGACCGTTCGCATGAGTCGCCTTCCTGTGCGTTGTCGTTGGTGGTTGCCGGCCGTCGCCTCGTCGATGCTGGCTCTGCTGGTCGTTGTCAGTCCCGTGCGGGCTCAGACCGTCGCCCGCTGTGGCGAGGGATGGCTGGAGAAGATCGACGGCTATCACGTCCTGCATCTCAAGGGGAAGCCCTATGAGATGGGCTATCAGCACGGCGCGTTGCTCAGGGAGCACGTGCGGCAGAATCTGAAGACGCTGCTCGTCGACAAGGCGAAAGAGGCGACGCTGGTGGAAGTCGGGCCGGTCAAGATCACGCCGCGAGCGGCCATCGAAATGATCGTCGCCTTCCAGGAGCCGCACATCGCGCCGCGCTATGTCGAGGAAATCAAGGGACTGGCCGACGGCGCGGGTATCTCGTTGGCCGACGCGCGCGCCGGGAACTTCATCCCCGAACTGTTCCATTGCAGCGGCTTCTCGCTCGCCAAGTCGGCCACCAAGAATGGAAACCTGCTGCACGGGCGGGTTCTCGACTACGCCACCGACTGGGGCTTGCAGGACCATGCGGTCGTGGTGGTCTATGAGCCCGCAGGCCGTCTGCCGTGGGTCAACGTCGCCTATGCCGGCTTCCTCGGTTCCGTGACGGGGATGAACGCCGAGCACATCTCGATCGGCGAGATGGGCGGCGGCGGCCTCGGCCATTGGAACGGTCGCCCGATGACGCTGATCGTGCGCGAGGCGCTCGAAACGGCGAAGTCACTGGACGAGGCGATCTCCGTCTTCCGCGACGGCCCGCGCACCTGTGAGTACTACTACGTCGTGGCCGATGGCGAGACGAACGAAGCCGTCGGGATGGAAGCCTCGTGGGACACGTTCACCGTCGTCCCTCCCGGCGAAGCGCATCCGCTCCTCCCCAAACCGGTCAAGGACTGCGTGCTGCTGTCGGCCGGGTCGCGCTACGACGAACTCGTCAAGCGCGCCGCCGCGGGACACGGCAAGTTCACCGCCGAAGAGGCCCTGCACCTGATGGACCGCCCGGTGGCGATGAAGTCCAACCTGCACAACGTCCTGTTCGAGCCGGCCACCACCAGGTTCTGGGTCGCCAACGCCAGCAGCGACAAACGCCCGGCCGCCGATCAGAAGTACTTCTCATTCCAACTGAGTGATCTGCTCCAGCGCCGCCCCACCGGCGACAGCCCCGAGCTTCCGATGCCGACGAAGACTGCTCAACGCGGAAATTGATCGGAGCCTCGCGAAGCATCGATCAGGGGTCAGGCACTTCGGAAATTCGGAATTGGCCGGAGGTAGCCGGTCAACCTCAACAAGCCTCAATCCG
>JANODP010000503.1:0-37683 GCA_031412755.1 Schlesneria sp. | reverse complement strand
GATTGGTCATCGCCGCGGCGGAACCGTTGCGTGTCCGCGCCCATGACCGTTGGATTTCATCGGTGGCCATGAGCGGTGACGGCAAACGGATCATCACCGGCAGCGACGATCCGTCGATCAAGGTTTGGGACGCTGATTCCGGCACGGCACTCGTTGACATTCGACCTCCAGCGGCCATCACTGCTGTGGCACTGCGTGCCGATGGAAAGCAGATCGCTTCCGGCTCCTGGGACGGAACGCTGCAAACATGGGATGCCATGACGGGTTTGAAAGGACTCACCCTTCTCGCTCATCGCGAGAACATCACTGCGGTCGCCTTCAGCCGCGATGGTCTGCAACTCGCCACCGGTAGCGGCGACGACACACTGAAAATCTGGAATACACGCAACGGAAAGCTCATTCACACGCTGGAGCAAGGCAACGAATATGACGTGACCTGCCTGGCATTCAGCCCGGATGGCAGTTGGATTGTTTCGGGCGATGGGGAGGGCATGCTTCGCGTGTGGGACACCGCCACCGGTGAGCAACGGATGAACCTGCAGGGACACGAGGAGACAATCGCGGGGGTCGCATGGGTCGGCGATGGCAAGTGGATCGTGTCGGGAAGTTGGGACGACACCGTGAGAATTTGGGATGCAGCCAAAGGCGCAGAGTTGCGCACACTGCGCGGCCACACCGACGACATCACCGCTCTGGCTGGCAGCCGCGATGGCAAACGGATTGCTTCGGGTAGCGCGGATCGGTCACTGCGCGTGTGGGATGCGGCCAGTGGCAAGACGATTCATATAAGCGCGGGTGAGGCATCGGCCATCACCGGAGTTTCCCTCGGTGTTGACGGCCAGCGAGTGGCGTATGGCGTGCGTGGGCACCTCAAGATCGTGGAGGTGCCGTAATGCACAACCGCGGCCGTTTCGTTCGATGCGTATTAGCCTGTTTTGTTCTGATGACCACTATTGCGGTCGCTGACGAGAATCCTCCGGCCGAATTTGAACGCGTCGTGCGTCCCTTTCTAAAGTCCCACTGCTACGCGTGTCACGGACCGGGCGAACAGCAATCCCGCATCCGGTACGATCAACTCAACGGCTTCGTCGCATCCGATCGTCACCTGTGGACGTTGGTGTATGAACAACTCTCTGCTGGAGCCATGCCGCCGGAAGATCGCCCGCGCCCCGCGGAGCAGGAACGGAATCAAATTCTGCGTTGGATCGAAAGTCAGCAGCGCTTGGTCGCGCCGCTCAGCGTTCGCCGCTTGAATCGCCGCGAGTTGGCAGCCGCCCTGCAGGATGTCACCGGTCTCGCCGTCGATTTTGCCTACACATTGCCGGGGGATGGCAAGGTGGATGGCTTCGATACCGGCGCGGACGGGTTACAGGACTCCGCTGACGCGCTGGCGCAAGTGATGCAGGTCACGCGGCGCGCGGTGGACGGAATTCGAATTCTCGATCCTCCGCACGAAAAAGTGTTCGCCGCCGACGTGCGCAACGCCAAGGATCTCCGCAAAGTGTTTGATGACTGGAAAGCCGACGGGCTTTCGGCGAACACCGGGGACGTGACCCCTCAGGTTGGCTTGGGTTGGTTGATCAAACCCAAATGGCTGGAGGATCGCGGCGGCTTGACGATTCGCATGCCGCCGAGAGAACGCCGGGGAATTCTGCGCGTCTGTCTGGATGTGTCGGTGAAGAAGTTTGTCGCCGGTGTGCCCAATCCCCATCTGTGGGTGGAAGTGGGAGGACGCGAGTTGGCTTTTCCCGAAATCAGCAATTCACCTGAGAAACCGCGCACGCTGATCTACGAAGTCCCGCTCAGCGAAGTCACGTCAGATGCCAAGGGGGTGAGTGTGACGCTCACCAATCGCGTGGAAGTTCCTTACGCGATTGATGGATTCGAGAACGAAGAGAAGAGCAAACCGGAGGATAATGTCCCCGGCGGTACCGGTTTGTTCCGTCCTTCCTACGATGCCAGGACGTTGCCGCTGGAACAGCAGCCGATTCCCTTGGTGGTGCTGCATCGCTTTGAATTGGCGATCGATCATCGTGCCGCGTGGCCCCCGTCTCACTGGAAAGCGGACATGGGTCAAGTCACCGACGATCGTCGCTCCGCTGAGCGTTTGCTCCAACTCTGGATCGATCGCGCCTGGCGGCGGCCTGTACCGGCCACTGAACAGGCCCGCTTTCTCGCGCTCTACGACACTCTGCGCGCTCAAGGGGAGTCGTTCGACGAGGCTGTGCGCTCCACGTTCCAAGCGGTGCTGCTGGCCGGTTCGTTCCGTTACCTTGTCGCTCCGAATACAGATCCGGCAAGTTCCCAGCACGCCGTGGCATCCCGGCTTAGCTTCATGTTATGGGGCTCGCCTCCCGACAACGAGTTGCGTAACCTCGCCCGCGACGGAAAGTTGACCGATCCCCAGGTTCTCGACTCCCAAGTCAACCGCCTGCTGTCCGATCCACGCAGCGATGCGTTCGTGCGTCCCTTCGTGACGCAGTGGCTGGAGATGGGGCAGCCGATCACGGTTGCCATGGATCACATTCAGAAGCAGGACTTTCGTTTCGGCCGCAATCTGAAAGCCTCGATGCAGGAAGAGACGATTGCCTATTTCGCGCAATTGCTGGCGGAGAATCGCCCCGCAAGTGAATTGATCGCCAGCGATTGGACCATGCTGAACGACATTCTCGCCCGTCACTACGGTTACGAGGGTATCAACGGGGGGGGCTTCCGCAAGATGACTTTGCGGAGCAATGATCCGCGTGGTGGTGGAGTGCTCGGACAGGCGGGCATTCAGTCGATGCTCTGTTGGATGGGTGACAACTGGGTGATCTACCGCGGCGCGTGGCTGGCGCGGCGAATTCTCGACGACCCGCCTCAGCCGGCGCCGCTCGAAGTCCCGGAACTGATCCCTTCCGACTCCAAGAATCGTGGCAAAACATTCAAGCAGTTGCTCCAGCAACATCAGGCCGATCCCAAGTGTTTCGTCTGTCATCGGAAAATCGATTCGCTTGGCTTCGCGTTTCAGAACTTCGACCTGAGCGGACGCTGGCGCGACGTGGAGCACGACCATTACGTGACGAAAGAGCTCGACGGCAAGATCGAATGGCATGGTGCCGGTGCCACGCGCCCGGTGGATGCTGCCGGCCAGTTACCGCGCGGCGAGAAGTTCGAGAACTATCGCCAATGCCAAGATTTACTGATGCAGCATTACACGCCTGACATCGTTCGCGGCTTGCTCAAGAATCTGTTGCTCTACGGTGCTGGTCGCAAGGCCGATGTCGATGACTTGGCGGAGATCCAGGCGATCGTGCAACAGCACCAGAAGAGAGGATATCCCGTGCGTGATCTGGTGCATTCACTGGTCAAATCGCGAGCCTTTTTACAGAAGTAACCCGCAACCCTTCAGGAAACAGCAATGAACCTCAACCGCCATCGAATAAGCCGCCGAACTGTGTTGCGTGGGTTTGGAGGCTTGATCTCTCTCCCGTGGCTGCAGGCGATGGAGCGTCGTTCGCTCGCCGCGACGAACGGGAAGCAGGAGCCGCCGCGGCTCGCCTGTTTCTACATTCCCGGCGCGATCAACCATTACAACTGGTTCCCGGTTGATGAGGGTCCGAATTACACGATTGCTCCTTCGCACCAACCGCTCGCCCAATTTCGCGATCAGTTCACGGTCGTCTCCAATCTGCTGCACATTCAGGGACGCATCAGCGGTCACGAACATCCCTACAACTGGCTGACCGGCACAAACATCAAGATCACACCCGGCACCATCACCAACACGATATCCATGGACCAGGTCGCAGCTCAGCACGTGGGGCCAACGTACGTGTCGTCGTTGGCCCTGTCGTTCGAGGACGGCGTCGGGACACGCACCCTTTCGCGCAACGCCATGGGGGCGGATATCCCAGCCATCGGGAATTACCGCACTGTGTTCGAGCGACTGTTTCCTCCGGCCGATGCCACGCAGCTCAAGGCGGCGCAGGCCCGTCTGGCCCTCGATCGCAGCATTCTTGATACGGCGCTGGAAGAGACCGGGGATTTGAAACGCAAGCTCGGCTACGCCGACCGACAGAGGATCGATCAGTACCTCGAATCGGTCCGCGAGGTCGAGCGCCGCATCGTTGACAAGAATTCCATCCTGGAGCGAGGCCGCCCCCTGTTCGATGAAGCGGCGGTGAAGCTGCAGCCACAGGGGAAAAATCGCATCCAGGAGCACATCGAACTCATGATGGACCTGATCGCCCTTGCGTTCCAGACCGATATGACGCGCGTCGTCACGCACAGTCTTGGCGGCGAAGGGGGCCCCAACTACGACGACTACAAAGATTGGGCTCAGAAGGCAGGTGCTCCGGTTCGCGGCGCACACGATGTGCATCACAAGGGCTCGGGCAATCGCGGTGCCGACAATCCCGATGTGAAAGTGCTCGGCCAACGCGACGAAATGTTTTGCGCCTGTTTCGCGAGATTGATGGAGAAACTCAAGAAGGTGGAAGCCAGCGACGGCACGCTGCTCGATCATTCCGTCCTGCTGCTGGGTGGCTCGCAGATCAGCAGCCACTCCGGCGGCAGTTTTCCAATGCTCCTGGCAGGCGGCCGAAAACTCGGCTTCAAGCATGGCCAGCATCTGAAATGGAAAGGCGGCACCAAACCTGCCTCGGACTTGTACCTAACCATTTTGCAACAAATGCGCTGCCCGGTGACGGCCTTCAAAGAAAGTACCGGACCGATTTCCGAGTTGTTGACATAGTCATTACCAGATCGCCGAGAGTCCTTGATGCTCCCACTCTTGGACGACCTGCGGGCTACCCGAGATTGAAAAACACCGCGCAAGAGATGTGAAGCATGAACCATTCGCACTGCATTTCACGAGAGCATGACTTTTCGCGCCGTGCCCTCTTGCAAGGCGCGGTCGCTGGCGGAATGGCCTTTGGCGGGTTTCGCCGCCTGTTCGCCGAAGACCACGCCACACTCGCCAACAAGGCGGGCAAGCGGGTGATTCTCGTGTTCATGAGCGGCGGTCCCAGCCAGTTTGAAACGTGGGATCCCAAGCCGGGCGCGCCGACCGGCGGACCGCACATTTCGATTCCCACATCGATTCCAGGTGTCCATTTCGATGAGTACCTGCCGAATCTGGCACGGCTGGCCAGGCGGATGGTCACGATCCGCAGCATGACCAGCAGCAATGGCGATCACGATCAGGCGGGTTTCATTTCGCAAACGAGCTACAACCCAAGCTCAATTGTGGCACCTGCACCGCATTGGCTTTCGGTATGTGCTCACGAGCAGCCAGCAGCCAACACGGCCCTGCCGAGCTACGTGATGCTCGGAAAGGACAACTTCGGCAAGCTGCACGTGCCAGGACCGGGTTTCCTTGGGGCCAGGCAGCAGGGCTTGCTGTGCCCCGGCAACGGTGCGGGTCCGCAGGACTTGCCGACCGCCTCGCAGGAAGAGATCGCCAATTTCGATCGCCGCGAGAAACTGCGAGCGTCGCTGAGCCAGAAGTTCTCACAAGAGCGGGATGCCGAGTTGATCGATGTGCATGAGGCCGCCTTCCGCGAGGTGGGCCGACTGCTGCGGAGCAACGGCTTGTTCGATCTCTCTCAAGAATCTCCACGCGATATCGAACGGTACGGCGAGAGCGCATTGGGACGCGATTGCCTGCTCGCCCGGAGGCTCGTGGAGCGGGGCGTTCCTTTTGTGCGCGTGCAGCATCAGAGCGGCCTGGCCTGGGACAAGCATCGTCGCGCCTTCCAGAGCCAGCGCTGGATCTCCTCGGAATTCGACACGGCGGTCGGCGCTCTGGCCGACGATCTGATCGATCGCAGTCTGTGGGAGAGCACGCTGCTGGTGCTGATGGGAGAGTTCGGCCGCACCCCCGAGATCCTCGGCCAGGGTCAGCCGGGCCGCAATCATTGGACCAAGTGCTGGTCGCTCGCTTTCGGCGGTTGCGGCCTCAAAGAGGGCTTGCTCATCGGCAAGACCAACGAGAACGGTACCGAACTCACCGACCGCCCGGTCACCATCCACGATCTGTTCTGCACGTTCTATCGGACGCTCGGCATCGAGCCGCACAAAGAGCTGAGGTTTGAGGATCGCCCGATTCCGTTCGTTGAGAACAAGCTGGGCAAGGCATTGCACGAAGTTTTCTGAGCGAGCCTTTCATGGCCGACATTACCAAAATTACAAAGCTCGAAAAGACTCTCTTCGTCGACGATGGCGCGAAGCGCGGCCCGATGACGATGGTCCGCCTGCGTTATCATCCGCAGGAGGCGAAGCTGGTTGCTCAAGTCGTGGATCGCCGCCTTGCATTGTTCGATCTCAATGCGGAGCCGGTTCCGAAGGCCAAAGGGGGTGGCAAGCACGTGGTGGGCGAGCTGGTTTGCCCGCACGAGATTGGCTGGATTCGGGGGATCGATTTTCATCCCTCCGGAGAGGCGATTGTCACAGGTGGCTCCGATCGGACACTCCGGCTTTGGCCCTGGGTGAATGGACGTCCCGTGGAATCTGCCGCCCATCAAGTGGCCGCACATGATGGCTGGGTGGAGGCCGTGGCTTACTCGCCCGATGGCAAGCTGCTCGTCACGGTCGGCGCCGATAAGTTCGTGAAGGTTTGGAACGCCGCCGATTTGAAATCGCTGGAGACCCTTTCCGGGCACGACCGATTCGTGGCCGACGTGACGTTCACGCGCGATGGCCAACGCTTCGTCACCGGCGGAGAAGATGGGAAGGTGATCATTTGGGAAACCGAGTCGCTCAAGCCGCAGCGCACAATCGCTTATGGCGGGGCGAACGATCAGTTCGGTCAAACGCCGCGACACAGTGGCGTGCATCGTCTGGCCGTCAGTCACGACGATCGCTGGTTGGGCGTGGCCGGGGGCGAAAGCCTCAGCATTTACGATCTCACTTCGGGCGAGATCATGGCCACGGAAAAACTCGATATGCAGATCGCCTTTCATCCGAAGAGCAATGTGCTCGCGGGGGGTGAGAACGAGGTGAAATTCTGGAGCTACGATGCCTCCAAGTTCGCGCCCCCGCCACTCGACAAGAACGGCAAGCCCACGAAGCCGATGGGAATTTCAGGCGACGTGTTGGCCACGGTGAAACGCGGCGAGTGGTCGCTGGGGCTGCGGTTTTCACCCGATGGACGCCAAGTGGCATTGGGCAAGGCGGATGGAACGGTGGACTTGTACGAAGTGTCGTGAGGATGGACAAGATGCGCGAGTCGATTCCTATTTGGTGCCGCTGTTTAACTCTGCTAGTGGCGGCGGCGTCGTTTGGTGCGGCGCGGGGTGATGACGACCTCGTCGCGAGTCGCCTGATCGACGGCGAGATTTCCCGCGCGTTGAAAAACCGGAACATTCAGCCTGCCCCTCGCGCCGATCACGCGGAGCTCGTGCGACGCATTTACCTCGATATCCTCGGCCGCATCCCCACGGCCGCGGAGACCCAAAGCTATTTGAGCGACCCCGCCGAAAACAAACACCATCAGTTGATCGACTCGTTGCTCACGCATGAAGAGATGCCCGTGTATTGGTCGACCGTGTTCGACGAGTGGCTGTGCGGCACCGCTTTGGAACGGGACTTTGGCCGCGACGGCTTTCTCAAGTACCTGGAAGATTCACTGCTGGCGAACCGGCCTTGGAACGAAATTGCCCGGGAATTGCTCGCGCCCGATGTCGCCGATGAACGCCAACGGTCCGCGGCCTATTTTCTTGCCGTGCGGATTCGCAGCGGCGACAACGCAGAGAAGCTCGATAATCTGACAAGCGCCGTCGCCACCGGTTTGTTCGGCATTCAACTGCAATGCGCCAAGTGCCACGACCACCCGTTCGTGCCCGAGATCCGGCAGGACCATTACTATGGCTTGGCCGCATTCCTCGGCCGCACGCAAGAAGCCCGTTTCAAAGACACACCGCTGGTTCGCGAGAAAGCGGAGGGTGAGGTGACGTTCATCACCACCAAGAAGGAAGAGAAGTCGGCCCAGTTGATGTTTCTCGACAACCACCTGGTGGAAGAGCCGCCGCGGCCCGAGGATCGCAATCAGTGGTACGCGAAAGGCAATGAGGGCCTGCCCGACCTGCCCTACTTTAGCCGCCGCGCTTCGCTGGCGGGCTACGCGCTCAAGGCCGAGTCGCCATACTTCAAACGCGCCATCGTCAACCGCCTGTGGAAACAACTTCTGGGACGCGGACTCGTGGAGCCCGTCGATCAAATGCATGCCGCGAATCCCCCCACACATCCCGCGCTGCTCGAAAAGCTCGCCGACGGCTTCGCCGGGCAGCAGTTTGATCTGCGCTGGCTCATGGCGGCGATTCTCCACAGCGAGACGTACCTGCGGAGCAGCCAGTGGAGCGGATCGGGCGAGCGGCCACGAGCCACCGACTACGCCGTGGCCCTGATCAAACCGCTCACGCCCGACCAGTTGGCGACCAGTATCAGCGTCGCGACCGGCCATTTCGCGCAGTTTCAAACGAAGCTTGAGCGAGAGAAGCAGAACCGCAAGATCGACGTTGTGACTCCCGCCGTGGCTCGCCGGTTCTACGCGCGCGATCGCGAAGTGCAAGAGTTTGCCGCGCGGTTCCGCAGCCAAAGCGACGCATTCAATGCCAGCGCCGGACACGCCTTGTTTCTCAGTTACCACAGTCTCATGACCAGGCAGCTCCAGCGCACAACAGGCAGCCTCGTGGAACGCCTCTTCAAACAAACGGACCATGCGGCGGCCGCCCGGGAAGCGTATCTGTGTGTCCTCTCACGCGTCGCCACCGAGGAAGAGCTGGCTCAGTTGGTGGAATTCCAATCATCGCCCCAGCCGTCACAACCCACCCTGTGTCGGGAATTGGTTTGGGCACTGCTTTGTAGTGCCGAGTTTCGGTTCAATCACTGAGTGTGCCTGTCGGAGGCATGTCGAAAGGAATTGCCGATGCTAACGATTGCAACCAATAGCGCCGCACCCGGCTGTGATCGCTTTCGTCGCAGAGATTTTCTTCGCGTCGGTTCGCTCGGTGTCGGCGGTTTGTCGCTGGCTCACATGCTGGGTGGTAACTCGCTCGCCGCTCCGCAACCATCATTCATTCGCGACAAGTCGGTCGTGCTATTGTTCCTGGCGGGAGGACCAAGTCAGCACGAAACGTTCGATCCGAAGCCGGACGGCGTCGACAGTTTTACCAGTATCGCGGGGCACATCCAGACGGCGCTTCCGGGCGTGCGGTTTGCGTCATATTTCCCGAAACTGGCTGAGCGCGCAGACCGGCTGACGATCGTGCGGACGCTGGTCGCCAAAACGGCGAATCATGCCAAAGCTGCGAAGAATATGCTCACCGGCGGCATCGAGGATCCGATCAACAGCAAGGAAGGTGGGATGGTCCTCAACCCGAGCATCGGGGCGCTGGTTGCTCAAGCTCGGGGGGCGAACGATCGACGCACCGGCATGCCGACATATTCGTTCGTGCCACCGGTTTTCAAGCCGGTCGATGGGTTGAAGATTTCGAGCGTCAACCCGGGTGTGGAGTCGGGCGTGCTCGGCAGTGGGCCGGGAAATCTCGGCGGCGCGTTTGCGCCATTCAACCCGACCGGCACCGGCGATTGGGGCGACCTGCTGAAGCCACATGTCGCAGCCGAACGTCTGGACGCTCGCCGCGGGTTGCTCAGTCAGTTCGATCAGTGGAGACGACGGTTGGACGAGAGCGCCTTTCGGGATCTCGACGACATGCACCAGCAGGCCTACGAAGTGCTGCTCGGCGGCGCGATTCGCGGGGCACTCGATTTGTCGCAGGAAGACCCTCGTGTGGTAGCGTCGTACGATACGAGCCACTGCCCGCTCTACGGGTGGGCGAAAGACAACCGCTGGCAAACCGAAGGCCCTTCGACGGGTTTTCCCCTCGGCGAACAAATGTTGCTCGCGCGGCGGCTGTGCGAGGCCGGCAGCCGGTTTGTCACCGTGGTGCATTCAAACTGGGACATGCATGGCGGCGAAGCGATCTGGGGAATCAAACCGGGGATGGACCTGTTCGCTCCGCCGCTCGACCACGCGGTGGCAGCGTTCATGGATGACGTGGATCAACGGGGCCTCTCGGACAAGATTCTGCTGGTGGTCGTCGGTGAATTCGGCCGGACGCCGAGCATCAACAAATCGGGCGGTCGTGACCACAACCCGAACGCCGGCGTGATCGTGTTCGCAGGCGGCGGCTTGAAGCACGGCCAAGTCATCGGCGAAACCGACCGTCGAGGAGGCCGCGTGGATCGCGATCCGGTCGGCGTCGATGACTTGTGCGCGACGCTGATGCACTACCAGTTTGACCTCGGCCAACTGCGAGTCGTCCGCGAGGCCTCCCCAGCTTTGAAACGCATCGCCCTCGACCACGGTCAGCCCATCGAAGCGATGTTCTCGTGATTCGACGTTGCGCACGGATGGCTCGTCGCGCGCAATAGACCTGAATTCACGGATAAGGAGCACCTCATGTTCGGTTTTTGTTGTGGGTTTCGGGCTTCGATGCTCGGACTTCTCTTCGTATTGCTGCTCGCGATGTTGGACTCACCCGCGCGGGCGAACGACGGCGATGCGGCACTGACGCCAGTCACTTTCGTTTCCGACGAAAGCTACGCGATCGCTCGACTTGATCTGTCCAGCGGACTCACCGGGACGCCGCAGAAACTCTTTGTCGCGCTGCGTGATGGACGTTTGGCCAATCTCTGGTTCGTCATGCCGATCGGTGGCGATCAACGGGTCAACGTCGAGAAGTCCTCGCTGACCCTCATACCCAATGCGCTCAAGGGAACCGTCCACCTTCGCACGGCAGTCGGACGCGAGCGGCCAATCATCGCAGGAATGGTCACGTTCGATCTCGCGGTGAACAACGGGCGGATCAGCGGGTCGTATGAACTCGACATGGGAAAATCGAACTACAAGTCGGAGAAAGGAACTGCGACCGGGATGCTCAGCCAGACGGCGTCCACAACGGATGCCGTTTCTCCGCAGGCGAGTTGGGCGTCGTTCGGCGGCTCGAAAGGTGACATGTCAGCCCAGTCTCAATCGACGCTCGTCGAGGATTTGGCGCAAGCTCGTCCCGTGTGGCGCAGCGAGACGCATGTCCCGACCGCCTACGGCAACGCACCCGACAGCCGCTACTTCATCCGCGCGTTGATCACTGGTAACGGTGGAGGCGGCAGCTCGCCGGTTGTTGCGGCGGGGATGGTGTTCATGTCGTACTATGTGCCCAGCGAGTCGGTTCCGCCGAGCTTGAAGAATCCGTTTTGGGAGCGGACCTACAAAGACGATGCCGCGTTCCAGAAGCAGATGGCCGACATGAACGCGAACGCCCAGGAGATCAACTGGGTACTCAGCCACTTCCGACCGGTGGCCGACGATCACATCGTGGCGATCGATGCCGCCACCGGTGCGACAAAATGGCGCACGGTCCTGCCGCGACGCTCGCCCAATCTGCAAACGCACAAGCATCGAGGCACTTCGGGGGTGCCGCTGGTGTCGGGAGACACCGTCTACGTTCCGAACCTCGGCAGTCGCCTGTATGCCCTCGACGCGGCGACCGGAAAGGTGAAGTGGGAGCGGCCCGCATTCGATGGTTCGATGAAGGAGCAAGGGATCAACGACGGCCCGCCCAATCCGTCGCCGATATTGATCGGCGATCTGTTGATCTGGGCTCGCGGCGGTCAACTTTACGGACTCGATCCGACGACCGGCGAAGAGAATTGGAAGACGCCGGGCGGCTACACGCTGCGGTGGAACAGCAAAGGGAAAGAGCGGCTCGTGACGTTCGCGGGCAGGTCGCTCGTGTGTCTGGATGCGGCGACGGGGAAGACGATTTGGAATCAAGAAACCGACCTCGCTGTTCACGCGCCGTTGAGTGCCGTGATTGCGGGCGATGTGCTCATGGCCGCTCCGCCGCTCAACAAGCAGGACGGCACATTCCGCTTCCGTGGCCTGCAACTCTCGGAATCCGGCGTGAAGGAGCGGTGGCAAGCGGCCCCGTTTGCCACCGACGAAAACATGCCGATCACGATCGTCGGCGATCGGGCCCACCTCCTCGGCAAGCAGACGATTCATGTCATCGAGATCGCCAGCGGTAAGACGGTTGCCGAGCGAAAATTCACCAGCCACGGACCAGGCTCGAATGCTTGGCTGGGCGTCGTGGGGGAGCGGTTTCTGTTCCTGCCCGAAGGCCAACATGGCACCGCACAGCTTGGCTTTCTCGACCGTGATTTGAAATCGCTCGGCAGCCTGTGGTTGCCGACCAACACGGACACCACAGCCTACAACTCACAGCCAGTAGTTTACCCGATCGTCGATGGTCGCCTTTTCGTCCGTGGTGGCGATGGCATCTACTGCTACGACCTGCGGAAGTAATGAACAAAGGCCCGCCATGAAAACGAATGCCATCCAATCTGCAGTATTTGTTGCGGTCATGAACTTGGTCGTGGCCGTGTCATCGGCTGCCGATCCAACGACACCCGACAGGGACATCGTGGTCCGTACGGAACTGTCTCTGAAGACGCCGCGGTCGCGCGACCCGGTTTTGGGTGGCTCGCGAGAGAAGGTCTTCTTTCAAATCTGGATTCCAGCCGGCGTGACGACCGTACGCGGGGCGATCTGCAATCCATTCTCGAAGGATGAACCGGTCAGTAAACACTGGCAGGCGGCGTGCCGACATTGGAAGTTCGCGTATCTGCAGGCGGACTTCGACGGCGTCAAGAAGGACGACTTCCCGCTGTTGCCGACGGCGCTGATCGAGTTGGCGAAACAAAGTGGACATCCGGAGATTGAACACATGCCGTTCTGTTGGACGGGCATGTCGCGCGGCGGGGGCATGAGCATGCAGTTCAGCGAGCTGATGCCTGAGCGTACGATCGCCAGCGTTCCAGTCTGTCTCGAAGTCGGCCCGGCCAGCGAGGCCACTCGTCGCATTCCGGTGCTAACCGTCTTTGGCGAGAAGGACGGATCGCAAATGGAGAAGCTGCTCGGCAAGCTACCCGCGGAGCGAAATCTGGACGCGCGCTGGAGCATCGCCGTTCAATGGGGTCGCAAGCACGAGTTCGGTCAGGCGAACAACTTGTCGTTCGTGTTTCTCGACGATGTCATCGCGCGCCGTCTTCCAGCAGACACCAGCGCCGACAAGCCCCTGGCACTGAACGCTTTTCCGCTGGAGGAAGGTTGGATCGGCGATCAGTCCACCTGGAGCAAGGACGGCACGCGCCCGGCGATTCACGCCTGGAACGATTCGCCAACGGAACGAACGCAGTGCTGTTGGCTTCCCTCAAAGCGAGTGGCCGCCGCGTGGCAGTCCTTCGTCGCGGGTACAAAGGAGATCACGATCAACGAACCTGGCGGATTGGGCGACGGGCAGAAGTTCGAGTTGCATCCGGCATCGCAACCGGTCGCGGTCAAACTGACAGTCGATGGTCGATTGAAGCCCGCAAGAGTGGAACTCTGGGACGCCGAACAACGCCTGGCGGAACGCACAGCCGAACCGTGGGCATTTGAAGCCTCCTTGAAGCCCGGCATTCACGCGCTCTTCGCAACAGTACAAGGAACGGACAATTCAGTGCGTAACTCGCGGCTGCATACGATTGTGGTCGGAGAATAGAGGTCATCGTCCGCCTGTTGTGCGTTCTGGTGGGGTCGACCGCTGATCTCGGCCGTTCGGCGAGTGTGAACCGATTCCTGCCCGGCTCAACCCATTTTTTCCCAAGAACTCCGGAACAACATGGTTCTTGAGAATCCCATCAAACCACCGTATGGGGGGATGGCGGACGGACGATTGCATGAGGATGAATGCTCGAAGTGCCCAATCATTTCGACGCTTCGGTCCGACACACCGACGCATCAGTCGATTGAATCGACGCGCGTCGGTGCGAGCATAAACGTCGGCCGTTCGCGCCGAGAGAATGGTCGCGTGATGGGGCTCTCGAAATACTCATGACGTTTGTGGGATCATGTCAGCCGTCGCGCCAATGTTGAGCAAGCATGCCAACCAGAAGTCGCAGAACTTCGCCCTTCCCCGATACATCGCGGGTTATGGTTTGGGCAGTTTCGATCGCATGAATTCGGCGATCTGCTCGATGGCCTGCCGGGATTCTGGAAGCCCCCTGATCTGGAACACGTGGACCATGCCGGGCCAGACTTCGAACTTCACAGGGATCCCGTCCGCAAGAGCCTTCTTCGCCACTCGGACGCTGTCGTCGCGGAGCATTTCGTGCTCGCCGACCTGAATCAGCAGCGGCGGAATGCCGCGGTAGTCGCCGAAAACGGGTGAAGCCAGCGGATTGCGGGGATCCGTCTTCCCCAGATAGCGATCCCGAAACTCGGGCATGGTTCGCGCACTGATGATGGGGTCATGGACTGTCTTCAAGGACTCGCTCGCCAGCGTGAAATCCGTGGCCGCCGAAAGGGCGATTCCTCCCGCTGGGAGCGGCCGCTGGCGGTCTCGCAGCGCCAGCAGCGTTGCCAGAGTCAGGTTGCCGCCCGCCGAATCCCCGGCGATGAATGTCGCCTTGGCAGGGCCGGGGCCGGACGGCCCGTTCGCGATCAGCCAGTCGTGAGCGGCGATACAATCCTCGAGCCCGGCGGGGAACGGATGCTCCGGTGCCAGCCGGTAGTCGGGCAGGAGCACGGCGCACTTGGCCGCCACCGAGATGTCGGCCGCCAGCGGAAGGTAGTTTCCTCCCGACCCAGAGACCCAGCCGCCGCCGTGTAGATACAGGAGCCGCACATCGGGGTCCGCGCCGGGGGCCAGAACCCATTCACACGGAATCTCCCCGATCTTCACGCGAATGAGTTTGATGTCCTTGTTGGCGGGCTCCTGGCGTGCGCCCATGCCTGCCCGCAATCCCTTGAGATCGAAGCCGACCGTGCCGAAGGGCGTGTTCTTGCTCAACCTTTGCAGGAATGCGATCCCTTCCGGCGAGACCACCCGCGGCTTGTCCGCCGACGCTGCCGCCGCCGGCGGAATGTCGCCGTTGTCCTGCTTGGAACTCGCAGTGGTATCTGTTTGAACGGAGGCTTTGGTGACAGGTGCTTGCGGCTGCGGCACGTCGTCCGCGACGGCGTACGCACCGACTGCGACCACGAAGACCAGCAGCGCCATGCCGGAACAGCGTTTCATCTCGAACCTCCGATTGGGTGATGACCGGGGTGATGCTCGCATTCTGACCGCTCCAGACGATGCCTGCCATTGACTGTTACTTCATCACTGGATCGCGACCACTTTTGTGCCGGATTCGGCGATTGCAAACCGACATCTCCCTGGAGGCTGTGCATGCAACCGATCCAGAGCACTCGTTCGGGAACTCTCGAACTCGTTCTTGTATCCCACGCGCGCCAACCGACTGATCGCTGCCGCCGAAACCAGAGTCCATTGCAGGAGAGGGTCGCATCGATCTTCTTGCTGCATGTGTCTGGGCGAAGTATGCTCGGAACCAAGCGATTTGGCCCCGGCATCCGGATAGACCAGGTTCTTCAAAATGTTGAATCTCCTCTCGACCGACAGCAAGGGAATCGGTCGTCGTGAGTTTCTGCGGATAGGGTCTCTGGCGGCTGGTGGAGTGACTCTGGCCGATCTTTGCCGGCGTCGGGCGATGGCCGATCACGCGCCTCGGGATTCCGCTGTGATCCAGATCTTCCTGTGCGGCGGGCCGAGTCAGCATGATACGTTTGATCCCAAGCCGCTGGCTCCGATGGAGTGCCGGCCGTTTGATTCCATTGAAACGGCGATGCCAGGCGTGCGCGTCACGGAATTCTTTCCGCGACTGGCGGCGATCTTCGATGAGTTTTCGGTGGTTCGGTCCGTCCATCATGGCGATGGCAGTCACAATCACAGCGTCCACTGGATGCAAACCGGACGTTATCCCGACAAGCTGGTCTTTGGCCAAAATCAGTTTCCCGCCAGCGGCACCGTCATCTCCAGGTATCGGGGAGCCAATTCCCATGGCCTGCCGTCGAACGTCGCGATTCCCGATGGCTTCTACTACAGCACCGCTGCCTACCTGGGATCGCGTTATGATCCGCTGGAAATCCCCGATCCGAACAAACCCGATTTCCATGTGCCGAATCTGAAGCCGATGGAGGGCATCACGACCAACCGGCTGGATGATCGGCTGCGGATTCTGCAAGGACTGGATCGCTACCGCCGCGATGTCGACACGCACGGGCAGTTCGCCGCGATGGATGCCTTTCAGGCTGCGGCGCAGGACATGATTTCCGGCCCGGCCGTGCGGCGCGCATTCGATATCTCGGGCGAAGATCCGCGGCTGCGCGAGCGCTACGGACGAACGCGGCTCGGGCAGGGCTGTCTGCTCGCCCGGCGGCTGGTGGAAGCGGGGGTCACTTTCGTCAATGTGAAAGACTACGAGTTTTTTGAATGGGATCTGCACGGAACGGTGGGCGGACCCGGCATCGAGGGGACGAAGACCAAAGGTCCGCAGCTCGACATGGCCTTGTCGAGCCTGATTCTGGATCTCAAACAGCGAGGTCTGTTGAACCGGGTGCTGGTGCAGGTGTTTGGCGAGTTCGGTCGCACTCCGAATATCAACACGACCGCCGGCCGAGATCACTGGGGCAGCGTTTTCACAGCCCTGTTCGCTGGCGGCGGATTGCGCCACGGTCAAGTGATTGGTTCGAGTGATGCCAAGGGTGCCGTGCCGTTGGACCGCCCGCTCGGCCCTGCGGATTTGCTGGCCACGATGTACCGCTTCCTGGGGATTTCGGCGGACATTTCGCCGACGGATTTCTCCGGCCGACCAATCCCCCTGTTGCCCGGCGGGGAACCGATCCGCGAGATGTTCGGCTGAGTCTTGTCCGGTTCGCTCAGTGGAACATCGGAAGCCTGTGTGTCGATCGGCGGCTCGAACGACGACCAGCCGTGCAGACCTTCTGTCTGGGCGTTGTGACTCCGTCGAAGACCGGCCATAACATCTGACGCAAACGATCGACTCGAAGGTCACGGCGGACTCGATGTGCGACACACGCTTCGCAAGAACCCACTGAATGGAAGATGCCCTATGGATCGTCTCTCGCTCCGCCCACTCCTCTTGTTTTCATTTTTACTCAATGCCCTCGTCGTTCAGGCGGAAGTTGTGATCGCCCCAATCGCCGATGGAAAAGGATTCGAGGTGACGACGAGCGCCTACCACGCGAAACTGGATGCGACTGGGGCGATGACGTCACTGCTCGTCTCGGGCGAGGAGTTTTTCGCAGAAGAGCGCAAGCTGAACATCAACGGAGCGGTCGTCGAAGTTCCCGCGGTCTTCGCCAGCCATCATCGCAGTTGGACTCCGACGTTCCTGCTGACTGGCCCAGTGGCGATCGAAGGCAACACATTGAAGACCAAAGGCGAAGGCTGGGATCTCGCTTACACGTTTGAAGAATCCGCATTCTCCGTCGCGTTTGGAGGCTTCCGCAAGGGAGCGAGTTACGCTTTGAACGAAGGCTATCCCAACGGCAACCTCGATTTCTGGATGTCCTCCAAACTGCATCGAGCCGTCGATGCGCTGCAGCAAGGAGACTTAGGCTGGCCCGTGAAGGGGAATCCAGAGCCGGGCAACTACACGCTCATTGCCAAGAACGGTGCTGGGGTCGAGTTCCAGAACAGCTTCTGGATCGCGACCTATGACGATCGTCGGCCGGGTGCCCAGGTGACACGACGCGGTGATTTCATCCTGCTGGCCGACATGGCGAAGCAGCCGAAGCCGATCACTCGACACGTCAAAATCTATCCGAAGGTGGATCTCGGACGGTCTGTGGAGTTGTCGATCACGTCGCCGAATCCGGACCACTTGTTCCCGGAAAATCGTCCGATTGTCTTTCCCGTTCAGGTCACGGCTTATTACGGCCAATCGTTCCAAGGGAAACTGCGATTTGAAGGACACAACTACGTCTTCAAAGACAAGAAGGTCACGGCCGAGGCACCGCTCAACATCCAGGCGGGAGCTGCTTCTCTCAGCATGGACTTTACGATTCAACCCGCCGAGCCCGGTCATTACATCGGCAACATCATCGTCAGTGACGGTGAGAAGGATTTGTATGCCAAGCGATTCGGATTCCTTTACCAACCGCAAAAAGTGGCGGCGGTGAAGCCTCCGCAGGGATTCGATGAGTTCTGGGATCAGACACTGGCGGAATTGGAGAAGGTTCCGTTGGATCTCACGCTGACCGAACAGCCGGACAAGGAAACGGCCACCGGAAAGACCTATCTCGCCAAGTTCCGCGCGTGGGAAGGCCGCTGGGCGTGGGCGTGGCTCTATGAGCCGAAGGCCGACAAACAAGTCGATGCCACCGTGCAATGCCCGGCCGTCAGCGTCTATCAGCCCGGTCAGGCTCAGCCTGCCAACGGCGAGCTTTGGATCGCAGCCGCCGTGCACGGTGGAGATCTCACGACCTACCCCGCCAAGAGCGACTTCGACTACATGACGAGTGGGATCACCGATCGTGAGACCACCATGCTGCGCTACAGCTATACGTGTCTGGTCCGCTGCCACGACATCATCCGCCGGCATCGTCTGTGCAATGGCAACGTCCATGTGCGCGGAGGAAGTCAGGGAGGCGGCCTGTCACTGGTCCTGGCCGGGTTGAGGCCCGTGACGAGTGTGACGGGGAACACGATCGCCATGATGCGAATCGACTGGACCGTGCTGGGACTGACGACGTGGGGCCCGCACGCTCCGGCCGGAGCAGATCCCAAACAAGTGGCCGAAGTGATTCGTTATTTCGATCCCCCCTGTTTCGCTCATCGGGTGCATGCGCCGATCAAGTTCTACCTGGCTCTCTTCGATTTCACGGGACCGGTGGAGGGAGTGCTGACGGCAATCAACGCCCTGCCAGAAAAGACCGAATGCCGCCTGGTGATCGATCCCTTCGGCGGCCACTTCACCGCCAACTACGGTGGCCGAGATGCCGGCAAGGTTCCACCAGTCCCGCGCTGGCTGGGAACCGACGCCGAGAACAAGCTGAATCCGAAATAGACCCGTTCGTGACCGTCGGGGCGATTGATTGTTGTGCCGCGAAGGCTGATGCGTCCCCACGACAATCCGAACGCTCCTGATACGCTCGAAGTCGAAGTCCAAGAAAGCACTGTGAACCCGCTAACGTTGAACGTCTCGAATGAAGATGAGGCTTGAGCTGTCGCGGTCTCATTTGAGCAGCGCGACGAATCCAGCTTGCTCGAAATGCTTGTCGCCGGTCAGTGCGTCCGTGATCCCTTCCCGTTGCATGACAATGAAGGAGATACAATCGGTCAACGACCAGGATTTATCGGGACGCTCGCGGTAGAGCTCGATGCCAGCTTCCAACAACTGGTCGCTGCATCCCACGATGGTGACGTTCGGTTCGGACTTCAGAAGGTTGAGCGTTGCCAGAAAAGAGTTGCGGTTCGCGGGGCTGGCCAAACCATCGCCCAATTCCGTCAGGACCCAGGCCGTGGTTAGCAGCCGGCCGTTGTACGATGTCAGGAAGTCCATCGCACGTTGGTGTGCCGCATCGCGATCGTTGACCAGGGCGAAGAAATAGAACGCGTCCACAAAGACCGTCTTCATCGTTTCGGAGTCCCGTGGATGTAGTGGTCATGTTGAGCGGCGAAATCAGCGGGCAGGTCGCTGGCAGTCCCGGCCAGCTTCAGGAGGTTCAGCAACGTGGGTGAGGGCTCAGTCGCGGGTGGAGCCGGTTTTTCCGTGACCGACTTGACCTCAATCTCCACATGCGCCCCTTCCGGCAACTTGGTCGAACCGTCCAACACGATGGCATCGCCGTGAACCGTTCCTTCCAGCAGCATGGCATTTCTCCTGAATTCCTGGGCACAAGTCGTCGGAATGATCTTACCCGAAGCTTGGCGGAATGAGGATTCCACTGTTGAATAGGATCGACTACCGCCGGTCGCGGTCATCGCTGGATGATTCAGAAGGCAGACAATTCATGACCTGGCTCTCATTCCCGCATCTCAAAGCCGCGCGTTCAAGAATGTGCGAGCCAGCCATCATCGGCCTCGTCTGCACATTGCTCGCAACCACTGGCCTCCCGACCACGCACGCTGCGGAGCCCCTCGAATACACCGTCAAACTCGACACCGTCATGTCGGGCTTCGACGGCAAGACATGCTGGGTCGCACCGCGCGCTGGCGTTGTGCATGGCCCCCAGCCGAGCATCGTCTTCACGATGCAAAAGCTGCTCCTCACCGGCAGCGACATTTTCTTCGCGGTCAATGAAGTCCGCTCAGATGACCTGGGCCAGACCTGGCTGCCGCCGCTCGAACATCCGAAGACCTTGGGGCGACGCCAGGAGCCAAACGGCATCGAGATCGTCGCCGGTGACATGGTCCCCAAGTGGCACGCCAAGACTGGCAAGCTGCTTAGTACTGGGCCGACGGTGCGCTACAAACGCAACGCGGCCGGCGCGGAAGTGAAGATCAGTCAGAACGAGGCGTCGTCACGCACCGCCTACTCGGTCTACGATCCCCAGCAACGGACGTGGAGCGCCTGGGACACGATCGTCATGCCCGAAGATCCGAAGTTCTTCTATGCCACCGTTGGTGCGAGTCAGCGCGTCGATCTCCCCAATGGCGAGATTCTGTTGCCGTTCCACTTCAAGACCGCGGGCGAGAGTCCGTACCACACCGCCGTGATGCGTTGCTCGTTCGACGGTCGCACTCTCAAGTACCTCGAACATGGCGACGAACTGAGCCGTCCCACCGAACCCGGTGTCGAATACAAGCTCCCCGGCGGTCGACAGACCGGCGTCTTCGAGCCGTCGCTGACCCGTTATCGCGGCCGTTATTTTCTGACCATGCGCAACGATCGCACGGCGTATGTGGCGGCGTCGGACGACGGTCTCCATTTCGGGCCGGTCCAGCGGTGGCGATTCGACGACGGCAGCGATCTCGGCAGCACGAACACGCAGCAACATTGGGTCACTCACGGCGACGGTCTGTTGCTCAGCTACACTCGCAAAGGGGCGAACAACGACCATGTCTTCCGCCATCGTGCGCCGCTGTTCATCGCCGAGGTCGATCCCGAGAAGCTCCATGTGATCCGCAGCACCGAGCTGATTTTGATTCCCGAGCGCGGTGCGGGCTTGGGCAACGCCTTTGGTGTCACCGAAGTGAACGCGAACGAGACGTGGGTGACGACGGCCGAGTGGATGCAAGGGCCGAAGGGGATTCTCATGCCCGGCAACCAGTACGGTTCCGACAACAGCATCTATGCCGCTCGGATTTTGTGGAAGAAACCGAATCGCGAGTGGGATGCGCGGTGAGCCTCACGGATTCCGCCGGGCAAGTTCAAGCGGCTGATGATTTCTGGTACCGTTGACAGAGCAGCGGTGATTGAAATCACTCATCATCAGCGCCCACCAAGAGTCTGTAGAGCGCCCACCAAGAGTCTGTAGCTGAACTCGCAAGAGTTCAGATTTAACGGAACGGACTGAATTCTTGCGAATTCAGCTACCCAGAGGTCAATGCGGTTCCAATTTGCTCACCCCCGGTAACCAAGAGCCTGCCTGCCAGCACTCACACTCGTTTTCTCCAGAAGGATTTCACAAATGCCAACACCTCGACAGACATCGCGTCGTCAGTTTCTCCAAGACATCGCGGCCGCGGGAGCCGCCAGCATTTTGCTCCCGTCGGCCAACCGAGCGTTCGGCTATGAGTCGTCGAGCGAGCGTCCGATCTTTGCGACGATCGGCCTGCGTAATCAGGGATGGGCGATCACCAGCAAGTCGTTCGGCCACGCCGATTTCGCCGCTTTGGCCGACGTCGACGCCAACGTGCTGGCGGAGAATGTTGCCAAGGTGGAGAAACAGCAGGGCAAGAAGCCCGAGGCCTACAAGGACTACCGCCAGATCCTGGACCGGAAAGACATCGACGCGGTGATGATCGCCACGCCCGACCACTGGCACACGAAGATTGCAGTCGAAGCGATGCTCGCGGGCAAAGATGTCTACTGCGAAAAGCCGCTCACGTTGACGATCGATGAAGGCAAGCTGATTGAGAAGATCGTCAAGCAGACCGGCCGGGTCTTTCAGGTCGGCACGATGCAGCGAACCGAGATTGACCAGCGTTTCCTGAAGGCGATCGCGCTCATCCGAGACGGCCGCATCGGCACGGTGAAAAAGGTGACGTGTGGCATCGACCGCATGGAGGATTCACCGGTCATTCCGGCGGTGGCTGTTTCTGAGCAGATTGATTGGGACTTCTGGCTCGGTCCGGCGCCCAAGGTTCCGTATCGGGCTCTGCCGGAACTGCGAAAAGGTTACGGCGGCGGCGTGCCGCTCTACAGCAATTGCCACTATTCGTTCCGCAACTGGCACGAGTACTCGGGTGGAAAGCTCACCGACTGGGGAGCCCATCATGTCGACATTACGTGCTGGGCGCTCGGCGCCACCGAGACGGGGCCGAGCAAAGTCACGCCCGTCGATTACAAATTGCCGGTCGAGTACAAGGACGGAAATCCCACGGTCGACGATCGGTACAACGCGGCGACCCAATTCACCATCCGCGTCGACATGCCCAACGACGTGGAGCTGATCATCACCAGCGAAGGGGACAACGGCATTCTGTTCGAGGGGACGGAAGGTCGGTTCTTCGTCAACCGCGGCAAGCTCGCCGGCAAGCCGGTGGAAGATCTGAAGGACAAGCCTCTGCCGGACGGGGCGGTCGAAAAAGTCTACGGCGGCAAGGTGAGCGCGAACCACACCGCGAACTTCATCGAGGGGATCAAGGCGCGGAAGCAACCGATCTCCGATGTCTGGTCGCACAACCGCATGCTCGAGATCTGTCACCTCTCGAACATCGCGATGCGTCTGGGCCGCGAACTCAAGTGGGACCCCGTCCAGCGGGAAATCATCGGCGACACTCTGGCGAACTCGTTCCTCGGGCGTGAAAGCCGCAAGGGGTTCGAAATCAATCTGTAGTGCCGTCGTCTCGGAACTGAGCACGATTTCACGCGAGTAGCTCTCGCACGACCTTGGCCCGGGTCAGATCGGCGTCCGTCAGCGTTTCCTGGCGACCTTCGTGATCGAATGCCAACCGCTGGTGGTCGAGGCCGAGGGCGTGGAGCAGCGTGGCGTGAAGGTCGTGCATGGTGACGACCTGGTCGACGGATTCGTAACCGAAGTCATCGGTGCCGCCGTGAGCATAGCCCTGCTTGATGCCGCCGCCGGCGAGCCACATCGAGAAGCCACGACGGCTGTGGTCGCGGCCGTTCGCTCCCTGCGAGACCGGGGTGCGGCCGAATTCGCCCAGCCAGACAACCAGCGTCGAATCGAGCAGTCCGCGCTGTTTGAGGTCTCGCACCAACGCGGCGCTCGGCTGATCGATGCCGTCCGCGACCTTCTTCGTCGCGTTGGCGTTGTCGGCGTGAGTGTCCCACGGCTGGTCTTTCAAATAGACACCGACGAATCGCACGCCGCGCTCGATGAGTCGTCGCGCCAACAGGCAGCGTGCGCCGTAAGCCTGCGTCGCCGGCTGGTCGAGCCCGTACAGCTTGCGAGTCTCCTCCGTCTCTTGTTTGAGATCGACCGCTCCGGGGACGGCCGCTTGCATCCGGGCGGCTGTCTCGAAGTCGCGCAGCCGGGCTTCGAGATCCGTATTCTCCGGGAATCGAGCGGCATATTCTTGATTGAGTCGCGAGACGAGATCGAGTTGCCGCGCGCGGGCGGCGGCGGGAATGCGATCGGGCGTGCGCAGGTTGAGCACGGGAGCAGAGGCATCACCGACACTGAAGGGCGTTCCTTGATGCTGTGCCGGGAGCCAGCCGGCGGACCAGTTGAGCGTGCCGTTGATCGGCAGCCCGCCGGGGTCGGGAAGAACGACGAATGCCGGCAGATCCTGATTGCCGGAACCGAGGCCGTAGGTCAGCCACGAACCGAAGCTCGGCCGGTCGGTGGCGAGGGGATGTCCGCTGTGGGCGATGCGGAGGGCGGTCTCGTGACAGACCGATTCCGTCGTCATCGAACGCACGAGCGTGATCTCGTCCGCGATTCCCGCGATGTGCGGAATGATCTCCGACAACCGCATCCCGCACTCGCCGTGCGGCTGAAACTTGAATGGCGAGCCGAGCAGGTTCCCCGAGGCCGACGGTGACAACGTCTCGACTTTGCTCTGACCCGGATACGGCTTGCCACTCAGCTTCGTGAGTTCCGGTTTTTCATCGAAGAGGTCCATCTGGCTCGGACCTCCGTTTTGGAACAGACACACAATCCGCTCGGCCTTCGGTGCATGATGCGGGCCGACCGCCGCGGCGCGTTCCGCCGCGCGCGACTCGCGCGCCGTCAGCCACGACAGCGCGATCGATCCGAGAATGCCACTGGCCGACCGTCCGAGAAACGCCCGGCGTTGTGCTCGTAATACGTCGTTCATGAAATCCATGTGGCGATCACTCCAGATATAAGAACGAGTTGCTGGCGAGCAGCATCTGACAAAAATCGGCCAGCCCCCATTCAGCAGCTTGTTCCCCGGTGTATTGAGCCCGCTGTCCCGCGAGGAACTCGGCGGAGATTTGTCGCTCGACAGCGGTTGGCGGGCGAGCGGTCGCGAGCAACCATGCTCGTTCGATGAGAGCTGCATCGGTCCCATCAGTCTTATCCGTCCCATCAGTCCCCTTCAGCAGCCGCTTGGCGAAGGCTTCCGCCGTGACGACCGCGAAATCGGAATTGAGCAGGGACAGCGATTGCAGTGGCACGGTGGATGAGGGCCGCGTCGTGCAGACGGTCGCGATTGACGGGGCGTCGAAGACCTTGAGCATGCTCAGCGTTTGCGAGCGGCGTTGTTGCAGGTAGACCGAGCGGCGGCGTGCTCCGGCGTCTTGCGGATTGACGACGACCTCGCCAACGGCCGTCTGTCGCGTGGCGACGTAGGGACCGAACGGCGTCGCGTCGAGCTGATCTGAGATCATCAGCATGGCGTCGCGGATCACCTCTGCCTGAAGTCGGCGCACCGGGAACCGCCAGTAGAGCCGGTTGTCCGGGTCCACCTCCAACGCTTGAAGGCGCGGGGCCGAGGACTGGCGATAGGTCGTCGAGAGCAGGATCTGACGATGCACCGATTTCTGGTTCCAGCCCGATTGAATGAAGCCCGCAGCGAGTTCGTTGATCAGCTCGGGATGCGTCGGGGGCGAGCCGCTTTGGCCGAGGTTGTCGGTCGTCGCCACGATCCCGCGGCCGAAGTATTCGCGCCAGATGCGGTTCACATGCACTCGCGCGACGAGCGCCGCCGGACGTCCCTCCGAACGGAGCAACCAGTTCGCGAATCCGAGACGGCGGCCGGTCGTCGTCGCATCGCTCGGCAAGGCGTGTGGCTGATACTCATGCCCCGCGTCGGTCAGCAGCGCCAGCGCTCCCGGCTCAACGCTCGGTCCACGCAGGTGGTACAGGCCGCGCGTCAGCAGCGGGACGGTCGGCGGCTTCGTCGTTTTGTCCGTCACCCACGCGATCGCTCGGCCCGGCTCTTTCGTTCGCTGAGCCTCCAGCTTCTTCCGCTGTTCGTCAGACGTCTTCCGCTGCGCTTCGATTTCCTTTCGCAACGCGGCCACATCGACCGACGCGCTCGGTGTTGCGAGGCTCCGTTCGATGCGGACGTTGTCCACGATGTAGCTGCGGTTCGAACTGTAGAAGAACGCCAACCCGCCGTTGGGAAGATCGGCCGCGGTGACATCGTGCGACTTCCCTTCCTGCAACCCGTCGACGACGTGCTCCAAGCGATATTTTTCGTTGCCGAGATTCGTCACGCGCACGCCGTAGTTGCGTCCGGGGACATAGCCTTGCAGACCGATCAGACCGTTCGGCTTGCTGTCGCTGCCGGGGTAGTCGGGATAGAGCTGAGTGGAGGTCATCGGGTTGCCGTCCACCAGAATGTTTCCGCCGATGGTTGTCCCCGAGTCATCGAAGTCGTGAGCCGCGATCGTGTAACCGATCCGCTCGGACGGAGTCGTTCCGACTTTGTTGTCCACCAAGTCGAACGTGGCCTGTACCCAGTCGCCGGTCTTCTCCGGAGTCCAGTCAATCGCCATCGCCGTTGAGAGCCATGCTTCTGTCGGCCCCACGATCACTCGTAACGCACCGTCCACAACTTGAGCGGCATTCGGACTCGCACTCGTCAGCGACACCGTCCCACCCGGCTTATCATCTCCCGGAGCCGTATTGCTCCAGCGCGTTCGCCAGCCGTCGTCCTCGAATTTTTCGTTGAACAACAACTCCGATGGCTCGCGATGCTTCGCCAGCCAGTCGTTCAACTCGGTGCGAATTCGAGCCAGCTCGTCTTTGATACGTTGCTCGTTCTGTTCCCACATTTCTTTCTCACCCGGCAGGTAGGCGTAGGCGATGCGGTCCTTGGGATTCATCCAGTCCTGCGGATTGAAGGCGGGAAAGAGGACCGCTTGCAGCCCGTAGTATTCCTGCTGAGTGATCGGCTCGAACTTGTGGTCATGACACCGCGCGCAGTGCGCGGTCAGTCCCAGCAACGACGACGTTGTCACCTGCACCGCCGCTTCGAGTGCCGCACGACGGTCGATCTCGAACGCTTCCGGCTCCTGCACACCGATGTCGGTCCCGTCCTGCCCGTTCCGCAGGAAGTGCGTCGCGATCAGCAGCTCGATGGCCTCGGAGGTCGTCGCTGTCCCCGGCCGAAACTGGGAAAACTCATCCCCCGCAAGTTGCTCACGAAGGAACCGATCGAACGGCTTGTCGGCATTGAGCGACTGGATGACGTAGTCGCGATAGCGATAGGCGAGCGGCCGATCGGTGTCGGCACTGAAGTAGCCGTTGGAGTCGGCATAGCCAGCGGCGTCGAGCCAATGCTTGCCCCACCGCTCACCGAAGCCCGGCGATGCGAGGTAACGATCGACCATCCGCTCATAGGCACCCGGCGCGGCATCGGCCAGGAACGTCTCGACATCCGCTGGTGTCGGCGGCAGCCCGGTCACATTGAAACTCACGCGCCGCACGAGCACCCGTTGATCCGCGTCCGGCCCGAGTCCTGGCGAAAGTCCCTTCCGTTCCAATCGCGCCTGCACGAACCGATCGAGAGCATTCCGCACGCGCTCCGTTTCACGCACCGCTGGCTCAGCCGGTCGTACCAGCGGTAAGAACGCCCAATGCCCCGATCCACTCGCCTCGAGCCCTGCGGCTCCCTCCAGAATCCACGTCCGCAACACACCTTGGTCGGCATCGCTCAACGCCCCCGTCGGCGGCATCTCTCCCGCCGCGACCCGCTGCCACAACAAACTCCGATCCAGCTTCCCACCCACCACCACCGCCCCACTCTCGCCGCCGCGTGAGAGACCGGACGGCGAACTCAGATCCAAACCGGCCTTCGGCTTGTTCGGCCCGTGACACTTCACGCACTGTGCTTTGAGCAGCGCTTGCACCGCCGGCGAAAACTCAGCCGCATTCGCCGCCGCCCGCAATCCATGAACCTCAACCAACACGCAGAGCACCAGCCCCGCCGCGGCCACCAGCCCAAGCATCTTTCCATCGGATCGATACGACATCCGGAAACAGCCCTCACAAGGACCCCGCCCGCCATCGCGACCGGGTTGATCCCAGTCCGCACCTGCGAAAGACCACACGATTCACGTCTCACTGTCAATCCTGCATTCGCTCGCTCGGCGTCCCGTTTCGTGCGGACTGGCGCGGTGTGAAGGTCTACCGGTATCGGCGATGAGCTGGACAGGCTCCTTTAGCGGAATCTCATGCCGATTGCACGCGGGAGCCTGCCATCATTGAACTGGTGCAGTCGTCATTTGATGGTCACATCTTCCGGCCCGAAGGGCCATCCATTCGCCCAGCCCGGGCCAACGGCCCTGGAATCGAGCCGTCTGTCGCACAAGAGGCCCAACGGGCCGGCAATTCTCCTGTACTTCCAGCAACGTCGAGCTGGATTCGAGAAGTTCCTACAGAATGTGGAGATGAACTGTCGGCCCGTTGGGCCTCAAATCATCCAGCGACACCTTTCCCAGGGCCGATGGCCCTGGCTGGGCGAACAGATGGCCCTTCGGGCCGAAAACCAAGCGCCACCAATTACCGACTGCACCCTCATTCAACAACATGTCGCGACGAAGTGGCACGTGCCGTAGGCGCGCCGCTACGATGTCGCCACTCATGGGTTTGACCGGGGGGAATTGCATGCGGCGATCATGTGCGTCGGGAACCAGTTGGCTGGTGGTGGGAATCATGGTCCTCGCCCAGGTGCCGGGCGCTGCCCGGGCGGACGAGGCCGCGACACCGGCGGCCCCCTCCAAGGTGCTCTTGGAAACGCACGTCGCTCCGCTGCTGGAGGCCAACTGTCTCAAATGCCACGGCGCGACGAAGCAGGAAGGGGGACTCGACCTGCGGCGCAAGCGGGCGATGCTCAAGGGAGGCGACAGCGGGGCGGCCATTGTCGACGGGAAGCCGGACGAAAGCCTGCTCGTCGAGAAGGTCGAGAAGGGGGAGATGCCGCCGCCGAAGGAGGGGAAGCTGGATGAGGCGGAGCGGGCGCTGATCCGACGCTGGGTGGCGGGGGGCGCGCTGCTCGTCAACTCGAATGAACCGGCAGACGAAGTCACCGAGGTCGTGAGCCGCGTCACCGATGAGGACCGCCAGTTCTGGTCGTTCCAGCCTCCGCGTCGGCCGGATGTTCCGAGCGTGAAGAATGCGGATCGAGTGCGGACTCCCGTCGATGCCTTTCTGTTGGCGAAGCTCGAAGAGAAAGGGCTGTCGTTCAATCCCGATGCCGACAAGGCCACGCTGCTGAGACGACTCTGCATCGACCTGCTCGGTCTGCCGCCGACGCTCGCTCAACTCGACGAGTTCCTCGCCGACCACGAGCCGAACGCCTACGAGCGGCTCGTCGACCGGTTGCTGAAGTCGCCACACTACGGTGAGCGTGGGGCGCGGCACTGGCTCGACATCGCGGGCTACGCCGACTCGGACGGGTACCTCGCGGCGGATCGTTTGCGGCCGGAAGCGTGGCGGTATCGCGACTACGTCATTCAGGCTCTCAACGACGATCTGCCGTACGACCGGTTTGTCGTTGAGCAACTGGCGGGAGACGAACTCTCCGACTGGCGGCGGGCCGACGAGTTGACTCCCGAAATGCAGCGGCAGCTCACCGCGACCGGCTTCCTGCGCACCGCCAGCGATCCGACCTATCCCGGCTACATCGAACCGAACGAAGTGCATCAAGTCATGGCCGACACGATGCAGATCGTCAGTTCGACGTTCCTCGGCCTGACGGTCCATTGTGCGCGGTGTCACTCGCACAAGTTCGATCCCGTCTCGCAGCGGGACTATTACTCGCTGCAGACGATTTTTCTGCCGGCGCTCGACCCGGCTCGCTGGCAGCCGTCGGAGGTGCGGGGCATTCCGCTCGCGACGGAGGCACAACAGGCCCGCGTCACGGCGATGAACCAGAAGGTCGATGCCCGCGTCAACGAGTTGAACGTCGCGATCAACGAACTGACGGCCACTCACCGCCGCAAGCTGTTACGGGAAAAGCTGGGAGCCGAACGAGTGGCCAAACTCGACGAAGCCAAACTCGACGCCGCGACGCTCGACAAATTGACCGCCGCGGTCTTCACCCCCGCCGACAAACGGAATGCCGAGCAGAAGACGCTCGTCATGCAACATGCCGCAGACCTCACGCTCTCGGACGCCGATCTGGCGTCACGGTTCCCCGAGCACAAGCCCGACCTCGATAAGCTCAACGCGGCGGTTGCCTCCGAGCAGGCCCTCAAGAAGACGATGACGCTCGTTCGCGGTTTGACCGACGTCGACGATAAACCGGCGGTTGGTCGCGTCCTCGTGCGGGGCGAGCACAGCAAGCCCGGGGCAGAAGTGTTGCCGAGTCTTCCCGAAGTACTGATCCCGGCGGGGCAGCGTTTCGAATCTCAGCCCGCTTACAAAACGACCGGTCGGCGTCTGGTATTGGCTCGCTGGTTGACAGACCCCGCTCATCCGCTGACCGCGCGAGTCCACGTGAACCGCATCTGGAGGGACCACCTGGGGCGCGGGCTGGTGCCGACTGTGGCCAACTTCGGCCGCTCGGGAGCCAAGCCAACTCATCCCGAACTGCTCGACTGGCTCGCCACCGAATTCATCCGGCTCGGCTGGAGCCAGAAGGAACTGCACCGGCTGATCGTGACCTCGACCGTCTATCGACAGACGGCGACCAGCGACAACGCGAAGACGGCGGCCGACCCCGGCAACGTGCTCCTTGGTGCGTGGCAGCCTCGTCGAGTGGAAGGGGAGGTTCTGCGCGACAGCACGCTGGCGGTCGCGAACAAACTCAACCTGGAGATGTTCGGCAAACCATCGGCCGTGGCTCCGCAGGGAGACGGCTCGGTCATCACGTCCGATGACCGGGCGGGTAATCGGCGCAGCATCTACCTGATCGTCCGTCGCAGCCAGCACCTGACGATGCTCGACCTGTTCGACACGCCGATGATGGAGATCAACTGCACCGAACGAAACTCGTCGACGGTCCCGCTGCAGGCCCTCGCGATGCTGCACGGATCGTTTGCCGAGCGGAGTGCCCTCGCCCTGGCAGACCAGATTCTGGCGACATCTCCGCCCGATGATGCCGCTCGTCTGCGCCTCGCCTACCGACTGCTGTTCAGCCGCGAGCCGAAAGCAACTGAAGCGGTCGCGATCAACGAATTCCTTGTGGCAGCGGCGAACGACCAACTCGGAGCGAAAGCCGCCACGGCAAATGACGCCGAACGAACAGCGGCCCACAAGGCAGCCTGGGTTCAAGCGGCGCTGGTCCTCTTGAACAGCAATGAGTTTCTGTACGTCCGCTAAGTCGATAACGTCGCACGCCACCGAGCTTGCCTCGGTGGAACACGGCTGTTGCACTACTTTGGCCCCTGAAATGAATCGTTTGACCGAAGACGTCGCAGGCGTTTCCCAATTCACCGAGAGTGGCGCATCAGCCGTTGAACCACCGAGGCAAGCTCGGTGGCGTAGCTCCAACCCGGATGATTCATGCCTCGGGTAATACCGCCGACAAAACGTGACATTGAAGCCTGACGCGCAAGCGAAGGTTCTGCTGTGACATTCCTTCGCTTGCGCGTCAGGCTTCAATGTGACCATGAATAATTCGGGCCAAATCAACGTTCAATGAACATCGAACAGAGGTGTTGTGATGCAGAGCCCCTTCGACAGTTTGGCGATCAAGCATCCGCTGACTCGTCGCGACGTGATGACTCGTTCCGGAGCCGGTTTCGCGGGCATCGCGTTGGGGTCGCTCCTCGCGGAAGAGTCGGCGCGCGCGGAGACCGGTTCCGCCGGGATCGCAACCGCACCGCATCACGCGCCGCGCGCGAAGGCGGTCATCCAACTCTTCCAGCACGGCGGGCCGAGCCACATGGATCTGCTCGATCCGAAGCCGGAGCTGAACAAACGCGACGGCCAGCCGATGCCCAAATACTTCACGGACCTCGTGAAGATCAGTGCGCACGGCAATCTGCTCGGGTCGCCCTTCAGGTTTCAGAAGGCGGGCGAGTGCGGGGTCGAGTACTCCGAAATCTTGCCGCACACCGCGACCTGTGCCGACGACATCGCCGTCATTCGCTCGATGTATACCGAGCACAACAACCACGAGCAGGCCCTGTGGATGATCCACACCGGCCGCATCGTGACTGGACGGCCGACCATCGGCGCGTGGGTCAGCTACGCCCTCGGTTCCGAGAACCAGAACCTGCCGTCGTACGTCGTGCTGCGCAACGATTCGTCGCTCCCCACCGACGGCACGCGGAACTGGTCGAGCGGCTTTCTGCCTCCGCGCTATCAGGGCGTTCACTTCCGTCACACGGGCACTCCGGTGCTGTACCTGCAACCGACGACGGCTGTCTCCGAAACGACACAGAAACTGCGGCGAGACCTGCTGCGGCGACTCAACGAGGAACATCTGGCCGACCACGCGCGCATCGCGCCCGATTTGGAGGCTCGCATCGCCAGCTACGAGATGGCCGGCCGCATGCAACTCTCCGCCGGTGAGGCCCTCGATCTGTCGCAGGAGACCAGGGAGACGCAGGACTTGTACGGAGTTGGCAAGTCCCCGACCGACAGCTACGCCCGCCGCTGCCTGATCGCGAGGAGACTCGTCGAGCGGGGCGTAAGGTTCGTGCAGATCTTCGTCGAGGGGCAGATCTGGGACACTCACGCCAAGAATTCGGAGACGACCAGGAAATGCTGCGAGCAGACGGACCAACCGACCGCCGCGCTGCTGAAGGATCTGAAGCGCCGCGGCCTGCTCGACGACGTCTTGATCGTGTGGGGCGGTGAGTTCGGCCGGACGCCCGTCAGCCAGTCGGGCGACGGCCGCGATCACCACAAGCAGGGATTTTCGTTGTGGCTCGCAGGAGGCGGAATCAAGGGGGGCCAGACCTACGGAGCCACCGACGAACTCGGTTATCACGCCGTCGAAAACCGCACGATGGTGGCCGACTTGCACGCGACGATCCTGCACCAGCTCGGCCTCGATCACAAACGGGTCAACTATCACCTGCATGGCCGGGACGAACGGCTGACCGACGTTTACCCGGCCCGAGTGCTCGAAGACTTGCTCGTGTCATGAGACGAACCCACCTCGCAAACTGCATGTAGCTGAGTTCGCAAGAACTCAGCCCAACTCACGATCGCGAACTGAGTTCTTGCGAACTCAGCTACAGACCCATGAGTAATCCGGGTTAACACGGCGCTTCTCGGGAGGTGGTTTCAGGGCGTGCGGGGCTCCTTCTTTATGCCGAGCGGACGGCTGATGAGCAGCTTCAATTTCGACTTCGGGCCGACCAGTTGTTTCGCCGCGATGTCTTGTTCGGTGAAGCGGGCCAGCAGGACTTCACCGTCCGTGGAACGGTTGCGATCGTAGGAGATGTAGATCGTGCCGTCCGGCGCTTGAAAGCCGTCGGGGTACGAAACGCCCTTGCGTTCGTCCAGGATGAGGCCACCGCCCCAGGTTCGACCATCGTCGTCCGACAGCCATGCGCTGAGTTGCACCCGACCCTGATGAGCATCCACGGCGTCACCGTGTTTGATGAGCAACAAGCGCCCGGACTTCAAGCGGCGGACGTGAAAGCGGGCGTTCGGTTGACGAATGCCGGGCGGTTCCGTCGGCGCCGCCCAGGTCCTTCCGCCGTCGGCCGAGGTGGTTTGCATGATCCCCTTCGCCGTGCGGGCCAGCATCCACAGAGTCTGGTCCTTGCGTTCGACGACCATGTGTTCGTGCCAGTCGGGATTGGAGAACTGCACCGCGCCACGCCGTTGCCACGTCGCGCCCTGGTCCTGCGACACGAACACGTTCGCGCCGCGCAACGGATCGAGTTCCTTGAACTGTCCCTTGAACGGCCCGAAGCCTTCGCGCTGATCGAGCGAAATCGGGAGCATCCATTCGCCGTTGGCGAGCACGGTCGGCTTGTTCAAAGTCACGCCGTGCCAGAGACGTCGCGGTGCGGACCAGGTCGGCTGATCCGCGTCGGGGTTCTCACAGGTGGCGGCCCACACGCCGGCGCGGCCGTCGAACATGTCCATCGACTGGTCGAAGATCAGCCACAGTCGGCCCAGCGGATCGGTCCACAGATTGCCGACGAGCACACTGCGATCCATCGGCAGGTTTTTGGAATGCGCATCCACGACCAGCCGCGGTTTCGACCACGTCTCGCCGTCATCGTCGCTGGTGGCGAGAACAAAGAACGCCTTGGGACTGTCGCCCCCCGCAACCCAGCACGCCCACAACCGGCCTTTCGGCGTCCGTTCGATGCCGATCGTCATGCCATAGTCGAGCTTGTCGTAGTCGTACTGCGGCAACGGCGAAACGTTCAGCGTCGGGGGAATCAGTGCGAGGTCCGCCACGCGACGCATCACATCCATCTCGAACGCGCGTGCCTCGGCAGGCGACATCGCGACAAAACGGGCCTCGGTGGCATCCTCAGCCTGGCCGGCCGCCAGCGGGGCAATCAACATGGTGAGCAGGAGTGCAAGAGTGTGTTTCATCGGCTTGGTCGATTCCTTTTGGTTTGAGTGCTGGACTTGGCGGTTCACTTTATAGATCTGCTTCTCTGACTTAAAGACACGCTCATGGTTGGCACCTGGGAGACGCCGCGCGACGGGGGCTTCGAAGAATACATCGCCGATCCGACCCTCTCTGTTTCACGTCTTGATTTCGCGCGGGTCATTTTGAGCGGCGGAAAGATTCGGGCAATGCGCTCCCCTCCGCCGGCCGCAGGAACTGGATGACCGGCAGGCTGCCATCGGGTTGGCGAGATTGCGTGAGTTCAGATTCGTCGAGGCTGACGAAATCCTTGTCGCTCAGCTTCAGGCCGAGCGTGAACGAGTTGCCGGTCAGTTCGCATTTCGTCAGGTCAATCGCGGTGAGGTCGCGCCGCGAGCCGTAGCTCAGGTTGTTGAGCAGCTTGTGATCGGTGCCATCGACGTCGGTGCGGTTGTCCGCCAGGCGGCCGAGCATGTTGAAGTTGGTCCCGTTACGAAACGCCGAGTTGTTGAGCCAGTCGCAGCCGCCGGGGTGATGATTGGCGTAGAAGCCGCTGTTCTTGTTCCCCACCGCGAGGCAACCGCGCACCACGTGGCGCGGGATGGGATTCGGCAGATCGCGCGCCGCGGTGGCCCCGTAGCCGCCGGCCTTGAAGCCATTGCCGTCCCCCAGCTTCTGGCCCTCGGCCGACAGCCCGTTGGACATGGCCCAGCAGTTCTCGAACGTCACGGACTCGTGAGCACTGATGCAGTCGTAGCCATCGTCGCTGTTGAACCACGCTCGACAGCCTCGAAAGACGTTGCCGGTGCTCCCTTTGGTCGGATGACCGCCAAAGCCATCAACATTGCCTCCCTGGCCGTCCTCGGAGGTGTGATCCCAGTTGTTCCACGCATCGCAGTTGAGAAAGAGATTGTCCGACCCGCGAACGTGATAGAGGCCGATCGCCTGACCGTCGTGCATTGCGAGCCGTTCAAAAATGTTATGACTCCCCTGGCTCTCGAAACAGATCGACTGGGTGTGAGTCTGGATCGTGACTTGCACACCGGTGACTTCGATCCCGTGCAGGTGCAGCCACGAACCGCTGACGTGGAACGCCGTCACGCGCTGCCCGCCCGGCTTCACGTCCGAGCAATCGAAGACCGGCTTCTCGTCTTGATAGGCGCGGTAAGTAATGGGCTTCTCAGGCAAGCCGCTCTTGTCGAGCACAATGAGCCGCGCAAACAGCCCGCGTCGCCGCGCGAGTTGGGCCTCCGTCATGCGATACGTTCCACCGCGCAGGAAGACAGTGTCACCAGGAACCGCCGCAGTCTGTGCCCGTTGCACCGTCGCAAACGGCTGCTCCAACGAGCCAGCCGCCGAGTCCTCACCGGTGGGTGCGACGTACCATGTCGTCTCTGCCTCGACCGTGGAGGGGGATGCGAGGAACAGGACACACAGGACGAGAGCTACAAATCGCATGTCGGTCATCGCCTGCTGTCAGTGCGAAAGGGAGCGGCGGGAAGTTTCGCGCGGTTGTCTAACCCGGATGATTCATGGCCACACAGTAACCCGAAGTGCCAGCGAGGGCGAACCGTGACGGCGCCCTCGCTGACACTTCGGGTTAGCCCGGCGTCGCCCAGTGCTGGCCGTGAAATCAAGGAAAAGCTGAAAATCGCAATGACACGAAATCCTGTTACAATCGCACCCTCTGGTGGCTCGCCTTCTGGGAAGTCCACAGGTTCAATGTCCCTCTCGCATAGAGACAATCCCGTGATCATCAGCATCCGCGCAGCGACCATCTGGAGCATGTTCGTTGTTCTCTCGTCGTCCGCGCTGGCCGAAGATGCCGCACAAGTCATCCGGCACTCGAAAGCGGTGACGGCCAGGCTGGTTCGAGAAAATGGCAGTCATGGCACTGCGTTTTGCATCGACCCTTCGGGGGTGTTTGTGACGATGCGGGACGTGCTCAACGGAGGGCGACTCGGTGAGGCATCCACACTCATTCTGAATGTCGGCGAAGCCAACGAGCAACGGCTCCCGGCCAGAACCATTCGTGCAGATGTGAAAGATCGCTTGGCATTGGTACGAGTCGAAGGGGCCGACTTTCCCTCCCTGCCACTCGGCAATGATGTCGACCTGTTTGAGACCATGCCCGTCATTGCCCTGGGCTACTCGGACGGCACTAATCCGGCCGACAGGCGCTCTTATGCGACCGTGAACGTCGTCGCGGATCGCATCTCGTCTTTTCGCAAGAAGGACGGGCGCGTTCAATCGATCGTTGTCGAAAAGAAGCTGAATTCCGGCGCTCAGGGTGGACCGATGATCGATGCCGAAGGGCGCGTGCTCGGCGTTTTGCAGGGAGGAAAACTCGTCCTTCCCGTGTCCGAGCTGAAGGCTTATCTCCATCGCCCGGTGATTGAATTCGCGACGACCTCTGTGGACGAAGAGGAGTGCTACGCAGAACAGCCGTTCGCATTGAGAATCACCTCGTTTCGCCCACCAGGAGACGATCGGAAAGTCGAAGTGGAGTTCCAGTCGGGGACGGCGGAACCGCGCCAATACGAGGCAAAAGGGAAGAACGGGAAGTATTCGGTCACAGCGGCGCTCATTCCTGAAAGACCCGGTCCGGCGCTGGTGAGGATTCAGGCCGAGTTTGTGGAGGGTTCTCTCCGCGGTCGCGTCGTTGATCAGGATGTGAAAGTCGGAGACGCCTCGTTTCGGCTCAGCCAAATTC
This sequence comes from Schlesneria sp., assembly GCA_031412755.1. GTDB lineage: Bacteria > Planctomycetota > Planctomycetia > Planctomycetales > Planctomycetaceae > Schlesneria. The sequence continues at coordinate 1,020 of JANODP010000503.1, read as the reverse complement.
GAAGTGTCGAGCCCGGTCCGTCCGGTGAGCTTCCGCAAGTGACCCTGGAGAGGGACGTGCGGCGCGGCGTACTGACCGGGCTGGAGGCTGTCACCGCCGATCTGGGAGGTGCAACGGCGCAGGTCGACTTGACCAAAGCCTTGCGGATGACTGTGGAACGCATACCGCGTGAACAACATGAGGTCCGTTTTCAAGTGACCGTGCGGGAACAGGGCGAAACCATCAGTATGGTTCAAGGGCGGATTGAGGTTGTTCGATCAGCACGCGCTGCCGCCGACGCCACGGCTCCCGCCAACGTTGGCGCGTTGGCCCCCGCCAACGTTGTCGAGTCGGCGATTACCGTTCGCGGCGCAGACGCTCTTGCGGTGAACATCCCTCCGCTCAGGCCACTCAAGTTGGCCAAGGATCCGACCATTGTCCAACTTCCCGCCGCCATTGATGAAGTCGTCGTCGGCGCCGGTGGAAGGTTTCTCATTCTGCACCTGAAGAAGCTTCAGCAACTGGCGATTTTCGATGTGAATGAAGCCAAAGTGGTCAAGTATCTTCCGCTTGCTACAAACGACATCGCTTATGCGGCCGGGGCGCATAAGCTCTTCATTGGGATGAAAGATTTACGACTCATTCAGCGCGTCGATCTGACCACGTTGGAGCGTGAAGTCACCGTGCCTGCCCCGGACGGAGGAATTGGCGCGATGGCAATGGGTGCCGAAGCCGTCAAGCCGCTGATTCTGCTGGCGGCGACAGACGCCAAGCGGTCGTACTTGATTGACCCGGCCACCATGAACGCCGAAGTGCTGGCGTGGAAAGGTTGGGAAGGGGGAGCCTGGGGACCCGTCAAAGTCCACGTCTCGCTCGATGGCACCACGGCGATCGCAAACGGAGGCGGCTGGGCGGGAACGGGAGTGGCCACGTTTGCGGGGGGACGCCTCACCTCCACACACTCTAGTACCCGAGTGCAGGGTGGTGCGTTGGTGGCCGGCAACGGCGCACTCATCTTTCCCAACAGCGGAGGCATCGAGC
>JANODP010000502.1:0-6071 GCA_031412755.1 Schlesneria sp. | reverse complement strand
ACTCACAGCCCTGACGACGCTTTACCTCTACCGCAACCAACTGACGACGCTGCCGCCGGAGATCGGCCAACTCACGGCCCTGACGACGCTTCACCTCAACAACAACCAACTGACGACGCTGCCGCCGGAGATCGGCCAACTCACAGTCCTGCCGGCGCTTTATCTCTCCAACAACCAACTGACGACGCTGCCGGGTTCGCTCAGAGATTTACCAAAGTTGGAACGGCTGTTCCTGCACAACAATCCCGCCCTCCAACTCTCGCCCTCCGTCCTCGGTCCCAATCCGCAAAACAGCGTAGGACCATTTCTCTCAGCGAAGTCGATCCTGGATTTCTATTTCAGCAGACAGACCGGCAAGACCCGTCCGTTGAACGAAGTGAAATTGATCCTGGTGGGGCGGGGCGGAGCCGGGAAAACGTCGACTGTGCGAGCCTTGCTCGACAAGCCGTTCCGGGACGGCGAGGAAAGCACGTCGGGGATCGCTCTGTGCGACTGGACTATGAAAGGATGCCAGGGGGAACCGGTCACGGCTCATGTCTGGGATTTCGCCGGGCAGGTCATCACCCACGCCCTGCACCAGTTCTTCTTCAGCGTGCGGAGCGTGTACGTCGTGGTGCTGACGGGTCGCGAGAACCACGAACGGGAAGACGCCGAATACTGGCTGCGACTGATCAAGGCATTCGGAACGGATGACGATGGCAATGGTCCCCCGGTGATCGTGGCCCTGAACAAGTGGGATGTCCCCGGCTGCCGTCCTCGGTTGGATCGCGGCGCGCTGCGGGAGCGGTATCCCTTCATTCGCGGCTTTGTGGAAATGGACTGCAAGTCGAATCTGGGCGTCAACCAACTCAAAGCGGCCCTGTCCCAGGAAGTGGACAATTTGAAATGGGTGCGTGACCCATTTCCCGAGACGTGGGATGCCGTGCGTCGGGCACTGACCAAGGGGGACAACCCGCGGGCACATCTCACGTTTGCCGAATACCGCCAACTGTGCGCGGAACAGGGCGTCACGGATAAAGGGCAGCAGGAGTCCCTCTCCGAAATCCTGCACAATCTGGGGGCCGCGCTGAACTACCGCACCGATCCCCGCCTGCGCGAAGCGACCGTGCTCCAGCCGGAGTGGTTGACGAGCAATGTCTACGCGCTGATGCGCCACGCGGAAACGCACGAGGGGGTGCTGACGCAGGCGGATGTCGACCACGTCTTGCGCAGCGAAACGAACGCGGCCATGCGGGCCTACCTGATGCAGATCATGGAACGGTTCGAGATCGCTTATGCCCGGACCGCGGCGGCCGGTGTGTGGCTCGTGCCGCAGGCGCTCCCCGACAATCAGCCGGAGGGCGTGGCGGCCTTCCGTGATGCGGCCGATGCCACACGCTCGCGCTACACCTATCCGGCGCTCCCCGAAGGGCTGGTGGCCCGGGCCATCGTCCGGCTGCACGAGTTCATCGAAGAAGCCGAAGGGAAGAAGCAGCAATGGGCCAGCGGGGCGATCCTGACCCGCGAGGGTGCCCGCGCCCTGATCCGCACGGAACCACAGGACCGGCAGGTGATGATCACAGTGACCGGACCGACCAAAGCCCGCCAGCAACTCGCGGGGTTGTGTCAGGCCGAGATGCGGGACATCCACAGCGAAATCCCCGGCCTCGATCCGACGGAGGAAACCCAGGTCGAAGGAACCTGGGTCGCGACCAGAACTCTGGAGGCGGACGAAAAGAGAGGCCGCGTGACCGGCGTCTCCACAGACCGTGGCACTGTCGATGTCGATCCGGCGGGACCGAACAACGCGTACTCGGTCAAACCCGCCCGGTCCGATGAGGTCTGGAAACCGACGGTGTTCATCAGCTACTCGAAAAGCAACGTGACCCAACGCAAGCGGCTGGAGTCCGAACTCAAGATTCTGAAGAACGAGGGCCTGTTGGCCGGTCTTTGGCACGACAAGATGATCGACCCCGGCGACAAGTGGGACGACACCATCCAAGGCAACCTGGCGGAGGCGGACGTGGTGATCATTCTCGTGAGTGTCGCCGCGTTGGCGACGGACTACATCACCGAGCATGAAATCCCGAAAGCGCTGGAACGGCACAACGAGGGCCAGACGGTGGTGGTGCCGGTCATTCTGGAGAAATGCCGCTGGAACATGACGGCACTGAACTCGTTGAATGTCCTGCCAGAAAAAGCCAAGCCCTTGAACAATTGGAAACCTCCGTCAGACGGGTGGAACACCATCGCCGACGGACTGGCAACGGTGTTCCGAAAGCTCATGGACAACCGTGGCAACAAATGAAGCGCCGTGCCGAGAGCGGTTTGGTGCTTGACAGACCGTCGTGGCGCGCGGCTGCTCTCTGCGTTTCAACCTCTCCGAATCGACGAAGCGGGGTCGGCTTCGGAAGAATCGTCTGTTATTCTTGCTCACGAGCCGTGGCTCACATCAAGTCGTTGCAGGAAGGAAACTATCATGGTGGCTCTGACCGCAAAACTCGTTGAATCGGCGGACGGTCAGACCGTCCAGCTTCCCCAAGGCTTGCGTTTGCCCGGTCATGAAGTCCTGGTTCGCCGACAAGGGGCGTCGCTGATCTTGGAACCGGTGGGATTGTCAGCCTGGCCGGAAGGATTCTTTTCTGCCATTCGGATCGAGGATCCCCGGTTCGAACGTCCGCCGCAGGGTGATCTTCGCCCTGTAGAACCTCTCGATCTTTCCCCCGCCGTGTCAGAGTCGTCTGCATGACCTATCTGCTCGACACCAACATCTGCATCGCGTTACTGCGTGGTCACGCCGCCGCAGTCTCGCGAATGGTTGCGATACCGCCCAGCGCGTGTGCGGTCTCGTCGATCTCTGTCTACGAGCTTCAGACCGGCGTCGAGAAGTGCCAGCAGCCGGAGCGGGAGCGGCAGAAGGTCGATCTCTTGCTGAGTTCCCTGCGCATCGTCGAGTTTGATCGCGATGCGGCGGAGCAATCGGCTGTCGTGCGAGTACAACTCGAACGAGCGGGCACACCGATTGGCCCCTACGACCTGTTGTTAGCCGGTCACGCCCTCGCCCAAGGAATGACGTTTGTGACGGCCGATGTCGATGAGTTCTCACGCGTCTCGGGGCTGACAGTTGTGAATTGGCTCGTCTGAGTCAGGTCGCTCTTGGTCGCCCGGTCCTCACACTCACCGAACAGGAACCGCTGAGGCGCTTAAGCAGGGGCCCCGCCGGTCAGATGCTGAAGTCGGTGGTGCGGCCGAGGAGGCGGTCGATCAGTTCCTGGGGGATGTCGATGGCGAGGGACGTGCCGCCAGCGAGGTCGGTTGGGTTGATGCCGCAGTAGACGGACCACGGGCCGAGATGTCGCCAGCGGCCGGCTCGTTTTGGCTCGTTGGGCAGGACGGGGGTCGTGCAGCGGTTGCAACTGATCGTCGAGAAACCCTGCTCGTGCAGCGGGTTGACAATGACGTTGTGGTCGGCGACGTACTGGTCCATGTCTTCGTTGCTGAGGTTGGCGAGCGGATTGATGCGCACGCAGTTCATCGCCGGATCGACCGACAGAATCGGGCAGCCTCCGCGGGCGCCCCCCTCGGCGCGGCGCAGGCTTCCGATCAGGCAGTCGTACTGCCCGCGCGTCGCCAGCAGCGGCTCGGTCTTGCGCATGTCGCAGCACTGCTTCTGGCCTTCCGGCGTCAGATAGAGAATTCCGTGTTGCCTGGTCTGCTCTTCCATCGTCAGTTGAGGATGCAACGTGATGATGTCCAAGCCGTACTCGCGGGCGAGGCGATCGCGCGTGTCGAGTGTCTCCTGGAAATTGACACCCGTATCGACGAACACCACCTGCACATCGAGCTTCATCGCACTGAGCATGTGACAGACGACACTGCCTGCCACTTGCATGGCGGTCAGGGCTGCCACTCGCTCGCCGAAGACGACCTTCGTCCAGCGCAGCAGGTCCGCCGGCGAACGGTCCTCAAACGCCTTGTTGAGTTCGATCAAATCGGCCTGTGTGAAGCGTGCCATGACTGTTCAAAGCCTTTCGCGGTGTCGTGAGTCGGGCCGGAATCTAGCAGATGGTTTGGAAGCGAGGCAACGGGGTGAGAACCAAACTCCAAACTTCAAGTACCAAAGCCCAAACGAATCCCAAACACCAAATCTCAATGACAGAAACGCTCGCGATGGAGCCGTTTGGAATTTCGCGTCTTTGGGATTTGAGATTCGTTTGGGATTTGGAACTTCGTGCTTGAGATTTCGTTCGTCACGGCGTGAAGTCGCTCGTCGCATCGACCGACAGGCAGAACCGCGCGATCAACTCGGCGGCCTGATCGAGGTCGTTCAGTGACACCACTTCCACCGGGCTGTGCATGTAGCGGTTGGGGATGCAGACCAGGCCGGTGGCGACGCCGCCCCGCGTGAGTTGCAGTTCGGCCGCGTCGTTGCTCGCCGCCGTCGCGAGGCCGTTGATCTGAACGGGGATCTCGGCCGAGGCGGCCCGTTCCACGAGTCGCTCGAACACGACCGGGTTCACGTTGGGACCGCGATACAGGACCGGGCCCTGGCCCACTTTGATCCGTCCGAACTGAGACTCATCAATGGTCGGGCAGTCGGTCGCGTGAGTCACATCCACCACGATGCCGAGTTGCGGATCGATGTGGAACGCGCTGGTCTGAACGCCGCGCAGGCCGATCTCTTCCTGAACGGTCGAGACGGCGAAGACGGCCGCCCGGGGGTTCCCCTTTGCAATTCGTTCGGCCGCCGTCATCACGGTCCAGGCCCCGACCTTGTTGTCCATTCCGGGAGCGGCCGCGAACCCGTTTCTCAGTTCGCGAAAGCCCAGCGTCACGGTGATCGGATCGCCGATGGCCACGATCTCGCGCGCATCGCTTTCGTCCTTCGCGGCGATGTCGACCCACAGGTTTTTGATCTCGGCCACCGTCTTGCGATCGTCGGGTGATTGGAGGTGAATCGGCTTCCGGGCGATGACGCCCGCCACGGGACCGCCCTTCGTCCAGACCTGCACGTTCTGGCCAATCAAGACTTGGGGATCCCAGCCTCCGATCGCGTGAACCCACAGGTAGCCCTTGTCATCAATGTGCTTGACCAGCAGTCCAATCTGATCGCAGTGACCGGCCAGCATGATGCGCGGCGATCCCGCCGGATTGACCGCAGCCACCACATTCCCATGCCAGTCGGTCTTCACTTCGGCGGCAAAAACCTTCGCGAATCGACGAACCACCTCCTGCACGGGCCGTTCATAACCCGACGGGCTCGGAGCGTGCAGCAGATCCTTGAGGAACTGAAGGGGGACGTCTTGCATGAAGGAAATCCTCGGTCGGTTGGCGGATCATGTCGCCTGATTCGGGCGGTCTGACCCCTGTGGTCTTGTTAATTCAGGCAGTTTTTTGGGTGGGGCGATCTTCGAAATTCTGGGCGGGTCGCAGACATTTTCTTTGACGATCAGCAGGGAATGTGGGTACTTTGTTGTCGCTTCGTGCGGGCAGGGCTTGCCCGGCCAACTCGCTTTGTCGGTCTTCTTCCTCATCTGTCAAACGAATGCGAGCCAGTGTAACAGGGACGTTAGAACGGTTGCAGGGATGCCGATTCACGAATCTCAATCCATTGTCCGTCATATCCGCGCAGGCGACGTGAACCGCACGGAAGGCGCGTCCACGGGCTTTCGCGACAGCATCGTTGGTTCACGAGGTCCCACGTCATTCGCGCTCGCTGTGAGACGAATGTTTTCAGGCTTCACGGGGTGTCCAGACGGGTGTGCCGTCTCCAGTGAGGCTGTCGGTTTTCAAGGAGGATGATAATGAGTGCTACGTTGTTCGTCCCCGGCCCCGAAGTCTTGGCGGAACAGATCGAACTCGCGGTGCAGTCGAAAACGGGTGGCCGCGTCCGTGGACTGCGGGTCCACGTCGTCGATGGGTGCGTGATCATCTCGGGCCGCACCTCGACCTATTACAACAAGCAACTCGTGACTCACGCCGCAATGGAAGCCGCGGACGATGCCCTCGTCATGAACGAAGTGGAAGTCTGCTGAGTGCGGCGTGACTTTGGTTTCACATTCGACAAACGGAGGGTCTCAACCCTCCGTTTG
>JANODP010000501.1:0-3994 GCA_031412755.1 Schlesneria sp. | reverse complement strand
GTCGACGGCGGCAGCCAGTGCTGGTCGGCGTTGGACGATCACTCAGTTGTTGGTCAGTTCGACGCAGAATCAAGTGTGGCACGCCCAGAGTCATCGAAGGGCGTGGAATTGGACACTGTGTTGCTATCACGCCCTTCGAGGACTCTGGGCTTGCCACTCAAACCCGCTCGGCGATTTCGTCTCGGGCTAGGTGCTGCGAGTCGACGGCGGCAGCCAGTGTTGGTCGCCGTGAACGATCACTCGGGCTGAATGACGAACTTCGCGAAGCCCGGTGACTCGCGCACCGACGGGCCGTTGTCGCCAGCGATCACGATCAGGGCGGCGGCGTTTTTGGACTGCTCGATCAGATTCAGGCCACGCTCGGGGCCGACGAGGACGACCGCCGTGTCGAGTCCGTCGGCGGTGGCTCCGTCGGTGGCGATCACCGTCACGCTGCAACGCTGCGTCAGGCCGAGGCCCGTCTTCGGGTCGACGATGTGCGAGTAGCGGACGCCGTTGATCTCGACGAATTGGAACGCGTCTCCCGCCGTCGAGACCGAACAGTTTTTGAGCCGCAGCAGCCGGCTGGGCGGTCCGTCGGGTTTGTCGAGCGGGGCGACGCCGATCTTCCAGCCGGCGGTCTCGGGCGGAGGATCACCGGCCGCGATGTCGCCTCCGATCGCAATCAGGCAGCGCGTCAGACCGCGCTTCGTCAGGACGTCCCGCGCCTGCTCGGCGATGTAGCCTTTGGCAATGCCTCCGAAATCGAACAGCATGCCGGACCGCAGCAACTCGGCGGTGCGAGCCTTGGCGTCCAGCTTCACATTCTTCCAGCCGACCAGTTCGCGCGCGGTGGCCAGTTGCTGCGGATCGGGCAACTGGCGCTGCTTTCGAGCCGCCCGCCACAGCTTGATGACGGGACTGATCGTGGCATCGAACGCGCCGTCGGTCGCTTCGGACAGGGAGGCCGATCGCGACAGCATCTCGAACAATTCCGGGCTGACCCCGACCTTCGAGCCGGTTCCGGCCGTGCGGCACAGTCGCGCCACTTCGCTCTCGGGGTCGTAGTCGCTCAGAATGCGATTCAGCGCGGTGATGCGGGCGTACGCGGCGGCGGCAGCCTCGGTTGCGACGGTCTCCGTCGGCGCGTAGAGTGTCACCTCGACCACGGTCCCCAGCAGTGGCTTGGCGAACTCAAACCGTTCTAACGCCTGAGCCATCACGCGGGAGCCGCCAGACCACAGCAACCAGGTCGCCACACAAAATTTCGCGAAACCGATCGTCCACATGGAACGGCCTCGGCTTCGGTAGCCACCATTCAATCGAGTCCCCATGTTCGCCTTTGCTGCAAATTCCCCATTGAGTCTGATCCCGACATTCAGCCTACGGCCATCGGTGCGAGTTGTCCAAGCGTTCTCGGCCGTGGTTCTGTCCGGCCTGATCGGCTTCATGCCGCCAGTCTTCGCCGCGGATGACGCCACACAAGCCAAGACGCCCGCCGAGATGAAGCCGTACAAGTCGCTCATTCGCAACACGGACGTCTCGTTCGAGATGGTGCCGATCCCGGGCGGTGAGTTCGTCATGGGCAGCCCCGACAAAGAAGCCCAGCGGGGCGAGGGGGAAGGGCCGCAGCACAAGGTCAAGGTCGAACCGTTCTGGATGGGCAAGTACGAGGTGACGTGGGACGAGTTTGAGTTGTGGTCGCTGCTCATGGAAGTGCGGCTCCGCAAGTACAAGAACGCCGAGACCACGCCGCTGGAGAAGGCGGCCGATGCGATCACCAAGCCGACTCCGCCTTACACCGACATGTCGTTCGGCATGGGCAAGGACGAACGTCAGCCCGCGATCTGCATGACTCAGCACGCGGCGAAGAAGTACTGCGAGTGGCTCACCGCCAAGACGGGCCACTACTACCGCCTGCCGACGGAAGCCGAGTGGGAGTACGCCTGCCGCGCCGGAACGACGACGGCCTATCACTGCGGCGACGATCCGGCCAAGTTGGACGACTACGCCTGGCACGCCGGGAACTCGGAGGGCAAGTACAAGCCGGTCGGCAAGAAGAAGCCGAATGCCTGGGGCCTGTACGACATGCACGGCAACGCGGCCGAATGGGTGCAGGACAAGTACGATCCGGAGTTCTACAAGAAGTTCCCCGCGGGCAAGGTTGCCAACTTTCCGCTGAACATCGGTGATGTCGAGTACCCGCGCACGGCTCGCGGCGGCGCCTGGAATTTCACCCCCGAGAAGCTTCGCAGTGCAACCCGCCTCGCCTCACAACCCGAATGGAAGGAGCAAGACCCCAACCTGCCGAAGAGTGCCTGGTACATGACCGACGCCCTGTTCGTGGGCTTCCGCATCATCCGCCCGTTCCGCGTGCCAACGGCCGAAGAGCGCAAGAACCTGCACTTGGATGCCGTCTTGCCAACCGATGCGTCGGAACGGATCACGATCGAAGAGTGACGTGCCGGCAACTTTGAATTGAAAGGACGCAGGGGACGCAAAGGACCAATGGGACATCCAAGCCACGAGAGTCATCCGTCCCATGACACCCATCAGTCGCACCAGTCGTGACTGTTGATCCCGTATTTCAAAGTCGGCAGACCAAGCGTAATTATCACTGTCCGTCTCATCACCCCAGGGAGCCTTCCGCCATGGACCAAGCCTCGAATCAGAACTCCGCCTCGAACGCCAGCCGCCGGGACTTCTTGAAGACCTCGACGATCGCCGCCGTCGGTGCCACGGCCTTCGGACAATTCAGTCTCTATAACTCCGCCTTCGCCAGCGGAGACGACACGATCAAGGTCGGCTTGATCGGAGCCGGCGGTCGCGGCACGGGAGCCGCCACGCAGGCGCTGTCGGTCAACGGCAACGTCAAGCTGACCGCGGTCGGCGATGCGTTCAAGGACAGTGCCGAGAATGGTCTGCGTTCGATCAAGGGGAATCTCAAGGACAAGTCCGAACGGGTGCAGGTCGTGCCGGAAAAGGTCTTCACCGGTTTCGACGCCTATCAAAAGGTGATCGACAGCGGCGTCGATCTGGTCATCCTCGCCACGCCACCCGGCTTCCGGCCGATTCACTTCGAGTACGCCGTGAAGGCGGGCAAGAACATCTTTATGGAAAAGCCCGTCGCCGTGGATGCTCCCGGTGTGCGCCAGGTGCTCGAAGCCAACAAGATCGCCAAGGAGAAAAAGCTGAAGGTCGGCGTCGGACTGCAACGGCACCATCAGGCTCCGTATCTGGAAGCCATGCAGCGGATCAAGGACGGCGCGATCGGTGACATCATCGCCCTGCGCGTCTACTGGAACGGCGGCGGCGTGTGGGACCCACGACTCAAGCGGTCCGACGCCAAGAGCGAAATGGAGTACCAACTGCGCAACTGGTACTACTACAACTGGCTCTGCGGCGATCACATCTGCGAGCAACACATCCACAACCTCGACATCGGCAACTGGGTCAAGGGCGATCACCCCGTCAAAGCCAACGGGATGGGCGGCCGTCAGGTGCGCATCGACAAGAAGTACGGAGAAATCTTCGACCACCACTATGTCGAGTACGAGTACAAGGACGGCAGCCGCATGTACAGCCAGTGCCGGCACCAGCCGAACTGCTGGAGCAGCGTCAGTGAGTTCGTTCACGGTTCCAAGGGAACCGCCGATCCGCACGGCCACGTCATGCCGCTCAGTGGCAGTGGCGAGGCCTACCACTTCAGTGGCAACAGCAAGGATCCGTACCAGGTCGAACACGACGATCTGGCCGCCGCGATCCGGAACGGCCTCGACTACAACGAAGCCGATAACGGAGCGCACAGCACGATGACCGCGATCCTCGGCCGCATGGCGACCTACGGCGGCAAGGAAGTCACCTGGGATGCCGGGATCAACTCGAACATCAGCCTGATGCCGAAGGTCTTCGCGTTCGACGCCGATCCCCCGGTTCTGCCAAACGCCGACGGCGTTTACCCGATCGCCGTACCGGGCTTGACCAAGGTCGTCTGATTGAGATTCCAAGCAGCAAA
>JANODP010000500.1:0-12220 GCA_031412755.1 Schlesneria sp. | reverse complement strand
GTCGAACCTGCCCGCCCGCATTTCGTTCCAGGTCGCCAGCCGGATGGACAGCCGCGTGGTGCTCGACGAGATGGGCGCCGACAAGCTGTTGGGCAACGGCGACCTGCTGTACATGGCTCCCGGCACGAGCACGCTGCGCCGTGCCCAGGGAACGTTTGTCAGCGACGATGAAGTCAACCGCGTGATCGAGTTTTTCGGCGACCAGCAGCCAGAATACGATCAGGAGTTGATGAACCTCAACGTCTCGTCGTCCTCGTCGAAGGGTGGCAAGGGTTCGAGCGAGGCCCGCGACCGGGACGACCTGTACGAGCAGGCCGTGGAGGTCGTGATTCGCGAGGGCCGCGGCAGCGTCTCGCTGTTGCAGCGGGCACTCGGCGTCGGCTATGGGCGCGGCGCGAGAATGATCGACTGGATGGCCGAGGACGGCATCGTCGGCACCTACAACGGCAGCCAGGCCCGCGAAGTCGTGATGACAATGGACGAGTGGGAAGACTCGCGCGACATGGCCGGATCACGCGCTTGATGATCATCCAGCCGTTGATGGCCCCGCAGTGATCACTATGTAGCTGAATTCGCAAGAATTCAGTCCGTTCCGAGTAATCTGAACTCTTGCGAGTTCAGCTACCTCAGCCGATGGCGGAACGCCCTTCGAGTGCCAGGCTATCCAGGAACTTGCGAGCTTCGAGAAAGTCCTGTGAGGGGATCTCACGAATCTTCGCCCGCAATGAGTCCTTCATCTCCTTAGTCGCCTTGTCGACCTTCGAGGCCAGGTCGGCATTGGTGCTGGTGTGAACTCGCATCTCAAACAGCGCATCGAGCGATTTTCTCTGCCCTTCAAAGGCAACTGCCGTCAACGCGATCGGCCATTGGATGCGACCGGTGGAAGGGTCGAGCTGACTGGCCGTCAACCGTGGTGGCCCTGAAGGGGGATTGGCCGCGTCGAACGCCTTGGCGCGCTCCCGGGCCGAGAGAGCAGCTTCGCGATCGGCTTCCTTTTGAGCGGCAAGGGCTCGCTGTTTCTCAGCGTAGACCTGAGTCCACTTCTCCTGGTTGTCGATGTACTTGCTGCGAGCATCCTCGTAATTGCTCATCGCCGCCGTGGTCTGCACGTTGTATTCACCCTGAGCGCGGATCGTGTTGGCGTTCGCGTTCTGCGCCTGCGAGTAGACAGTTCCGCCCCCCCCATAGCCATAGGCGCCATAGTGAGCCGCGGCAGCCCCGACGGCGTACCCGGCCGTCACTCGGCGAGCGGCATACCACCGGCCTTGACCGTTCGCGGAGAGCGGACAGACAGCTCCAGCAATGACCATCGCAACAAGAACGATCTGGTTTCGCATGACTGCTTCTCCGTCAATACTGGTGCGACCTGTTCTGATTCTCGCCTGTGTCGAGGCTCGCTGCGTTCGATTGGTGGCGGCATTACGATTCTCACCGTTAGAATCCCGCCCACTGTTCTCGGGGTGTTTGTACCGGTCGATGAATACACCTTCAAGGCCCAACAAAATGCAGGGGAATCCGGAATGCGACTGACTGGAATGATGGCGGCGATGATGGCTTGCCTCGCGTGGAATGTGGCATCGGCTGCCGACCAGCCGCATGTGGCACTGATCAAGCAACTGCAAACCGGCAACCTCGACGAACGTACCAGCGCCGCACAGACGCTCGGAGAAATCGGTCTGCGTGCCGCGGACGCCGTCCCCGCACTGGTCAAGCTACTGGAGAGCGACGATTTGTCGCTGCGGTACGAAGTCGTACTGGCTCTCGGCAGGATCAACTCGAATTCGGAGCAGGTCGTTCCCGCATTGGTCCGTACTCTGTCCGACAAGGCTTCGTTGCTGCAGCACGGGGCGATCGAGAGTCTGCGGTTGTTCGGGTCCGATGCCAAGGTCGCGATCCCGCAACTCACGAAGCTGATGGAGGACAAGGACGGCCTCATCAAAGTGAGTGCCGCCCGAGCCATCGTGGACATCGCGCCCGGTCAGAACGACAACGCGAACAAGGCCCTGACCGTCTTGATCGCGGGAGTGTCCCACGAAAATCGCGGCATCACTCAGGAAGCCGTTCAGGGATTGATCGCCGTCGGGACACCGGCCGTGCCCTCTGTCCTGAAGCTGCTCGACAACCCTCAACCGCGAGTCGGCATCCACGCCTGTGAGATTCTGTCGATGATCGGCCCCGGTGCGGCGGACGCCGTGGATCGGTTGCTCGGCCTGACGGACTCGCAGAATGTCGAGCTTCGCTGGCACGCCATTCGCGCGCTGGGAGCGATCGGTGCCAAACCGGAACGGGTTGTCCCCGTCCTGTCGAAACAGTTGGAGAGCGACTCGCCGCTGATCCGGTCGCACTCGGCCCGCGCCTTTGGATGCCTCGGCCCCAACGCAGCTCCGGCCATCACCGTGTTGACCGCGGCCCTCAAGGACAAGGACGAATCGGTTCGACGCGCGGCGGCCACCGCTCTCGGTGACATCGGCCCCGCCGCGAAGAACGCGGTTCCCGCGCTGGTCACCGCGCTCGACGATTCGGCGGGAACGGTGACACTCAGCGCGTTTGAATCGCTCGGAAAAATCGGGAAGGCCGCCGTTCCGGCACTCGTCGAGAAATTGAAGCAGCCTCACTTTCAGTTGCTGGTGACGACGGTCCTCGGCGAGATAGGGCCGGATGCCAGCGATGCCGTTCCCGCCCTGACGGGGCTGCTCAACGCGAAGGATGTCGAAGTTCGCCGTGAAGCCATCCTGACCCTCGCCGGCATCGGTCCCGCAGCCAAGAGCGCGATCCCCGAGTTGATGAAGACATTGAACGACAAGCAGTCCCCGGTGCGTCCAGCCAGCGCTTATGCCCTCGGTCACATCGGGGCGAAAGAAGCGGAACCGTCTCTCAAGAATCTGCTCGACTCCCCGAATGATCCGATGCTGGGTCTGGCCAGCATTTGGGCGCTGGTGCAACTCGATCCCGCCAACGATGAGCATGCGACGATGGCCGTGCCGCGATTGACCGTGGCCCTGACCAACGAGCGTCCGCGCGTCCGTCGCGAAGCGGCCACAGCGCTGGGCAAGCTCGGTTCGCGGTCCACAAGTGCGGTGACCTCGCTGCAAAAATCGTTGAAGGATCCCGATCCCGAAGTTCGCATGGAATCGCTCGTCGCGCTGGCGGAAATCGGCCCGGACAGCAAAAACGCCGTTCCCGACATCATCCAGATCCTCCTCGAAGGCGACCATTCGATGTGGCCGCCGGCCTGTTTCGCGCTCGGCCAGATTGGAACGGCCTCCAAGGAAGCGGTTCCGCATCTACGACGGTTGCTTCAAAGCCGAGACGGTCGGGAAAGAACCGTCGCCGCCTGGGCGTTGGTCAAGATTGCACCGGACCCGGAAACGGTTCAGGTGGCGATTCCCTTGCTGGCCACAGCACTCCAGAAAGCCGAACGCGCTGACATGCGAGCGATCGTGGCCAAGACACTCGGTGAGATTGGCAGCGGCTCGCAGGTCGCACGCACGGCACTGAGCGACGCTCAAAAGGACACCGACGAATCGGTGCGGAAAGCGGCCAAAGAAGCGCTCGGCAAGTTGAAGTGATCAGACAGCAGCCCTCGTGCAATCCTTCAGAACAGCCCGGCTTATTCGTGGTGTTGTAGCTGAGTTCGCAAGAACTCAGTTCGCGATCATGCGTTGGGCTGAGTTCTTGCGAACTCAGCTACATGACAGGTCGGGTCGCCAGTGGGGCAGATCGGCCAGACGGGGATCGATGAACGTGTGATGCCAGATTTGAGTCGCAATCACGTTGATCATCCCCATCTCCACCGCGACGCGGCGCGGCGAGAATCGTGACATGCTCGGGAATTGCGTCAGCGTCCGCTGCACGGCGGCCGGGTCGAAGTATCCCGAAGCCTCCAACGACTCCTTGCTCAAGAGTTGTCGGACAAACGGGGGGGCCTTGTCGCCGACAAACGAGCCCCACATCGGTGCTCGAAACATTTTCTTGGGGCGCATGGCCACGGACTTCGGCAGCAATCGCTCCGCAAACAGCCGCAACAGCAACTTGTCCTGAAAACCTCGCAGCTTGTACTTCGGGTGGATGCCGGCGGCGAAGGCCACGACGTCTTCATCGAGGAACGGCGGGCGCGTCTCGACCGAGTTGTGCATGGCCGGCCGGTCCCCCTTGTGGCTCAGCAGCATCCCGGCCAGCATCAGCTTGTAGTTGAAATACAACGACCGGTTGAGGGGATGCCAGCGGCGAATCCGCGCGGTGTCGAATTCAAAGTCATCCATCGCCTGATGGCCGTCCAGTGACTCCCACATGGACCGCGAGTAGAACATGCGTCGCGACGCGGCCATCACGTTGTGGACGTCCATCTGGGCCGGCATGCAGCCAAACTTTTCGCGAATGGCCCCGACGTGCTTGAGCGTGGGAACCCACGGCAGAAACGGTCGCAGAGCCCAGTTGACGATCTCCGGCCATTGCCCGGTCACCGACTCGAAGCCGCGCCGCAGCCGGTCCGACTTGAACCACACATAGCCGGCGAATGCCTCGTCGGCCCCCTCGCCACTCAGGGCGACCTTGTAGCCGTGTTCGTGGACCGCCCGCGATTGCAGCAACATCGCGGCGCAGGTGGTGTCGGCCACGGGCGCTTCGGTCGCGCGGATCAACTCGGGATAACTGGACGCCAGTTGCGAGAGATCCCCGTTGACGAAGGTCGTTTGCGTCCCCAGAGACGCGGCCGCCTCGCCCGCTTCACGCGACTCATCGAACTGCTTTTCACCGATGCGCACCGTGAATGTCGGAGCCGGCTCGCCGCGCTGTCGGCGGATCAGGGCGGCGATCACCGCGGAATCGACTCCACCGCTCAAATAGCTGACCACCGGCACGTCGGAGCGCAGCCGACGCTCAACGGCGCGGGTCATCACACCATCGAGTTCATCGACCAGCTTGTCTTCGTCGCCAACCCGCTCGTCGCCCGCATCGGGGAAATCGAGATCCCAGTAGCGGTGCGTTTCGACGCGATCACCGCTCACTTTCAGGTAGTGTCCGGGCAGCAGCGCGTTCACACCGGCAAAGCAGGTGCGTGCGGCCGACTGGCAAAAGTACGTGAAGAGATGATCGAGGCCGCGCGGATCGACGCGCGCCGCGACCCGGCCGGACGCCAGGATCGCCTTGATCTCCGAGCCGAACAGCAACCAGTCGTCCTGCCGCGCCCAAAACAGCGGGCTGATACCGACTCGATCGCGGGCCAGAATCAGGCAGCGCTGCCGCGAATCCCAGAGGGCGAATGCGAACTGACCCTGCAGCCGGTCGAATATCTGTTCGCCGTGATCCTCCCAGAGATGGACGACGGCTTCCGTGTCGCAGCGCGTTTTGAGCGTGTGACCGCGAGCCAGCAGCGACTCGCGAATCTCGGGGTAGTCGAACAGTTCGCCGTTGAACGCCACCCAGACGGTCCCGTCTTCGTTCGAGATCGGCTGATGGCCGCCCGCCACGTCGATGATGCTCAACCGGCAGGCCCCCAGGCCCAGCCCCGGTTCGACGTGAAAGCCAAGATCGTCGGGACCGCGATGACGAATGGCCGCCACCATGGGCTGCAGGGACGACCGGTCCACCGGTCTCCGCTCGCGCAGGTCAATCATTCCTGCAATGCCACACATGCCACAAGACTCCCGCACCACTCGGAGACGCCGCGCTCCCGCACATTGCGAGATCAGGATTCCGTCTTCACACCCACGAGTCTCCGCAACGCCAACGACTGTTGTTCGCGCCGACGAAGCCGCAGACGCCGGTAACAAAAGGCGCCATGCACGCGCAGCAGCACCGCGCTGGCCTCCAGCAGGACTCCGCGAACACCTAGCCAGACAATGTGACGCATGATGCCTGCTCCTCCGGAATCTGGATTATCCCCATCGCAATTCCCTCGCCGTTCAGTCCGGGGGAGACCCGGGTGCCCGTGTGATCGTAAACGGCGGATCGCCCCGCGAATTCCGCCGGTCTGGCACGTCCCAGCATCGGAATGCGGACCTCGCAGGGACCGGTTTGATTCGAGAAGACGACGGGAATGCTCAGGTCGCTGGCGATCCGAGCTGGTAGTTTACCGGACAGCGCGGCACTGGGACGCAGCATCCAGCCCGCTCCGCCCGTCGTCTGTTTGGTCGCTTCCGGCCAGGCGGCGCTCACCACCGCGACATCGATCTGGCCGCGATACCCGGCCCAAATGTGCTCGTACATCATGTCGGCACAAATCGCGAAGCCGACTCGCCCCAACTCCGTCTTCACAATCAACGGCCGGCAACCGCTGCGGAAATAATAGTGCTCCCAGAAAATCAGGTGCCGCTTGCGGTAGATCGACACCTCGCCGCGGGGCGTCGTGAACGCCAGCGAGTCGTAGACGTCACCCTCGTGGTCTTCCACGAAGCCGGCCGCCAGATAAACGCCGTGCTGTTGACTCAACGTGGTGAGCGTGCGAATCGTCGAACCATCCAGTCCTTCCGCGAGCACGTGGAGGTCGGGGTGCTCGGAATAGCCCGTGGTGGCCAGTTCCGGCAGGACGATCAGCCGGGCACCCCGGGCATGCGCATCGGCCACATGGTCCGCAATGCGCAGGAGATTCCGCCTCGGGTCCAGCGGTTCCGCGGCAAACTGAACGGCGGCAATGGCCACTTTCAACGACCGGTACATGACTCGCCCTTTGCCTCGTCGTGAATTGGCCCGCACATCCTTCATCTCGGCCCCTAGCAAATCCGAGGCCAAAACGATCCGAGGAATTGTACGCGCAGCAACGAGTCTGGCTCAGGGCGCAATCATCGGCCTCTCGAATTCATCGGACGTTTGAGGCACTGGGATCAGAATAGTTGCATGCCTGCGGAATCTGCCCGTACTGCCCCGGGCTTGCCAGGCGACGCGCCCCCCAGAAATCGCCGGGACCTGCCGTGCGAGACCGCCTGCGGCAAGATCCGCCGATGTACTTCGGGAAGACCCCAAGAATTCGAGCGACGCTCCGCCTGTGTCCAACGAGTCCCCGACGTCAAGCGCGTTGATCGTCGACGTAATCGATGCGAAAGCTCTTGTTCGTGATGAACAGGACCGTCACGTCACCGGCGGCACTGGCTCCATGCTCCATGACTTCCCCTTCCGGAAACCACACGAACGTCCCGGGGCCGAACGAGCCCTTGTGAGTCACCAGCGTCCCCTCCAGGACATACATGCCGTGCCCGCACGGATGCGTGTGACTGGGATTGATGACTCCCGCCGGATAGCGAACCAGCCGGATCTCGGCCCCGGTGCCCGAGTCGGTGTAGAGGTTTTTGCGAAACAAGGCCCGACCGAGCTTCTCGTTGAAGCGTTCTTCCCAAGGTTGCTCGGACGTGTCGATGGCGAAGAAGCTGTCGTTCGGCATGGGAGCCCCCTTCAACGTGGCTGATCCAAAAAATATGGCCTTCGGGCGCGGTCCTTCCCCGCGAACGACAAGAGCTGTTGAGTCTTCACTTGATGAAGTGCATGGTTCTCAACCAAGCCGCGCAGGGCTGGGGCCAGTCGGTCACGGGTTGCCCCTCGACATGCCGCAAGCCGTAACCGTGGCCACCCGTCGCATAGACATGCACTTCCGCAGTCACGCCCACTTTCTTCAACTCGGCGGCGAACAGCAGCGTGTTCAACACGGTCACGCCATCGTCGTAGGCATGCACAAAGAACATCGGTGGTGACTCCCTGGTAACCTTCACCTCGTCGCGCAGTTTCGGCTGGCCCTTCTCCTCGAAGCCGCCTGGATAGACGAGCACCGCGAAATCGGGCCGACAGGCAACCTTGTCGACATCATCCACCGGCTCGTACTGACGCTGCTCGTTGAAGATCGAGACCAAACCGGCAACCTGGCCACCGGCAGAGAATCCCAGCATCCCGATCCGTTGGGGATCGAGCTTCCATTCGGCGGCCCTGCTGCGAACGAGGCTCATCGCGCGTTGAGCATCTTGCACAGCGGCTTGCCAGCGCTTGTCCGGGTCGCGAAACGGCACCCGGTACTTCAGCACGATGCCCGTCACGCCGATGTCATTGAGCCACGTCGCGACCTCCGTCCCTTCCAGGTCGTACGCGAGAATGTGATGCCCTCCGCCGGGACAGATCACGACCGACGTGCCGGTGTCCTTGTCGGCAGACGGTCGATAGATCGCGATTTGTGGCGTGGAAACATTGCCGAGCTTGATGATCCGGCGTCCCGCGATCAGCTTGTCCTCAGGCTTCGTCTGGTCGGCCTCGGGGGCCAGTTCCTTCGTCTCACCGGGCGGCCTGCTCGGCCAGACATTGATCACCACCGGTTCCGCCCCGATCACAACGGAGCCGCAGGTCGCTGCCAGGAGCACCAACAAACAGAGTTGTTTCATGGGATTCCTCAACGGGCGGCGATGGCCCTCGACTGTTCTCTCAGAGCGTGACCGTGTCCATGGGCTGGAAGCGGTCCAGCATGGACGTGTCGGGGACCAGGGCGGGGTGCTTGTATTGCGAGTCGCCCGTTCCGGAACGACGGGTTTCCGCGGCCATGTAGTCCCTCCAGGTGCCCGGCGCGAGTCGCACCAGTTGAGGGGCGTCGATGTAACTGTCATTCCGCTTGCCCGCATACATCACGTTTTGCTGGACGAGTTCCCGGTCGACGATCCGGATGAACTGACGGGCGACCGAGGCATCTTCGATGACGGGCTGCTCGACCAGCAGCGCGTAGTACGGGATCTGCCCGTTGCGACGCACGGGAACGGCCATGAAGCAGTCGATGCACAGGTTCAGTTCGCGCGAGGCGACCTGCACCGCCTGCGCCACCTGATTGCCGCTGACCTTTTCTCCCTCCATGTCGGCGCATTGTCCTTCCTTGTGGAGGAACTCCAGCACCGGAGCCTGACCGACATAGCCCTGGCAGCGCACCACGTCGCCGATGTCGTAGCGATACAGTCCGCTCGACGTGGTCATGACGAGGTAGTACTCGCGGCCCCGCTCCAATTCGTGGCACTCGAAGGTCCGCGCGTGGGGCGATCCCCGTTCTTCAACTGGCACGAATTCGTAGTAGGAACCATCGACGGCCAGCACCCCTTCCGGGCGGTCGTCGTGGAGCGGGATCGTGTGCCGGCCTTCGGTGGAGACCAGTCCCAGATCGCGCGCGGGGGTCGTTCCGTAGTACCGCGGCAGATCGCGCGACTGATACCCGATCGTGCCGCCCAGCCAGCAGGAGACGAGCGAGAGCGGCCAATAATCCTTCGGGTACAGCGTCCCGGTGCGCTCGATGATCTGTTCGAGCTCCCGCGCCCGCCCGGGCCGCCGGACCCCAATGGCAGGGGCCAGCTTCCGCCGCAATGCCTCGGGGACATCGAGGCTCCTGCACAGCGTGCCGTCGTGAATGTCGCGGATCAGTTGCTCGCGATGCACGTGCCCGGTTTCCGCCACCCGCAGCAGGTTGGCCGGAGTGATCGCCACCACGAACCCGACCTGGGACGTCATCGCAATTCGCAGCGTCGTGTAGTACTTGGCCACCGAGTCATGGATGTCCGAGACTTCCGACGGAGCCGCGTAGAACGAACGATAGACGCGGTTCTGAAACTTCGACGCGATCGAACTCACCATTCCAATGGACAGGCCGCTCGGCGAGCGGTCCAGGTCGCCCGGCCCCGCCAGTTGGAGCACCGTGTTCCCAATCATCTCGGGATGTTCGACGATCGCCTTCACGCCCCAGACCTCCCACGAGCGGAGGTACTCGCGCAACCAGGTCCGCGTCACGGGATTCAACTTGGGCTTCCCGGTCGTCCCGGTGGTGCAGGCGAACGCCAACAACTGCTCTCCGGGGGGGAAGAGCGCGTCGAGCCGCCCTTCGCTCACCTCGGTGATGTAGGGGGCCGCATACTCATAGGCCGAGATCGGGACGCGACGTCGAAATTCCTCGACCGTCGAGATCTGTGCGAAGCCGTGATCCCGCCCGAAGCGAGTGTCTGCACAGCGGTGGAGCTTCTTGAAGAGCGACGCACGTTGAACGCTGTGCGCCCTTTCCAACCCGGCTTCAAACCGTCGCAACTTTCGCTGGTAATACGGGATCGCCGCAAATCGGGCAAACGCCGTCATCGCGCCACGAAAAGTTCGATTCCAGCCTGCGGGACCGATGCTCACGGATGACAGTTCTAGTTGAAGGCCAATCAGAAGTGCCACTGCCAGAGTGGTCAAACTCGCTCCACCTCCTTGCGCTTCTTGAAGAGAGAGTGGACAAAGCGTAGCCACTCCGCCGGGCAGAACCAAGTTCACTGACCGGCTCGGACGGCTCATTCGGAAAAGAACTGCCGACCGGGAGGGTCGTCCAGTTTGCTCACCCGGTGGGCAGTTCGACCCGGTCCACGGCCTCGAATCGTTCGAGCCACGTAACATCTTGAACCAGCGCGGGATGCTTGTAGTGCGCCTCGCCTGTGCCGCGACGCTCGATCTCGGCCTGAACGTGCCGTCCCCAGGCACCGGTCGGAATGCGCACGAGCCTCGGCGGTCCGAGCACCTTCTCGCGCCGACGGGCCGAATACAAAAAATTGCTCGCGCGCAACCGTTGATCCGTCTCTTCGAGAAATCGGCGTGCGAGGCCGATGTCGGGCAGATCGCCGTGCTCGATGATGATCTGGTAGCAGGCCAGTTCGCGGCCGGGTCGCGAGGGGACCGCGGTCACGAATCCCAGCCGAATTCCCAACTCCACCGCCGCCGCGCTGGCCGCTTCGAGGAACTGATGCTCGGTGACTTTCTCGCCCTCCAGATCACCGCAGCGGTCTCCCTTTTGAAGGAACTCCAACAGCGGAGCCTGCCCGACGAAACCTCGGCAGCGAACGATGTCGCCGATGTTGAACCGGAAGTATCCGCTGTAGGTGGTCATCACGATGTAGTAGTCGCGATCGACCTCCAATTCGTGGCCTTCCAGGGCGACCGGCTGCGCGGAATCGATCTCCGCGACGGGCAGGAACTCGTAGAAGCCGGTCGTGATCGCCAGCACTCCCTGCGGCTTGCCGTCTTCGATCGGGATCGTGTGCCGCCCCTCGCTCGACACCAACCCCTGATCGCGCATCGGGCAATCGCCGAAATACTCGGGCAGATACTTCGCCTGATAACCGGCCGTTCCCCCCAACCAGCAGGCGATGATCGGCCGAGTCCAATAATCCTTCGGATGGAGTCGGCCGGTTCGTTCGACGATCTGTTCCAGTTCGCGAGCCCGCGCCGCGTTCGTGCGCTGGATGCGCGGAGCCAGCTTCTCGCGGATCGCGGCCGGAATCTCGTACGCGGTCGAAAGCGTGCCGTCTCGGATGTCGCGGATCAGCGACTCGCGATGCTCATCCCCGAGTTGTGCCAGGCGCAGCAGGTTGCCCGGGTTCATCAACACGATCAGCCCGATCCGCTCGGCCACGCTCAGTCGCAGCGTCGCGTAGTAGCGCGAGACCGGATCGCGAATGTCGGTGACTTCGTTCGGGATCGCGTAGAACGGCCGGACCAGCGGGTGCTGATGACGGGCCAGCAGCGCGCTGACCATGCTGATCGGAATGCCGCCCGGCGTGCGGCCCATGTCCCACGAACCGATCACCTGCAGGATCTTGTCTCCCACCTTGGGCAGGTGGTCGTACAACATCTTGCTCCCCCACAAGTCCCACGCCTTGCGATACTCCTTCAGCCACGTGGGCGTGACCGGATTGAGCTTGGGAGTCCCGGTGCTGCCCGTCGTGATCGTGAACCGCTCGACACGTTCGTCGGATGGAAAGAGGGCTCCCAACTCACCGCTCGCGACCGCGTTGATATACGGAGCGAAATAGTCATAGCGCGAGATCGGCACTCGGCGGCGATAGTCTGCGAGCGAATTGATCTCGCCGAATCCGTGGTCGCGTCCGAACCGGGTCTCCCGGCAGCGTCGAATCCAACCGAACAGCATCTCCTGCTGGACGCGGCGAGCCTCGTGGAGCAATCGCTCAAACCGCCGAAACTTTCTCGCATACGCCGGGACGACAACCCGGCGGGCGGCGATGGACAAGACTTGATGAATGGCACTCTGGAAGCTCATTCGTCCGAGTCTAGGCAGAACCGAGCCGAACCGAAAGTACGACCGCCTCGTTCCGCAGGGCCAATGCCTTTTTGAAGCTGGGCAGGATATCGGGTGGGACCAGCGGCGCTTCGCCGCGCCGGCCCACCAGCAATTCTCGAAGTTTCTTCATGGTGGGCCGGCGCTCGAAGCGAGCTGGTCCCACCCTACGTT
>JANODP010000499.1:0-4402 GCA_031412755.1 Schlesneria sp. | reverse complement strand
CCCGTGAGGGTCGGTTTTTCGTTCCATTGTCCGGCCCCCCGCCCCCCTCGGGGGAGGGGGGCGGGGGGTGAGGGCCGAGTCATGGCACAAGCATGATGTGAGGTCCGCTCCAGCATCTGAATCAACCCGGCTGCCGAGTCGGCATCACGTTTGATAGACTCTCGTCCAACTTCGGGAGTCCGCCATGTCCTACGCCCTGCTCGTCACCGCCGCCCTCATCGGTCCGCACGCACCTCTCTCCGCCGACCAGTGGCGCGACGAGTACCAAGCTGCACTGCTGGCCACCGCCGAGCGAGCCAAGCCGCTGCCGGAAGAGGCTGTTCCGCGCTTGGTCTCACTCTACGTGAACCTCGAACACCTCGAAGCCCTGCCGCGCGGCGAACGAACCCGGATGCGGCAGACGCTGCAAAGCCGCCTCGTCAAACAACTCGAAGAACTGCTGCGCGAGCAGCGCAAGCATGAACTCGCCCAACAGCGTCTTTCCGCGCGACGCGGCACGACCGACTCGCAGGCCGGAGGCGGCGCAATCGCCTTCGCCGGGCAGCAACTGATCAACCTGATCGTGACGACGATTGCTCCCGACTCCTGGAAGCAAAACGGCGGCAAAGGCTCGATCTCGTTTTACGCCCGCAACCCGGCGCTGGTCATCCGCCAGACGGGTGAGGTTCATGGAGAACTCCGCGAACTTCTGAATGCCGTGCGCTAATACGGCGGCAACAGCCGACGGGCGCCGTGCGCCAGCACGATCAGCAAGAAACAGAGGTTTCGCAGGAGGACGGCCAGGTGGAATCCAAAACGAGGAAAGAAACGGTCCATCCTCGGAACCAGGTGAACTTGAGACGGCTGCCGCATCCCAAACCTTCCTGCCAGGCGTAATGAAAGGTCTCTCAGGAGAAAACGACCGACCGGCCAGTCGACGATCCGATCGATCCATTCGGTGGGAATCGAATCTTCGCCGTTGGCTGCTCCACAGAGACCTCCCAAGATGGCCGCCGTTGTATCCGTATCACCGCCGAGCAAAATGATCTCCTCGACCGGACGACGGAACTCACCCGGCCAGCGCAACCAACAGAACAATACCGTTGCCACAGTCCAGACGATGTAGCCGGAGATCCCCCGTTGCAGGTTGAGTCTCGCGGCGAACTGTGCGGCAGTTTCTTCGTTGTCCAATGCACCAGCCAAAACTTCAAATGCTCGATCCCAGTCGGCGTGATGACTCTCGGCGCGAAGAAGTCCGACGATGCGATTGCGGTCCAGAGAGGTCGCTCGATTCAGGAAACATTCCCGAGCGGCGAGGGCAACCATCATCGCACCGGATTCGGCGCGGGGATCGGTATGTGTCAGCCGCGTTGAGGCACGAACGAAAACCCGTAGTTGCTCCTCATCGTTGTGCAGGCATAACCCGAGAATACCGGCCCGCATCGCAGGTCCGTTACCAGCCGAGAGAACGCCGCTCCGTTCGGGCGACCAGCCCAGCCAGAGCCGGATGATCGACCTCGCCGTGGCGAGACCGACTCCCGCAGGCAGGCACGCGAGCCACCAACGTAATCGCCCGGCAAGGCGCCGTGTGAATTGAGACGGATCGCCTGGCGCTTCGAGCAGTGCCTGCGCTGTGTGCCACAGATGCTCGGTATCGTCGCTGACCATGCCTCGCCCGAAAACAAACTGGTGGCGCAGCGGTGGGCCACCGAATAAACGTCGTGCGCGACGAGGCGACAATCCTTCACGCGGCAATCCGAGCGCATCTCCAACGGCCATTCCCAGCACAAAGCCGGTGAACGGGTTTCCACTCGGGTGGTTTGTTGTGGAGTCTGTCATTTCCGCAGGCTCGACGCGATGAAGTACAGCCCGGCGTAAACCTTGGGATCGACAAGCTTGCCAGCGGCCACCTGTTGGATAAGCCACTTCTTGATCGTGCGGAGCTTGGGCGCATGGACTTCGATTTGTTCGTGCTCGACGCCGCCTCCCGCCTCAACGCGCGTGACACCGGTCGCGAAGAAGTAGGAGATGATCTCGGAGGCCAGTCCCGGCGAGGAAGGGCAGTCGGCGAGGTGCTCCAGTTTCCCGGCGTGATAGCCGGTCTCCTCGATCAACTCGCGCTGGGCCGACACGGCGAAGGCTTCGTCCTCCTGTCCCTTCACGTCGCCGCTCAGACCGGCCGGCAGATCGATCACGCGGCAGCCGACGGCGGGGCGGAACTGGTCGGTCAGAATGAACTCGCGCTCGTCCGTGACGGCGATCACCGCGACGGCGCCGCGCGCGTTGGATCGTTCGACGAATTCCCAACGGCCCTCACGGACGAGCCGCAGGAACTTTCCCTGGCCCAGCACTTCGCGAGATTCCTTCCCGGCCATGTTGGCTGCTTTCAAATGAAGGATGGGCGCTCTCCCCGATTATTCACGGTAACACACTAACCCGAAGTGTAAGCGAGGGCGCCGTCACAGTTCGCCCTCGCTTACACTTCGGGTTAGTGTGCGGCAGTCCGATGCCTGCATGAGGAGGCCATGAATAATCCGGGCTCTCGCCCATCGTCCAAGTCCGATCCCTGCTTCTACCCACCTTACGCCAGCCGGAACAAACGTCGGGCATTCTGTGTGGTCGCGGCGGCGACCTCTTCCTTGGAAATGCCGCGCGACTCGGCGAGGCAGGCGGCGGTCAGCCGGACGTGGGCCGGTTCGTTGCGCTTTCCCCGGAACGGCGTCGGGGCCAGGTACGGCGCATCGGTTTCGACCAGCATTCGGTCCAGCGGAACCGTCATCGAGACCTGTCGCAGGGCTTCGTTTTTCTTGAACGTCACCATGCCGCCAAACGACAGGTGCATCCCCATGTCGAGGCACGCCGCCGCCGTCTCGGCGGAACCGCAGAAGGCGTGCATCACGCCCAGCAGCGGGCCGCGCGCGGCATGTCGTCGCAACTGAGCGACCACATCGGCCTCCGCCTCGCGGCAATGGACGACGAACGGCAGATCGAGTTGCCGAGACAATTCCAAATGCCGATCGAAGTACTCGGCCTGCAACTCGATCGGAGAGTGGTCCCAGTATTTGTCGAGGCCCGTTTCGCCGAGGCCCACCACCTTTGGGGCCTTCGTCAGTTCGACGATCTGTTCCCAGTCACCCGGCTGTGCGGCGGCAATGTAATTGGGATGCAGGCCGACGATGGCATGAACGCCGTCGTACTTCCGGGCCAGCTCGATCACGCGGCGGCAACTGTCGAGCGTGATGCCGATGGCCAGCATCGTCGTCACACCGGCATCGACCGCCCGCTGGATCGTCTCATCGCAGTCCTGCGAGAAGGATTCCTCGTCGAGATGGCAGTGCGTGTCGATCCATTCCATCGTCGCGACTCCGTCAGGCGCAGTTCCAAGTCCCGGGGATGAACGTCATTCCATCGCCGGGTTGTTGTCGTCACGCGAGCATTTCAGGGGACGTAGGGTACAAATGAGCGACAAGACTCATCAGTCTCATGACTCCCATAAGTCTCATCGATGACGATTGCGAACCTACGCCTTGAGCGTCTTCAGTTCTGCGGTGCCGGCCCGCTCGGAGGACAGGATCTCACCGAGGACGGTCACCGCTTCCGGATCGTCGATGCAGGTGTGCGTCGCCTCGTCGAGTTCGGCGACGAGGGCCTCCTGACTCGCGATGATGCGCGGCAACAGCGACTTGAGCGACACAAAATGGAGATCCGTGAAGTCGGCGGGGTACATGCCGAAGTCGATCGGGCAGCCCCGTGCGACGAGCAGGTCGGTCAGGCGGGTGACATCGCGCTGCTGTTGGCCGACCAGACGGGCGACCGCGTCTCGCGCGGCCACGGCGTTGGCGGGCGTCCACGGACTGACCTCGCCCGTGAACTGCAGCAGGCTGCGTCCCAGATCGACGACCAGTTGGTTCAGTTTCGCGTTGTGTTGAATGCGGGCCATGTGTGCGCCGAAGAAAATCCAAATCTCAAGAACCGAACACCAAACGAATTCCAATCCCGAAATCTCAAGCTTAGGGCGAAACGATCAGAACAGCGCCTCGGCCGCGCGATGGGCGACGAGGCTCAGCGGTTGCACCCAGATCCCCAGCACCAGCACCATCGCCGAAACCAGCATCACATACAGACCGGCGGACGATTGAGATGTCAGCAACACGGGCCGGGCGTGGGCCGGGCGATCCTGCATGCACATCACCTTCAGCACGTTGATGTAATAAAACAGGCTGAGCACCGTGTTCAATCCGCCCGCCGCCAGCACGACCCACATGAACCAGTGAACCTGCGTGGCGTCGAACACCGCGGCGAAGATGAAGAACTTGCCGTAAAAACCACCCAGCGGCGGCAGACCGACCAGGCTGAACAGGCACAACCCCATGCAGACCACCAACAGCGGTGACTGAAAGACGAGGCCCCGGTAATCGTCGAT
>JANODP010000498.1:0-21619 GCA_031412755.1 Schlesneria sp. | reverse complement strand
TCGAAGAGAGGGCTGACGCCCAAGAACCAGGGGGCTGACGCCGCCCCGCTCCGAGAAGAACGAGAATCGTACGGTGACGCTCTCGGAGATCACGACCTGGTGAAATGCTCGCGGACCAGCCGCTTGAACTCCGGAAAGTTCTTCACGCGCTGGATGTCATCGCGGAACGAGGCGAAGTCGGGGAGGAACTTGGCGAAGTAGCAGGCCACGCGGGGGAGTCGCTTCACGGCGAGATGGCTGCCGTAAAAGTCGAACTCGCCCTCGACGAGTTGCAGCAGCACGCGGGCCCGCTCGCCGACGTTGGGGGGCGCGATGGTGGCTCCGCCGAGAACGAGCGCCCGCGCCTGTTGAAAGATCCACGGATTGCCGAGGCAGCCGCGCCCGATGGCCACGCCGTCGGCTCCGGTCTCCTTGAGGAAGCGGATCGCATCGACCGCCTCGCGCACGCCGCCGCTGCCGAGGACCGGCACCTGCACCGCCTGTTTGACTCGCGCCACGACCGACCAGTCGGGGCCGACGACGTAACTTTGAGCGACGCTGCGCGCGTGAACGTCCACGGCGGCCGCTCCCGCCTGTTCGGCGAGCCGCGCGACGTCGACCGCCGTCTCGCGCTCGGCGTCCGGTCCCGTGCGGATCTTCAACGTCACCGGAATATCGACCGCTTTGACGACCGCCGCCACGAGCCGCGCGATCGCGGGAGGATCGGCCATCAACGCTCCTCCCTCGCCCCGCCCGAGCAGCCGGCGGATGGGACATTCAAAATTGAGATCGACGATCGAGAAACCCTGTTCGGCGACGACCTTCGCCGCCTCGGCCATTTCATACGGATCGTTGCCGCTGATCTGGCCAACCGCCGGTTTCTCGGACGGAGTTGTGTGGAGCAGCTTCAATGCGCGGCGGTCTCGCTTGGCGACGTCGCGCCCATCGACCCGCTCGCCGCAGACGAGACTCGCCCCGAGCTGCTTGCACAGCAGCCGAAACGGATAGTTCGTGTGCTCCTCCATCGGCGCGAGCGTGATCGAATGGGCAACGGACACATTTCCGATTCGCATGATTGGTGACTGACTTGCTCTCTCGCCCCGTTCGTCTGGTGAGACGGCAGCCGGTTTGAGGTGGCGGTAAGACGGAGGTGATTGCTTCGAGTCGCGAGTTCCCGCTGGGAGGCTTATACACCACGCCACGCGGACAGCTCGCGCAGTTGTTTCAACAATTCGCCGACCGTTGCACCGCGGGGCGCGGGTCGGAACGTCACGCTGCGTGCCGGACGCCGCTCGATTTGCAGGTGGTTCCAGCGCGCCAGCAGACGTCCCACGGAAGCCCGCGCGACAAACAAGCCGCCCGGCGCGTCGAGCAGCCTCTGAAACAGCGGCGGTGACGCCGTCTCCTCCGCAACGTCTGCCGAAACCGATCTCGTGGGATGGAATGACGACGCCGGTGTGCGCTGCGGCCACCACCACGAAAGACTCAGCGGCGCGGCCCACCCGGCGGCAGAATCCGGCTCCCCGGCACAAGGCTCGATCGCACCATTCGGCCGCGCGCGCAACTCGGGCAGGAACAGTAATCCCGCACTCGTCGCCACCAGGCGACCGAGACTCGGCCAGCCACTGCGATCGAGGCGGATGGGTCCGAGTTCACGCAGCGTCTCCCCCAACCGCAGAGAGAGCGACTCCCCGTCGGGATCGGGCGCATCGACGTCCACCACGACACCGCATTCGGTGCAGCGGTCCGCCTGCGGTTCGGCCCACGTCAGACACTGGGGACACAGAACGATCAACGACGACATCCGAGACGGTTCCTTGCCGGAAGAGACGCGGTCAATGTAGCCTCTCGCCCGTTTGAGTGACACTCGCGGGAAGGCGTGGGAAATGACAAGGGGACAAGGAGACAAGGAGACAAGGGGAGGGGGGAAGGAGAAAACTACATCTCTTCGTCCCCCCCTCTCCTTGTCCCCTTGTCCCCTTGTCCCTCTTCTTGTCCCTCCCCCCACTGTGGTCGTCGTCCACCCGCGCGAGCGGCGGAAGAAATGCACCGTCCGCGCGCTGCGGCAACGCGACGGCTTCGCCTTCTGCAACTTTCCACGCATGCCCTACGAATTGAGCGGTTATGTCAGGCTCGGACTGGGCGGGCCGTTGTTGAGTGAGGCCGATGCCGCGTCGGGACTGCTCGTGCTCGATGGGACGTGGCGTCACGTGCAGCCGATGGAGCGGATGTTCGCCGCCATTCCGATCCGCAGCCTGCCGCCGGTCGCCACGGCCTATCCGCGCACTTCCAAAGTGAGTGCCGACCCGGACGGGGGCCTCGCGACCATCGAAGCGATTTATGCCGCGTACCGTCTGCTGGGACGCGACACGACAGGACTGCTCGACCACTACCATTGGGCCGCGGAGTTTGTGGAGTCAAACCGCCCGCTCTGGCCGTAGCGCGTGCGACCGGCGTGGGTGTGCCTGGTCTCGTTGGTTCGGAAGGACTTCGGTCATCGTCATTGCGAAGGGCATTGGACTGATGCAACAACGCCAGCCCGGATTATTCATGCTCCCTCGAGGAACAGTCGCAGCCTGCATGTAGCTGAGTTCGCAAGAACTCAGCCCAACTCACGATCACGAACTGAGTTCTTGCGAACTCAGCTACAGCCTCATGAATAATCTGGGCCAAGGCCCGTTCGCGTGCAGGCGCTGCGGTAGCAGACTCTCAATCATCGGGAAGAACATGCGGCGCTGGGACATCTTTTGCCGGGTGGTGGACAACTTCGGCGACATCGGCACCTGTTGGCGATTGGCTCAACAGTTGGCCGATGAGCACGAGGCCCACGTGAGGTTGTGGATCGACAAGCTCGAAAGCTTTGCGTGTCTGTGCCCCTCCATTTCCACCGACGCCGCCGAGCAGCAGGTTGGCGCGATCGAGATTCGTCACTGGCCGTCCGACTTCCCCGCCGTGGCGGTGGCTGACGTCGTTGTCGAAGCCTTTGCCTGCGAACTTCCGGCATCCTACGTCGCCGCAATGGCTCGGCGGCCCGTGGCTCCGGTGTGGATCAACCTGGAATACCTCAGCGCCGAAGCCTGGGTGGACGACTGCCATCTGCTGCCGTCGCCTCACCCGAGATGGCCACTCACAACATACTTCTTCTTTCCGGGCTTCACTCCCCGGACGGGCGGACTGTTGCGAGAACGCGACCTCCCTGCCGCGCGCACCGCGTTCGATCCCACAGCCGCGGCGCAATTCTGGCGCAGTCTGGGGGTGGCTCCCTCCCTCGACGATGAGCTGCGCATTTCGCTCTTCTGTTACGACAACCCGGCACTGACGGAATTGCTTCGGTGTTGGGCTGACGGCTCCGCCACCGTGCTCGTCATGGCTTCGCCCGGCGCTGCCACCGAACAGATTGCCCGTTGGTTCGGAAAGGTACTCTCGCCGGGTACGCCACTTCGGCGAGGCTCGCTGACGGTGCAGGCCCTGCCGTTCCTGCCTCAACCCCGCTACGACCGACTGCTCTGGGCCTGCGACGTGAATTTCGTGCGGGGAGAGGACTCCTTCGTCCGAGCCCAATGGGCCGAACGGCCGTTCGTGTGGCAGATCTACCCGCAGGCGGAGCACGCGCATCTCGTCAAGCTGGAGGCGTTCTTGACGCGATATCTCGACGAACTCGAAGATTCAGAATCAGACGTTGTGCGGCGCTGCTGGCACGCGTGGAATGGCACCGGAGACATGGACGCGGCCTGGCGAGATTACATCGCCAACCGCCATTCCCTTCAGCGGCACGGCAAAGTCTGGGCCAACCAGCTTGACCGATCGGGTGATCTGGCCAACAATCTGGCCCGCTTCGTGCATGGAAAATGAGGCACACGCCTTCGCACGTTGCCGCGCGTCTGGGCCACAGAGGGCCGATGCGACTTCTTCACTTCGACAGGCAGGATGGGAACAGCGCAATGAGTGTCAAGATCGCCGCCGACCTTCAGTCGGGCAACGTCATCATGGTCGAGAATTCTCCGGTCGTGGTCCTGAAGGCACAGGTCAACAAATCCGGCCGCAACGCGTCCGTCGTCAAGACCCGCACGAAGAACCTGCTGACCGGCCGCATTTCGGAACTGATCTTCAAGGCCGACGAGAAACTGGAAGGCGTGATCCTCGACAAGAAGGACTGCAAGTATTCCTATTTCGCGGCGCCGAACCACGTGTTCGTCGACTCGGAATACAACGAGTACGAAATCGACTCCGAAAGCCTGTCGGACATCGAGAAATTCCTGGCTCCCGACATGACGGACATCTGCGAAGTCACGTTCTACGAAGGCCGTTCCATTTCCGTGGTCCTGCCCAAGACCATCATCCGCGAAGTGGAATACACCGAACCGGTCGCCCGCGGCGACACGTCGGGCAAGATCACCAAGTCGGCGATCCTGAAGGACACGAAGCACGAACTTCAGGTCTCCGCCTTCGTCGAAATCGGCGACAAGATCGAAATCGACACGGTCACCGGCGAATTCAAGAAACGCTGCAACTGATAGCCGGAAGCCGACCGGCCTGCCAAACGTGGGGGCAGGTTTCTTACCTGCCCGTGATGCAACGGTACGTGCCGCCCCGCCGTCCGGTGCGTCACACCCACTCATAACTCCACGGCTTGCGAAGTTCGCGGACAAGCCAGCGGTTGGCTTCGGGGTCGTTGACGAATTGCTCGGCCTGCGGATCCCATTGCAGTTTGCGACCCAGACGCAGCGAGATCACGCCGAGATGGCAGACGGTCGCCGAGCGGTGGCCAATTTCGGCTTCACAGATCGGGGGCTTGCGCGACTTGATGCTCTCGAAGAAGTTGCCCATGTGGTCGTTGCTCTCGGCCAGCCGAACTGCGTTCGACGGCAGCGGCGTGGTCAGGAATTCGGGATCGCTGGCTTCGATCTTGCCGCGAGTCACCCAGATCCAACCGTCGGAACCCTCAAACTTCACGCCATGCTGTTGGCCCTTCGCATCCAGCACGGCACCGTTCCAGGCATTGGCGGCCGTGCTGTGGCACGAGTGCGTGACGCCGTTCGCGTAGGAGTATTCGACGGCGTACTCGCTGAAGGCGCTGAAGCCGCCGGGGATCATTTCGATCTTCGGCTTCGCTTCGACGGAGACGGGACCGCTGCGCTCGGCACCGATGCCCCACAGCGCGATGTCGTTGTGATGCGCGCCCCAGTCGGTCATCGTGCCGCCGGAATAGTCCCACCAGTAACGAAACGTGACGTGTGTCCGTTCGGGAACGTAGTCGACTTCCGGCGTCGGCCCCTGCCACATGTTCCAATCGAACCCGGCGGGAGGCGTCGCCGTCTTGAACGGCCCTTCGCGCCGACCGCTGGGCAACCAGACCGAGACGTGCTTCAGCTTGCCGACCCTCCCGTTGCGCACGAGTTCGCAGGCCAGGCGAAAATTCTTGTCGCTCCGCTGTTGACTGCCCGTCTGCAAGAGGCGGCCAGTGTCGCGAACGGCTTTGACCAGGTGCTGCCCCTCGGCGATGGTCAGCGTCAACGGCTTCTCGCAGTACACGTCTTTCTTCGATCGCAGTGCGGCGAGCGAGACCAGCGTGTGCCAATGATCGACGGTGCCGCAGACGACCGCTTGAATGTCCTGGCGATCCATCACCTTGCGAAAGTCTTTGTAACCTTCCGCGTCAGGCCACAGCTTCTTCGCTTCGGCGATTTGGTTGTCATCGACATCACACACGGCGACAACTCGGCCGAACCGCGAAGCATTCCTGGCGTCGCCGCGCCCCATGCCACCGCAACCGACCAGTGCGATTGCCGGCTGATCGTCAGCGGCGTGGGCGAGCGGCGTGGCCAACTCCTCCAAGAACCAATTCGGCAATGTGGTCGCCGCGGCAACGGCGGCTGCGGTTTTCAGAAAGCTTCGTCGGGTCGTCATCATGTTCTCCTTGGTGAGTTACAACAGCCGCGAGAGGACTTGCCCGGTGGAGACGTCCCACGGGCGTTGGAGTTCGTCGTAGATCTTCAGTTCGGGTTCCAGACCGAGGCAGTGGTAGAGCGTCGCGTGAATATCGACGGGGTCCACTTTGTCGGAGACGGGATACGCTCCGATCGAGTCGGACGCGCCCAGCACCTGTCCGCCGCGAATGCCGCCGCCGGCCAGCAACGTGGAACTGCAGTCGCCCCAGTGGTCTCGGCCAGCGTTGCCATTGATCTTCGGAGTCCGGCCGAACTCACCCAGGCAAACGACCAGCGTCTCGTCCAACCGGCCTCTCTGGTCGAGGTCTTCCAGCAGCGCGGAGAGCGACTGATCGACCATCGGCAGCAGCTCGCTTTTGAGCGCGTCGAAGTTGTTGCTGTGCGTGTCCCAGCCGTCGCAGACGGTCATCTCGTTGAAGTGAATCGAGATCATCGGAACGCCCGCCTCGGCCAGTCGTCTCGCCAGCAGCATCGTCTGGCCGAAGCGATGGCGGCCGTACCGATCGCGCAACTCGGCCGGTTCATCGTCGAGCGATAACGCGGGGAGCGTCCCGCGATTGGCGGCTCCCGTCAGCAAGACCGCCTGTTGCTGAATGTCGCACATGGCTCGCGCGGACGACGATCGCGCGGGATGATCGAGCAACGACAGCAACGTGGCGCGAGACTCCAACCGGTCGGCAGAAACTCCGTCGGGAAGAGCCAGCGCCGGAATCGCCTCGCGCGTCCCCGGTTCTCCGTTCACGGACAGCGGATCAAACTTGGTGCCAAGGAACCCCGCACCGCCGCCTCGCAACGGACTGCGAGCCCGCTTGAACTCCCCCTTCGTGCTGCTGCGAATCGCGAGTTCCGGCAGAGCGATGTATCCCGGCAGCGACGTCACCCCCTGCTTGAACTTGGCCAACACCGAACCGACGTGCGGGAAGTCGCTGCGCAACGGCGGGCGAATGTCGTTGTCCTCCAGCGGCTGAGCAGTCGGCCGCCCGGTCAGCGTGTAGTAAATCATCGGCGTGTGATTGCTGTTCGGATGGCTGACCGAGCGGATCAACGCGAACTTGTCGGTGATCCGGGCCAGTTGCGGCAGCAGCTCACAGATTTGAATTCCCGCCACATTGGTCGCGATCGGCGAAAACGGCCCGCGCACCTCCTTCGCCGCATCCGGCTTCAGATCAAACATGTCCAGATGCGGCGGCCCACCGAGCAAATAAATCAGAATGCACGACTTCGCGGTCCCAACGGATCGCTCCGGCGGATGCGACGGAGTCGTCCGTCCGAGCACCGCGGCTGGCCAACTCGCCGCCGCAACGGCCAAGCCAGCACCACACCGCAACCATTCGCGGCGCGGATGCAGCCAACTCGCTTGTCGCTCGAACGGGGTCAGCATGACGCGATGCCTCAGAGACGTTTGACGAACCTAATCATCCGGTCGGGTTGCACAGTCCGATTGAACGGCGATCAGAATACCGGCCGCTGTGCAAACGACCAAGCACCTCTGCCGTGGTTGCCGACGGCACGAACAGCAACGATCCAGCGCCGGTGGGCCACCGGCAGCACGCCGGGCAAGATCACCAAGTCGGCAATCCTGACAGACACAAAGCGCGAACTTCAAGTCTTCGCATTCTTCGACATCGGGGATTAAGATCGAAATCGACACGGCCACCGGCGAATTCAAGAAGCAATGCAACTGACAGCCAGGAACCGGCCCTCGTTATCAGTGGCGAGGAGTGCAAGGCGATACGAAGCATGTTTGAAGAGATGCCTCCGTTTTGATGTGACCTCTTCCAGCTTCGCCACCCCGGTAGCCGAAGACGGCAACCGGGGCCATCCTGCGGTGATCGACGCCCCGCGACCCCAGCCATCAAGCGGCAGGTGTGGCGAACCCCGAGTCTTTCGATGATTGTGACGACGGAAGGCAGAATACAGCACAAAATGCACTTTGAATTGTGCCTGGGCCTACTACCCCGTGCGAATTTTCTCCGAGTTCCGTTTCCCAATGCAACAGGGTCTGTCTATCATTCGGGCCGTTTCTACTTGAGGATCGAATGGCCGGCACGTTTATTTTGTGAAGTGTCCGACATTCAAGGAGGTAAACATGACGAATGCCTTGCATGCTGACATCACTCGACATCTGCATGGGATTGACCAAAAACTGGAACAACTCCGTGACGAATGGATCGCCGCAAAGAGCCTGCCAGCGAATGACCCTGCGAATAGTGCGCTACTTGACGTATTCAACGATGTCAAAGCGGAGATTACCGGGAAGTTGAAAGAATTCGACTTCAGGTACCAACAAGATATCATCAAGATGAGAGATGACATCAACGCCCTGAGAGAGCAGCAAGTGGGGCTGATTCAAAACGGGCAACTCTTTTCAATGGTTCCGGCTTCTCCGTTCATTCAACGCCTTTACCAAGAGCATTACTACGAGAAGTGGCATGTCGGCAAATTTGCGGCTCAACGATTTTTTGGAGAGTTGAAGTGGGGATCTCGGTGTTTCGTGCAGTCCAGCACAATCGCGCATTATTTGATGATGCATGTCGATAGCAATCCAAGTATCGATGGTTCGTGCCTGATCTACACAAACAGTGCCGTGGCTCCAATTCCACTGCTTTTCGGACGCACGATGTCCCGTCACAGCATTTGGCCATTCCGAGGTCATCTCTTTGACAATGCTTGCGGTGGCTGGCTTCTTCCGACAAACGACCAACTCGCAATCGATGCTCTGCGCGAGCTCTTTCGACGCAAAGATTGGCCGTTGGATACGGTGTTCATCACCCCCCGCTACATCACACCCAGCGACGGATTCTTCTTTGAACGTGAAGAGGCTGCATTTCTGGCAACAGTCTTGGCCACCGAAGCGAAAAACGTCGTAATTCTCTGTCTTGGCGACCGCGTGAAAGCATCGCGACAGGAGTTGCCGAATGGCTCTCCCGCATTTCCCGCGTTGGAGCGCGTGCTCGCAGAGTCGCGGGAAAAGATTACTGCGGTCATTTCATGGCCTCAGCAAGAGGTGTTGCCCATTTGTACGCAGATCAAGAACGCAGTAGGAAAACTTCATTGGCAATCATGCCGAGGATGGGAAGAATTGTAATGGCCCTGCGCCAATCTTGCGTGCCGAGAGTTGGCGAACACCCCGCGTATCACCCGCACCGGGCTTCACTCACAAGTGTTCTTCGACTGTATCACTCGGTCTCGCAGGGATAACGCCGTCCGACATTTACTGCGCGAATCAAAGGTCAATCGCCTCAACCTGCACTCTGGGGATCGTTCGTTGGGCGTGTTCGTCAAGTTGGTCCAAACAGCCAGCCGCGAGTCTCCGCTTTCGCCTTCAGCAACTTGGCTTTGGTCTCAATGACGTTCTTCGGGAACGAAGAATAATCGAGGATGACGTGTTCCGGAAACGGTTTGAGATCTGCAATGGCAGGCAAGTTGAGTTCCGTGCATTCGGCGACGGTGACACCCAACACACCGATGGATGCGCAGCCCAGTGTTTCGGTGTAGTGCCGGTGAGCGGGCTGAGGAGCGATCTGGTCCCCGTCGTACATTGACAGCTTTTGCTCATCCTTGGGGGTTGGACGAAACGCTTGTGACGTGACTCGCCCCTGCTGAACGAAACTCGGGTGGACCTGACGCAGCAGCACCGTGTTGCTGTTCATCCCGGTTCCCTCACCAGTGGGCCAATCTCATCGACCAGCCATTTCCACTCCGCGACAACGTCAAGGTTGATGTTTCGCGTCTCGTCCTGTTGCGTCGGCAATTGGAGGCGATGCCAGGTTCCGGAGTGATTGGCGAGATCGACTTCCAGCGACAACTCGTGTTCACCGAGACTCCATTCGAGTTGAAGGCCCCCTTCCGCAGTCGGATAGATGAATGGCCGTGGCAAGTCAGCGGGATAGTTCGCACCAATCGTCTTCGCGAACCAATCCAGTCCCATGCGGCTCGGTGCCACGCCCTGGCCATCCAACCAGCCGTCCTTCAGGTTTTGAAGTTCCTCAAGCCGTGCGCGCACATCGTTGGAATCGAGCATCACGCCCTCAGTCAACAAGCCCCCTGAAGACGGTGGATTGGTGAGGACTCGCACTTCGATCTTTCGACCGTGGACCTCACAGCGGTACGTCCGCCCCTCTTCGAGTTCCACGTTCTCCAAAGCATCGGCCAACGCAACACTCATGACCTGCCTCCTGCGAGTTTCCCATCGCGACCGCACGTTCCCGTTCGCGATGGACACTTTATACCGGGGCACGCCCGATGCGGAAACAAGTCACATCGGGGGGTGCAAATAGCCCAGTCCACTACCCCTCACCGACTCACTTCGTCGGCAAGCGGGGATGGATTGCGCCGGGGGTTTCGAGGAGGGTCTTGTCGCTGAGGCTGGCGATCCAGTCTCGGACCACGTTGACGGCCTGTTGGTCCACGATTTTGGAGGCGACGTGGGGCATGCGGCCGAGGCCTTCGAGTTTCATGCGCTCCAGGATCAGGGAGCGGTTTGGTTCGCCCGGGGCGAGGATGCGCGGGTCGGTGAGTTTGAACGTCCCCTGACCCGGGCGCGTGTTGACGGCCAGGGTTTGCGTGAGCGGGATTGACGCCTGCAGCTCGAACTCGGCGTTGCCGCCGCCCCATTTGCGGTGGCAGTGGGCGCAGTTGGCATGCAGGTAGGAGCGGGCTCGGTGGTGAAGGCTTTCCTTCTCGTTGCGGTAATCGGCCAGTCGAGGTAGCTCGGCGGGAGGCTTTGGCAGCTTGTCCTGGAAGACGCCGAGCTTCTCCAGCACGGACAACTGGTTCGCCACCTTGCCGTCGTAGTTGTGGGCCTTGTTCATTTGCAGAGTCGTCACGCCCAGCACGTACTTCGCCGCCATCGTGTGACAGAGCGCGCACTCGGCTCGGCTCGGGAAGCGCCAGACCTGCTCGCGCTGTCCGCCCGGTGCGGCGGTGTCCTTGATGATCAGCTTGCGATCGAGGCCCTCCGCCGCGAGCAAGTCGGCATCCGTCTGCTCGTCATTCCAGACGTAGGTGTAGCCGTACCAGTACTGCGCTCCGTATTCGTCGTCGTTCCCCGGCATCTTGCGATATTGCAGGAGGCGGGTTTCCAGCCGCTTGAGACTCGCCGCCTTCCCCGCCTCCGTCTCCAATGAAAAAGTCT
The DNA here is from genome assembly GCA_031412755.1 of Schlesneria sp. Lineage (GTDB taxonomy): Bacteria > Planctomycetota > Planctomycetia > Planctomycetales > Planctomycetaceae > Schlesneria. The sequence goes on along the minus strand of JANODP010000498.1, from coordinate 10,555 downwards.
TCACGAGGACCGTTCCGTCGGGGAAGCGCCAGCCGACGTCGGAGTACTCCGGCCCGTGGGGATAGACGACGTCATCGAACTCGATCCTGGTATCGCCCGGCAGCGCGATGAACCGATCCTTCTCGGCCCCGTCCGACCAGAGGGGTGCGTTCACCGAGTACGGGATCAGTCCGGCTGCCGGAACGTGGTCTTTGGTCGAGGCGAACAGACCCGTCTCACTCAACTTGCGCGGGAACGGTTTTGTTTCGACCTGCGGCGGAGCCTTCACGATGCGATGCAGTCCGCCGCTCGCGAAGTCGACGAGATAGACCTCGCCCGCGCCGTCCTGGGCGAACTCGACGATGCGGATCTGCGTGTCGGTCAGTTGGCGATGCTCGGTCACTTTGCCGCCCGAGTACTTCAGCGACCATAGTTTGCCCGTGTCATAGTCGCCGTAGATGTAGGCCCCCTTCAGTTCGGGGAGTCGATCCGACTGACTGACGTATCCGCCGGTGATCGACCGGAAGTCGCTGTGAGGATGTTCGATGATCGGCGGTACGAACTTGCCCGGCCCCTTCGGACGTTCGGGCCGGAACGGATGCTTCCCCTCGTTGACGCTCCAGCCGTAGTTGCCCCCCTTCTGGATGAGATAGACCATCTCCCACAGGTCTTGTCCGACCTCACCCGCCCACAACCGCTGCTGGTTGTCGAAGCTGAACTTCCAGACCTGACGATGCCCGAACGACCAGATCTCACCGCGCGCATCGGCTCGCCCCACGAACGGGTTGTCCTTCGGAATCGAATACGGTCGCGAGCCGTCGGGATGATCGACGTCGATGCGCAGGATCGAGCCGAGCAGATCGGTGATGTCCTGCCCCGTCTGCAATCCGTCCGCGATGCCGCTGCCATCGCCGGTCGCCAGATAGAGGAAGCCGTCCGCACCGAAGCGGATGCAGCAGCCGTTGTGTCCCCCGGACGGCCATTCCAAGATGATCTGCTCGCTGTCCGGATCGGCCACCGGTGGCTGCCCCGGTTTCACCTGGAAGCGAGACAACCGGCTTCCCTTCGGCTTGTCGGGTTCGACGACATACGTGACGTAGAGAAAACCGTTCTGGGCGAACTGAGGATGGAACGCGACGCCATACGTCGTCTGCTTGATGTCGAGCAGCAGGTCGGCGTGATCGACATCCGGCTTGATCTCAAACGTGAAGATCTTGCCGGGCCGCGTTGCCACGCCGAAGCGCTGACTGCCGGGAACCAGTCCCACGGAAAGCGGCTCAAACAGCTTCAACTTGGGGAAGGCGTTTTGCGTCGTGAACGGATCGGGAGGCTCGGGCGTGCCGTGAATGTTGCCCGTCGTCCACAGCTCGCGTTTCTCCAGACTGAACGGCTTGCGAGCGGTCGTCTGCTGTTTGGTCGCCGGCTCCGCACCGAAGCCGTTGATCGAACAGAGCAAAACCGGAACGACAACAGCCAAGCCTCGACGCAGTCCAAACATGCTGCACCCCAATGAAACCAGAGAAGGGAATCGTAAAGAGGCGGCATTCTAAGAAATGTTGAACGCAAAGTCGCCAAGCCGCAAAGTCACAAAGTTGAAAAATGAATCAGGAGGGTCGGAGGTGAACACCGTTCATTGCCGTGCCAATTCACTCTCCCTCTTCAGTGCGTCCTCGCGTCTTTGCGCCGTTGCGTTGTCCGGATGGCACCCGAGCGGTTCTCCGAATCGTCTCCGTTCAGTATCGTGGGTGTCTGTTCGAATCTTTCCGTTTACGCCCTCCACGTTGCCCGTCTCTGAACATGCCCGCCATCACCAACATTGCCGCCTACAAGTTTGCTGCATTGTCCGATCTCAAGCCGCTGCGCGAACGATTGATCGCTCGGTGCAAAGCCGGGTCGCTCAAGGGGACGATCCTGCTCAGCACCGAGGGGATCAACCTGTTCGTCGCGGGCGGGCGGGCGGAGATTGATTTGCTGCTGGCCGAACTGCGGAGCATTCCGGGACTGGAGAAACTTGAGCCGAAGATCAGCGAGAGCGAGCATCAACCGTTCAATCGCATGCTGGTGAAGATCAAGCAGGAGATCATCGCGTTCGGCGTGGAGGGGATCGACCCGGCGCGATGCCCCTCGCCGAAGCTGGCCGCTCGCGAATTGAAGCGGTGGCTGGACGAAGGGCGTCCCGTCACACTGCTCGACACGCGGAACGACTACGAAGTGAAACTGGGGACGTTCCGGAATGCGCGGGTGCTCGACATCGACCACTTTCGCGAGTTCCCCGAGGCGGTGCGGCAGCTTCCCGACGAGATGAAGCGGCAGCCGATCGTGATGTTCTGCACGGGAGGCATCCGCTGCGAGAAGGCCGGGCCGTTCATGGAGCGCGAAGGCTTTGAACAGATCTTCCAACTGGACGGCGGCATCCTCAAGTACTTCGAGGAATGCGGCGACGCGCACTACGACGGCGAGTGCTTCGTCTTCGACCAGCGCGTCGGCGTCGATCCCAGCTTGCAGGAGACCGCCAGCAATCAATGCTTCTCGTGCCTGACGCCGCTGCGGCCCGACGAACTCAAGGACGCGCGGTACATCCCCGGCCGGTCGTGTCCCCACTGTTTCATGACGACCGGGGAGCAGATGGCGCGCACGATCGCCTCGCGCCACGAGGCGATTCGTCGCGTGACGACGCCCCTGCCCGGCAGCGTCGCCTACGAGAACTTCCGTCCGCTGATGGTGCCGACGAAATTCGATGGGCACACACTGCTCGATTGCTTGTCCGGCATCTTCGACCACATTCCGCGCGAAGAATGGCAAACGCGGTGCGAACAGGATCGGTTGTTGAACTCGGAACGTCAGCCCGTCGGGGCGGAGCATCGCGTGCGCACGGGCGAGCGTTACCTGCAACGGCAGCCAGGGACCATCGAACCCGATGTGAACGCCGACATCCGCATCCTGTACGAAGACCCGTCGATCCTCGTCCTGCACAAGCCGGCCCCGCTGCCGATGCACCCGTGCGGCCGGTTCAACCGCAACACGCTGCAACACATCCTGGGCGAGGTCTACCGCCCGTATAACCCGCGCGCGGCGCATCGGCTCGACGCGAACACGAGCGGCCTCGTCGTCTTCTCGCGGACGAAACACATCGCCGGGATGCTACAGCCGCAGTTTGAACGGAGCGAGATCGAGAAGGTCTACTTCGCCCGCGTGCAGGGACATCCCACCGAAGATCGCTTCCGTTGCACGGCACCCATCAGTACCGCGTCGGGCGACCTCGGTTCGCGCGAGATCGACGAGGCGGGCGGGCTGCCTTCACGCACGGATTTCCGAGTGCTGGAGCGGTTCGCCGACGGCACATCGCTGTTGGAGGTCGTTCCGCTGACGGGCCGCACCAACCAGATTCGAGTCCACCTGTGGCATCTCGGCTGGCCCATCGTCGGCGACCCGACGTATCTCGCCGAACGGCAACTGGGCGACACGCAGACTCACGCGCTCGATGCCTCGCCCCTGTGCCTGCTCGCACGCCGCCTCACGTTTTCGCACCCGTTGACCCGGGAACGGATGACGTTCGAGGCCGAATTGCCCGACTGGGCCGCGTGAATCACCGGATCAGCCGTTGAAAATCGAATCTGAAGCCTGAAGCGCAAGCGAAGGGAATGGAAACACCAGACTGAATCCTTCGCTTGCGCTTCAGGCTTGAATTCAACGGGGAGCCATTCGATAGGCGGGGATGTTCCAGGAAATGCCGAACAGTCGAGTTTCAACCTGCTACTCCACCAGATCGATCTTCAGATCGGGGAGACCCGACTTGGGAATGTCTTGTGTCAGTCCCGAAGTTTCCGGGTTGCCGTACTTTTCAGGAATCTTGACCTTCGGTTGGGGTAACAGCGCGGGATCCTCGATCATTTTCTCCTGACCGGGCGGGTCGGTGGACGGGGGTCCGACGAAGACGATGGCCACCTTGCTGGCTCCGGGCGGCGCCCCGTCACCCGCCTTGTTGGTTCCCATCTTGAACTTTCCGGCCGCATCGGTGACGCCGGTCGCGGGTCGGCGGCCATCCACGGGCAGAAACGCCACCTGAAAGTATTCGAGAGGCTGCCCCTTGTAGGTCAGGGTGCCCGCCACGGGAACCACCTTCTCAATGACGGCCTTGGGACCCGGAGCTTTTCCGCAACCGGAGAGACCAACAAGGATCAACAGCACGACGACCCACAAATGAGAACGCATGACGCATGATTCCTGACACGGGTTCTGGGGTGAGGGGAACAAGAGAACGACTCGTCGAACCGAATGCTTCAACTCGGCGAGTCGCAAGTGGTCGGACAAACCGAAGGCCACTTGGTGGAGTGGAATTACGCCTGAGGCACTGCAACCGAGACGAGCGGCATCACCACTCACCGACTCGATCGTTTCCATCCTTGCTGCCCACCGCGCGCCAGACCGCGTCGTCAATGTTATCGCTCGCGAATTTGACGGACCCGTCGCCCAGCACGACGTGCGCGCCACCCGTGTGAAAGCTGCGCGCCGCCAGATGGCCGCGATCGATCCCCGTCCCGCGAATGCAGTCACGGAGCCTGGAGTTGGGCGTCAGCGTGTGCGAGTAAAATGTCGTTGCGACGATCCCGCGATAATACTGCTTGCCGCGATACCGAAATGCGGAGGTGGCTCGATTCTGGCACTCGGGGACGGCGATGGTGTCCCGGGTGGCGCTGGCGTCCCAGGTAGCGAAGGGGAGATTCGTCGCCACCATGAAATCGTTGTAGTCACCAGCCGGCACGACACCCGTCGTGGCGGAACCGTCCGACGGACCGAGCAGGATCTCCGCGAACATTGCCGTGGTGCTCACGCCGTCAGTGAAGTCAGCGAACCGCGCTCCAACGTTCCGACCGAACGGTCCTCTGGCCGTGGCATAGTTGGCATTGTCCCCCAGACTCTGCACGTAATTCGTCGTCCCGCAACCCGCGGGACATTGCGTACCGCCCAAAACGAAAGCGGGACTGACGACTTGCGAGGGGCACTTCAGCATGCCGAGCTTTTGCTGCCGCGCCGTCATATTCGTGACATCCAAGTTGGTGTCCTTGTCGAAATTGAACACTTGATACGCTGCTTTTTGATCGAAGTAGGGGAGAATCTGCGTGTGGGTCGAGGCATTGTTCGTCCCGATGAAACCGGGCGGCAGCAACGAGAATGTCGATTCGTAGTTGTGCAACGCCAACCCGATTTGCTTGAGGTTGTTCTTGCACTGAGTCCGTCGGGCGGACTCGCGCGCCTGTTGCACGGCGGGCAACAATAGGGCAATGAGCACGGCAATGATGGCGATGACAACCAGTAACTCGATCAGCGTAAAGGCTCGACGTCGCATGAGACCTCCCCCCCGGAAATGAGTGCAAAAACTGCTGGAATCAGCAAAAACGTGTCAGCCGCGAAGCAATGCCACGCTCGTTCAAGCTACCGAGACGGATCAACGTTCGTCAATTGCGAGGTGGATTGGTCAGCCAATTTGGTCCCTCGTCAGCGCGTATCCAGGGGAGAGCCGGACGTTGTTGAGCGGTGACGGCCCTGAGCCGAGAGCACCGCAAACTTGCCCACATCGAGTGAGTTGCCGTTCTACGAATTGAAGAGGAAGTGGCAGATGTCTCCGTCCTGCATGACGTAGGCTTTGCCTTCGACGCGCAGCTTGCCGGCCTGACGGATGTCCTTCTCGTTCTTGTACGTTTCGAGGTCTTCCAGCGAGTAGATTTCGGCGCGGATGAAGCCCTTCTCGAAATCGGTGTGAATCACGCCGGCGGCCTCGGGGGCGGTCGCTCCGATGGGAATGGTCCAGGCGCGGACTTCCATCTCGCCCGCGGTGAAGTAGCTGTGATAGCCCAGCGTGCGATAGGCCGCCCGCGCCAGCACGGCCAGCGAGGGCTCATCGAGTCCCGCTCCGGCGAGCATCTCGGTGCGATCGGCCTCGTCCAACTCGGCGATCTCCGCTTCGAGCTTCGCGCAGACCGGAACGACCTCCGCACCGACCTTCGCCGCAAACGCGCGCACCTCCTGCACGAGCGGCCCCTTCCCTTCGAGATCGCTCTCATCAACATTGGCCACGTACAGGATCGGCTTGGCCGTCATCAGGCCAAAGCTTTTCACAGTCTTGGCTTCGTTCTCGTCAAGTTCCAGTTTGCGAAGCGGCTCGTCCGTGGCGAGGTGAGCCAGGCATTTGCGGATCACATCGACTCGCAGCTTCGCCTCCTTGTCGCCGCTCTTGGCCGTCCGTTCCGCCTTGGAGAGGGAAGTCTCCAGAGTCTGGATGTCGGCCAGCATCAGTTCGATTTCGATGGTCTCAATGTCCGAGACCGGGTTCACCTTGCCGGTGACATGAATCACGTCGGCGTCTTCGAAGCACCGCACGACCTGCAGGATCGCATCGACCTCGCGAATGTGAGTTAGAAATTTGTTGCCCAGCCCCTGGCCTTCGCTCGCCCCCTTCACGATGCCGGCGATGTCGACCAGCTTCAGCGCGGCGGGGACGATCTTCTTCGGGACGATGTACTTGGTGATCCGCTGCAACCGGCTGTCGGGGACACTGACGACCCCCTCGTTCGGCTCGATCGTGCAGAACGGATAGTTCGCACTCTGAGCCGCCTTCGACATCGTGAGGGCATTGAACAGGGTGCTCTTGCCGACGTTGGGCAAACCGACGATGCCAGCTTCCATTGTGCCGCGACTACCTAATCCGAGTGACTTGGAGGAAAGAGAAACCGCCACGAGCAACCGCACCGCGCAACGAATTTCGTCGCGGCGTTAGATAGCAGACCGCCCCCTCAAAGTCACGCCGGGGTCGCGCCGGCTACCGAGCCGACCCGATGCGATCGGAAGTCGGCGTGACCGGGGCGCGCGTCAACTGCGCAACAAAAAAGCACCCGGAGGGTCGTCCGGGTGCCGAGGGTTGATGTTCGCGTCGGTCGTGGCAACACACCGGACCGGAAAGATTATTGCTGGGCCTTCGTCGTCGTCGGTGCGCCATCGACGTTGTTCCCGTCGATGCGATTGTTGCCGAACGAGCGAATGATGCCGGCACCATTGGCACTGAGCCCGGTCGCATTGTTCATCACCGTGACATTCGACATGCGGATGATGGAGGTCGCGCTGGAGGTGGCGTTGCGAATCCCGATCGATCCATTGTTGCTCGATTCGGAACTTTCGAGATTCAGACTGATCGGTCCGGTCGAGCCCGACGCGATAAATCCCTGGTTGCTGTTTGACGCCGCCACTGAATTGCGGACCGAGGCCTTCACGCGGTCTCCGACGAGGAGTCCGAAAGTGTTCCCCTTCAACGTGACACCTTCCAGCGAAGCGTCCGCAGAACCGGAGGCTCCCGGAAGGATAAATATCGCGCCCCCGTTCACCGCGTTGTTGTTGTTGAGAATGATCGTGTCCTTGACGAAGAGCTTGGAAGATCCCGACGGTTCAAAATCGATTCCCTTCTGCGAGAAATTGAAGATCTCGCAGTTCTCGATGTGCAAAGCTCCACCAGCGATGAACCGAATTCCGTTCAATCCGCTCCCGGCACCGTTGATTGAAAGATTGCGGATGGTCACCACATCGTTGGCACCGGCATTGATCACGATGCCGTTCGTCCCCGAGCCTAGAATCGAGGCGAACGTTCCGCTGCCATCGATCGTGATCGCCTTGGTGATGGTGACGGCTCCAAATCCGCCCGGATCGAGGCAGTCGATCTCCCCCCCGATCGCCGTTTTGGAAATCGCCCCGGCAAAAGTCTTGCACGGTGCGGTCCGGCTACCAGGGTTGGCGTCGTCCCCGACACCCGACACCCAGGTACGCGTCGCCTGGGCCGAAGCCGACGAACTGAGAACAAGTAGCAGGGTAAGTGCCGCGGTGGTGCGAATGATGCTTCGATGCTGGTTCATGCCAAGTCTCCTGAGATGGAAAGAGAATGTTGAATGCCCATGAACGGGGCATTGGACCTTTCAACTTTTGAGTCTACCCAATTTATCTGCTGGGGCTACCCAATTGCCGTGTCGCTTGGTCGGTCTCCCTGCTTTTCGCGGTCTTGAAGAGGAGACCTGCGGTCAGTCGTCTCGGCGTGGTCGGGAGATCCGCGCCGAACATTGCCTCATTCGCGAATGACTACCTGAGCCGGATTGACGGCCTGGAACTTCCCCTTGTTGGCGGTGATCTCGAACGCTTGCGGAACCGATTCCAATCCGTCCAGCACGTGCGTGATCGTCGACTTCAGATGGACCCGTCCCGACGAGACGAGCCGCACCGTGTGTTCCAGATGCGCCTGCGTGCTGATGTCGGGGAAGACGTAGCGCAGGCTGCGCTCTCGCAACAGGTCGATGTTCATTTCGAGTGGCCCGCCGAACCACGAGACGCCGACAATCTTGCCGCCCGAACGGACCGCGTCGATGGCCTGCGTGACCGTTTTCGTTCCGGCCATCCCCTGCTTCGGGCTGCCGCCGGCGCACTCGAAGACGATGTCCGCGCCGTTGCCCTCGGTCAGCTCGCGGATGACGGAGACCACGTCACACTCGCGCGCATTGAGGGCGTGATCGGCTCCCAGTTCGCGCGACATCCGACACGATTCCTCGCGGACATCGACCGTGATGAGTTGCCCCGCGCCGCTGATGCGGGCGATCTGCAGGCACTCCAGACCCATGCTCCCCTGGCCGAAGATGACCACCGAATTGCCCATCTGAATGTCGGCCGTCTCGACCGCCGCGATGCTGTCGCTGAGCGACTGTAAACAGGCGGCTTCGCTGTTCGAGATGTTGTCGGCCACTTTGACGAGGGCGATCTCGGGCAGAATCGCCACCTCGCTGAAGCAGCCGGGCAGATCGAAGCCGATCACCGGACCTTTGCGACAGAGCGTGCTGCGATCCGACAGGCAGAGATTGCAGGTCTGGCAGGGGAGTTTCGCTCGCGCGGCCACTCGTTCGCCGACGTGGAAGCGCGTCACACCGGGGCCGGTCTCGATGATGCGGGCACAGAATTCGTGGCCGAACAATTGGACGGGGGCCTCGGTTTCCAACCGCCGTTTGATGCGGTCGTACGCCAGCGTTGGAATGCCGAGCGCAAGCTGGGCCTCGGTGACGCTCGGCTGCACCACGAGCGGCTCGACGAGGACATGCCCCGGCTTCAACTCGGGCGGCGGTACGTCATCCAGTCGCAGATCGCCAAACGCATAGAATCGCCAGGCTTTCATCGGTGACACTCCTCAAGTTGGTTTGGCGAACGGCAGGCAACATTGACTTGTAGGATGGGCACTCTTGCCCGTCCGGTTCGAAGGCGAAAAGCTGGACGGGCAAGAGTGCCCATCCTACATCGCTCGGCCGTTCTTCGATCACTTCTGTTCCGTCACGTCTGGTTGCTTCGACTGCAGCACGAACTTCTGCAACGTGTGACAGTCGGGCGAGACCAGCCCGCGGTTGCCTCCCGCCGACATGACGACCTCCGCCACATACACATCACCGCGCGAGTCGATGCAGATGTCGTGCGGTGCGAAAAAATCACCGGGAGCCGTTGGGTCATCGCCTCCTCCCCAGCGTGCGAGCAGTTTGCGTTGCGGATCGAAGACGCTGATGCGCCCGCCCGTGGCCTCGGGTGACGGAGCCGATGTCCCCGGCCACATTCCCGCGCGATAACCGAGTTCCGCGACGAACAGATTCCCCGCCGCATCGAACGCAACCTGGCAGGGCCGCGCGATGTCGCGCCACTCGTGCAGAAACTCGCCCTGCGCCGAGAAGAGTTGAATGCGGCTGTTCTCGCGATCGGCGACATAGACCGTCCCGGCGCGATCGACGGCGATTCCGTGTGGCACCCGAAACTCTCCCGGACCGGTTCCCGGCTCACCCCATGAGAGGAGCAGCCGTCCGTCGGGAGCGAACTTGTGAACGCGGGCATTGCCGTAGCCATCGGTCACGTAAATCTCGCCCTCGGGAGACAGCGCGACATTCGTCGGGAAATAGAACGGCGGCCCCGAGTGGCGAATGGTGCGGAAGTCAATGCTCGTCGCACCGGTGTCGGACGGTTGGCCGCTCGTGCCGAGCGTCAGCAGCAGCCGGCCATCGGGAGTGAACTTGCGAACGGTGTGATCCAGATCGTCCGTGCAATAGACGGCATCATCCGGCCCGATGGTGATGCCGTGCGCCCGGGCAAACCCGCCCTCGCCCCACGAATCAAGGAACGAGCCGTCGCGGTCGAAGACCAGCACCGGGTGCGTCCCGCGGTTGAAGACGAACACGTGGTCCTGTCGATCGACGGCGACGGCCGAGACCTCGGTCCACGGACACTCCGCCGGACGCCGTTCCCAATGGGCGACGGCTTCGTAGGTGAAGCGACCGCTCCCGACGAGAACCCGTTTGTCGGAAGGCCGAGTGGCCGAATGAGCAGGCTGAGTTGGTGCGTCATCCGTTGGCAAGATGTTCCTCAATTCGGTGTGGGGTCGGGGGGGGGGGGGGGGGGGGGGGGGTGGGGGGGGGGGGGGGGGGGGGGGGGGGGGGGGGTGTGGGGGGGGTTGGGTCTTTTTGGGGGGGGGGGTGGGGGTGGGGGGGGGGGGGGGGGGGGGGCGAAAGGTGGATGCGGC
>JANODP010000497.1:0-24138 GCA_031412755.1 Schlesneria sp. | reverse complement strand
ATTCGATTGTCGGAGCACTTGTATCCTCGGACGTGGCCTATGGAACCGGGTTGAGTCAAGGGTTCGACCCAATCAACCAATTGGTCCGCGTGACGGAGATCTGCCCCGATACGGGGCGAATCAAAACAGTTCATGACAAGTCCGGCACCAGAAACGCGCAAAAGTGGTTGTCGGACCTGCAGGGACAATACGGGAAGGTGATCTGCACCATTGGTGATCGACAAAACAACTGTCAGACCTATGTTCCGTCGATTGTCGGGGACGGCGTTCGATTTCATCGGTCAGTTCCAGTTGATGTGCCGATGCAAGTCGTTGCAACATCCTGGCAAACGCTCGATGTAACTGTTAAGCAGCTTCGATCTCGAGTAATTGATGCGTTTGATATCGACAGTTCAATGGTCTCAGGAATCCTGGCCATTGGGTGTGTCTCAAGATACCGCGACCGAGAGAAGTTCGGGTATGACGTCGAGAAGGTTTTGAGAAACTCACAATCTCGGTTCCCTAACTGCATGTATGTGAGTTGTTATCTCGATGGTGAAATAGGTGTGGACCTTTCATTTCAATCCGTCGCGACAAATCTAAGCTTGTCTGAGTTGCTCATCAATGACGCGATTCCATCGCCCAATCGGAACCGTCTCGCTAGTGAGGCCATTGCGAAGTTTGGGCCAGCAGCATCAGCCACAACCAACGTCGAAGACGCGATCCGAGAGTCCCTGAACTGCATCGACCATGCCGGGTTCCCAGGGGCATTGATCTCACTTGTCTATCGAGACAAGGATTCGGCTTGGATCAAGGGGCAAGACGCAGTCGGCCGACGCTGGATCAAAGACATCTTGCCGAAAACATGCCGTTCCTTTGAGGGGAACGACATCGTTGCCATTGCGGCACGCGAACCCAACAGGATCCATATCGTCCTAGATGCTCAGAATGACTGTCGTTGTGATCGCGAAACAGTGCGGCACGGTGGGGTACTGAGCATTGCGGCGATTGCATTGTTGGATGATCGCTCCGAGGTCCTAGGGATCTTGCTGATCGATCTGGGTGATCTCCGGTCCAAGTCGCCCAGCGACGATCTCAAGGTGGGCCTGCGGATGCTGGGGGTTTGCGTGGCGCGGTGGATCAGCGGTGCCACTCAATCCGAAGAATTGCGAGTGGCTCGCGAACTCGACCGACTCGCCGATCTGGCTTTAGCGGAATCGACTGTCGAAGCCGCCACTGCGACTTTTTTTTGCGGTGCCTCGAACGTGCTCGGAGTGGAAGGCCATGTTCGGCTCTGGTCACAAAAGGACCAGCTACTGTGTCTTGTTGCAGGAAGCGGTGGTTACTACGTAGAAGCGAATCGGTATCGCCCCCGAATTGACCTGGATGACTTGTCGTCGACGGTCGTGGCATTCAAGAATCGCGCCCATCGGATCATCAACAACTCAAACATTGACCCGGTGGCCCAACCGATACGAAAACGCTTTTCAGAAGATCATCCTCTTGGGATTTGGTTGAGAAGGCATAAATCATTCGCCAATTGCGTGATTGAATGCCGGAAGCACCATCCATTGGTTCTTGAAAGCGATTTCCCGTTGGGAGTCATTACCTTTGTATTTGACAAGCAGTGGTTCTTCACGACGGCTCGTATACGATCCGTGGAAACGATCGTGAACCGGCTCGCCGAGATCATTCTGCATGTCAGCGCAGTGGTAGCCAATGCCGAAAAGGTGGCCAAGCTGAAGTATCGTAACGAAACGTCTCCACCCGCTTGGGATGACCACCCGCCGTTAGAGGCGCTGCAAAGCTACATGGACCAACTCAGTCGAGCCAACCAAGCCGAAGTCCTCTCCTGCTATTTGTGGTCTACTGCTCAAGACAGATTTGTGCTGAGAGCTCAAGTCGGCTGGAACAATCCAAGTTGGCTGCATGCCGCGTGCTTCCAGCAAGGGGAAGGCATGGATGGCCGCCTCATTGACCGAGATGAGCCCATTTACGTGGCGGATCGATTCGACGAGCACATGGAGCGCATCCCCTGCAAGTACATTGGCGAAATGTTTTCCGACCACGAGACTGCTGATCCGCAGCGGACTTATGAGTTGCTGGTCTTTCCGTTGCGGTTTCAAAAGGAAAAACTCGGTGTCGTCACGATGTACCGCCGGCGCCAGAAGGATTTTAGGCTTGGAACCACGGGCTTCACGACCATCGACAAGAATCCTCTTCGCGATGCGAGCCAGGCGATGTCAGCCTACGTTTTCGGGCTGATGAAAGCGGATAGTGACAAATGGTATGCTTTGGAACGGACACGCCTGCAAAGCGTTCGCGGAACGGCTGGTGAACTCTTGGAGCACACCCGGGAACTGAGCCTGAGTGACGTTCTGTCCAACCTTTGTAGTGCCATCAAAGAATCATATCGAGTTTCCAACTGTGCTGTCTTCCTCACGAAGGAAGGTGATCAAACTCTGTCGCTGGTCGCGCATGCGCAGCAGAATCCTCAATCTGACGGCGCATCCTGGGTCATGGAGAACGTGTTGGATGCTGGGGCGAGGCAGTGTCCGGTCGTTCGCCGATATCCATCTGGAATTCAATCCCGCGATCCCAAGATCGTTCGAATTAAGAACCAAGTGGAACGGATCTACCTGCCTTTGATCGCCAATGGAGAAGAACGAATCGGTGTGTTTGCCATGAACTGGACGCGAACCGTGTATCCCACTCCCAATAAACCAATGCCGCGTCATGACGAAGCACTGCTCGTGGAGTTGGCAGAAATCGTTGCCGATGTGGTCTCCGGGCACGCGTCCACTCGCAAGGAGGAGCGGGCGAATGAGTCCCTCCTTGGAATGGCTGGTTACCTGGCCATTGCCATGCACGAAATGCGCAACAAAGTCCAGTCGTTGCAAAGCGCCATCAGGCTGTTGTCAGCGGGAGGATTCGAGAGTCCTGGGGAAGAGCGACAATACTGGGATGAGGCTCAGAAGACAATCACTGGTTTGGGTAAGGTTTTTGATGATGCCACGCGGCGCGGTTCACTGTTGACGGCAGTCTCCCAAAAGAAATGGTGTGCGATACCATCGCTTATAAATCGAGCCGTCGAACAATGCCATTCACGAAAGGCAATTCGAGGCGATTTCGAAATCGTTTCGCCACCAGCTGCGTCGCAGATGTCATTCTGGGTGGATGAAGGCCAAATGATCGAGTGCTTCCGCAACTTGATTTCGAATGCGATTCGGGCTGTTGCAGACGAGGGGTGCGTGACGGTGCGCATCGACGTGCGAGCGTTGCATGATATCTGTACGGTGTGCATCGAAGATACTGGCTCTGGGATTCCTCGAGGGACGTTCGACGAATTCACCCGAGGACGATTCGGTTCTTTGAAGCCGCAAGGCAGTGGCTTGGGACTCTTCATCTCACGGTTGTTCTGCGATGCGAACAAAGCTCGACTCAGGCTGGAGCAAGAGGGGAATCCCACGATCGTCTCCGTGGTACATACTGGAGGAAGGACATCATGCTAAAGCTCCGAATTCTGATAGTTGAAGACGACCCGTTGATCCGTGCTGATCTCAGACGAACTTTCCGTTCGCCTCCGCCAGTTACGCTGCGTGCCATCTACGGCGATGTGGAGTTTGAGGTTGAGACGGCTGCGACGGCCAAAGAAGCCCGAGCAAAAATGGCGAATGCCATTGCCACACATCGATCGTATGACGTCGTGTTGTTCGATCTTGGACTCCCGCGGGATGCCGAACACTTGGATGATTGTTACGACGCACATGTCGGATTAGAGGTCTTGCAGGAACTGCGGCAGCAGGCGATAGATAATCCGGACAGGGTCGCAGTCGAGGTGATCATTGTGGTGTCGGGTCATGATGAAATGCTTGAAGAACTCTTGCGGACGCAGGTCGTTGCGGACTTTGTTGGAAAGCCCTGGGGCGATTCCAATGAGGTGCCCTATCGAAGAGTGATGGATGCACTCAAACTCCACTGGTCAAAGCAAGCTAGTGAGTGGGCGACGCGGAAGACCAGCCACACTCAGTGGCTGAGCGTGCATCTCCAGAATGCTTCGTTGCGCCAGAGTCAGTTCGTGACGACAGGAGTCTCGAGCGTGGAACGTGAGCTACGGCAACTGCAACGGCGGGTGGAAGAAACCTGCAATGTCAGCTTTGCCTTCGATCGGCAGCATCCTTTGGTGGTTCAGTGGGAGAAAACTCGCGACGCTGTCATCAAGATTGCGACGGACGTGACGGAGGCGATTCTGCCCACGAATGGAGCCTTTATAGCAACAGAAACCCCGGCTGATGCGCCGACGACCGTGAAGCAGATCATTGAAGGAGTGCTGGGCAATGTCCACAGCGTCTGCGCCTCAAAAGGCTTGTCGGTGACGGTCAGTGGATTGTGCGATGTCCCGTTCCAACCACCAAAGGCTCCGGTCTCTGTCGTGTTGGAAGAGATCCTGCATGGCATCATTGAAGCGGCAGAGCAAGGTCAGTTCCTTGAGCTCGCCGTGAGCGAGAAGCAATGGAGTATTGAGATCACCATCACCGATCATGGTTCCACACTCTCGACCGAAGCGCGAAAGGCGATTGACGATGAGAAGCCAGGCAATAATGTGGGAGGTCGTGTGTGGGGCCTCGCTCTGGCCAAACATGTGGCGTGGAGTATCGGCGCACAGTTGACAGTCGATGCTGCTCCGAATGAGCCGGGTAACATGGTTACTCTCCGTCTGCCGAGGTTGCGACCATGACCATTCTGATCGTGGATTCGACGACGGGAGACCGCGAGACCTACCGCGAATTCCTGCCGGGCTATTCCTTGTTGTTCAGCGAGGAAGGCGCTGAGGCGATTCGGCAGCTACGTCACCAGCGTGATGCGGCGGATCGCATCGCGTTGGTGATCCTGCTCTGGCAGCTTCGTGATGCCCCTGCGGTACTGTCTTTCCTCCGGGAAGAGATTCCTGACATGCCCTTCGTCGCCATTGATGCCACGCGGAGTTCGGCGACGCTGACTGCGGCGCTGCTGCATGGGGCGGTTGCCATGTGGAAGCCGCTGGAAGAGGAGACGTTGCTGGAGGCTGTGCGTCAGGCAACGGGTGAGGCCGCACTGACCCCGCTGCTGGAGAAGTTGCAGCAGCGGCTCGTCGGTCAAGCTCGCGTGTGGAAGATTGCACTACAAAACTTGGCGCGAGTGATCCCTGTCGGCAACGACCCTGTACTCATCACAGGCGAAAGTGGAGTTGGCAAGGAACTCGCGGCAGGGGCCGTTCACGAGTTGGGGCCAAGGTCGAAGTCTCCCTTTGTGGCAGTGAACGTGGCGGCGGTACAGCCGACGTTGTTGGAATCAGCGCTGTTCGGCCACAAACGCGGCGCGTTTACGGGTGCCACAGAAGCTCACGTAGGAGTTTTTCAAGAGTGCGGTGACGGGACGTTGTTCTTGGATGAGATTGGTGAGCTACCAGACAATCTACAAACGAAGTTGCTGCGAGTGATTTTCGAGCGGAACTTCCGCGTGATCGGTGGGGAAAAAGACCTTCCGTTCGAAGGGCGACTTGTCTTCGCGACGAACAAGGATCTGAACCGCGAAGTGGAGGAGAAGAGGTTCCGGCTGGATCTCTATCACCGCATCAGCACCCCTGAGATTCGGCTGCCAGCACTCCGGGAGAGGCGGAATGACTGGTTGCTGGTGATGCAGCATTTCCTGAACAAGTACGCCCCCGGCAGTGGACTGAAGCTGGCGGCGGAAACTCGCGCTATGCTGAGTGACTACCCCTTTCCGGGGAACGCCCGCCAGTTGGAAAACCTCGTGAAGCACGCCATCTCGCACCAACCCGTGCGAGAGATCCGTCCGCATCACCTGCCGCCCCAGATTCTCATCGACTTGGGAACGGTCGCCAACGACCAACCTCCAAAATGGCCCGAAGAGTGGATGTCGCTCCCGTATAAGGAAGCTGAGGCTCGCGTCATGCAGAGCTTTGATGCGGTCTATCTGCGTCGTGCCTTGGCACGCCACGCGAGCCACCAGGGACAGGCTGCCAAAGAAGTGGGCTTGGACCCAAAAACGTTCAGCAAGAAGTTGCAGCAAGCTGGAATCACCCTGCGCCGGGAACAGGATACTGACGAGTAAGCGAGCGATGGTTGGCACCGCCGGAACAGGGGGAGGCTGTCATGCATTTAGACGAAATGCCAGACATGGTCCAAGTGGCGATTGTCGATTCGAACCGAGTACGTCGGGAGACGCTGGGGGCGAGATTCAGCGAATTGCCGCATGTGGAAGCGACGACCTTCGGTGGCTGGGACGACTTCGAGAATCACAGCACTCATCAAAAGGTTCAATGGCAGTTGGTCGTCTTGGATTACCTGCTTCCAGGCAAGCGACCGTTCGAAGACGTTGCCCGTCTGAAGTACCGCGTCGAGAAATTGATTCAGGACGAAGTGGTCACGCCCACGGGCCGCGTTCTGATTCTGAAGTATCAGTCGGATATACCGCTTGACCCGAGACTTAATCCAGAAGATCAGAAGAGGGTCGATATTTGGGATCTCGACGCGGCACCCGAACTGCGACTCGATAACCATGTCAAAAACGGGTTGCCGTTACCGTCGAAGCCGGATGAGGTCTCGATTCCCAAAGACATCGTTCTCAGACAGCAGTTGAGCCTGCTCGATTCCGAATGTCGCGGTGAAGTACTCGAGACGAGGCTGGGGTACTTCGCAACGCGCTACATGCCGAACTGCCGTCGAGTTGAGATAGTTCGCCTGACTCAAGGGTTCTCCGGGGCTCTGGTGATCCGTGCCGTCCTCACGCCTCGCGACCCCGGTGGCTTGAAATATGACATGGTCCTCAAGGTGTCTCCGACATCAGACTTCTGGAAAGTCCAGCGGGTCATCGAACACTGGCCGCTGATTGAGAAGGCGTTCAAAGGGGAACTCGAACACTCTGTTCCCACTTTTGTCCAAACCGCGTCCGGGTCGCCGATTGTTTCTCACCGGCAACTGCACGTCGAGGCGTGGCGCTATTTGGGTGGCGATTTGGGAAAGTTCAAGGAATTCGGGGAGATCTATTGCACGCCCGTGACGGACGATCCGCCACCCGGTGATGTCTTGCGGGCCACGTTTCGAATGTTGAATGCGGCCTGGCATTCAGATGCAGCGGGCTTTCGGGACTCTTCCCTTTGGGACAAGCACGACGCGACATACCCCGACAAACCCGCTTCGCCACCGTACCAACTGACAGCCTGGTGGAAGGCCCAAATACTGGGAGCGCTACATGAGCTTGAGCGTGTGGCACCACGGCTGGAGTCGAAGAATTCGCCGCTCGAGCGGATGTCATGGAAAAACGATCGAAAACTGATTGAGGAGTGGATTTTGAAGGGACCCAGGCCCGGGAGTATCGCGAGCAAGAAGCGGCGCGTGATCACGTCGCCGGTCCACGGTGACCTCAACCATCACAATCTGCTTTGGTCACACGCACTCAATCGCCCCTTCCTGATCGACTTCGCAACGTTTCATCCCGAAGGCCATCTCGTGCAGGACTTCGCCATGATCGAATCGCAATTGCATTTGGCGTTAATGGACTGTGAAGAGTCGTCCGCGAATCCCGAATTGGATTGGTCTTCCAGCCAATTCGAAGAATGGATGAAACGGCTGCCCGACTTGGTGCCGGAGTCCGAGCCCCTGGCTGCGTTCAAGCCGCTGGACTCCACCGAACCCAAGTTGCAGGGTATCAGGTTCGCGGAGGGCCTCATCATGTTGGTCCGCGAAGAGGCCGCACGCATCTATTTGAAGGCAAGCCAAAAGTTGGGTGGGGTGTCGGGATTTGACGATGAGTACTGCACCGCATTGTTGTTTGAGACGTTGCGAATGGTTGCTTTTCGAATGAGCCTTTCGCCCTTCAAGCGGATCTTGGCCGCACAAAGTTCGGCTCGTCTGATTCGGCGCTTGAACCATCCGGCGGGAAAGTAAGGGTATGAGCGGCACCCGGATCATGTCACATGCGAGGAATGGGGGACGGCACTCCGGCCAATGCTGGAACGAGAAGCGTTGAGTCAAGTCGTCGTGTTGGATGATGCTGGGCGGGAGTCACCGTCGTCCAGGGGACTCATTCTCGAGTGATGAATTCGTCGAGATTCATCAGCACGCGCGCAATGGCGGTCCACGCTGCGGCATCGGGGGCGGTCACACCGTTCGGGAGCGGGTTCGGCGCGAAGTCGGCGGCTGATTGGGGGTCGCTCACAAACCGGGCTCGTTGTTCTTCGAGGTGGCTGCGGAGGCGGGCCAACTCGGGTGACGAAGGCTGTCGCGAGAGACAGAATTCGCAGGCGAGCGTGATGCGCTGCGAGTCGTCACTCATCGGAGCGGCCAGCAGTCGTGAGGCCAGGCCGCGCGAAAATTCGACAAACGTCAGGTCGTTGGCCAGCGTCAGGCTTTGCAGCGGCGTGTTCGACCGAACGCGGCGCGTGCAGGTGACGTTGGCGTCGGGGAAGTCGAACACCGTCATCGCCGGGTACAGACTCGACCGCCACAACTGCGTGTACATCGCCTTGCGATGCCGGTCGGAGCCGGTCGCCGTTTTCCAGGGCTTCTTGTCCTGGGTGAAGTCGAACACGCCATCGGGTTGAGGTGGATAGACCGGCGGCCCGCCCAGTTCCGTCGTCAGCAACCCGCTCGCCATGAGCGCCGCATCGCGAATGATCTCGGCATCGAGCCGCAGGCGGGTCTGCCGCGCGAGCAGTTTGTTGACGGGGTCTGTCTCGGCGAGTTCGGGCCGATACCGCGATGATTGCCGGTACGTGGCCGAGGTGACGATCTGACGGTGGAAGCGTTTGGTGTCCCATGCGGGAGGGGGGGACAAGGGGACCAGGGGACCGGGGGAGGAGGCCCCTTGATTTTCTTTGTCTCCTTGTCTCCTTGTCTCCTTGTCCCCTTGTCCAAACTCACCCGCCAGCCAGTCCAGTAATTCGGGATGCGACGGTGGAGTTCCCTGCGTTCCGAAGTCGTTCTCGGTCTCGACCAGGCCGCGGCCGAAATACTTCTGCCAGACGCGATTGACCGTCACGCGCGCGGTCAGCGGGTTGTCGGAAGAGACGAGCCAGCGAGCGAGGTCGAGGCGGGTGGGAGTGGTTGAGGGTTGAGGGTTGAAGGTTGAAGGTGAAGAGGAAGGTGAAGAGGAAGGCAATGACGACTCGCTGGGAGCAGGCTCTTCCTTCTGACCCTCAACCTTCAACCCTCGACCTTCAACCTTCCCCAGCACGACGGGAACGGCTGGTTCGACCTTCGCTCCCTTGCGCAGGAAGTCGCCTCGCAGGTGGATGTGAGTCTCGCGCGGCTTGGGCAGCTCGCTCATGATCATCGTGGACGGGAACTTTGGTTCGGCCTCGCGGAGCTTGGCGATCTGATCGAGTTGCGGATACTTCTCGCGCGCGACCGGCTGAGTGCGGAAATAGGCGTCGAGGTCGCGCTTGTGCGTCGCGGACCGGTCGCGCGGTGGCAGGTCGACGGCGTTCTTGACGTTGAACGGCAGCTTCTTTTTGTCGTCGTCGGTGAGCGGCTTTTCCCACTCGTACTGATCGGCGAGGATCGCCTCGGCCGAGGCCTTGATCTCCTCGTCGAGCTTGGCGATCTCGGCGCGGATCGTCTTCTGCCGTTCCGGCTCACCCCGCTCAAACTGTTCGGGCGACGGGACGTCGATGCGGGGTGCCGACGGATCGCCGCCGGTGAAAGCCGCGTTGTTGAAGAAGGCGAAGAACTGATAGTACTCGCGCTGGCTGAGCGGATCGTACTTGTGATCGTGACACTGGCAGCAACCGACGGTCAGACCGAGGAACACCGTGCCGGTCGTGTTCACGCGATCGACGACCGCCTCGATGCGGAACTGCTCGGGGTCGGTTCCCCCCTCCTCGTTGATCAGCGTGTTCCGGTGAAAGCCGGTGGCCACGATCTGGTCGAGCCGCGCGCCGGGCAGCATGTCGCCCGCCAGTTGCTCGATGACGAATTCATCGAACGGCAGGTTGCGGTTGAAGGCCTCGACGACCCAGTCGCGGTAGCTCCAGATCGTGCGGGGCATGTCGCGGGTGTAGCCGTTGGAATCGGCGTAGCGTGCGGCGTCGAGCCAGTCACGACCCCAGCGCTCTCCAAAATGGGGCGAGGCGAGCAGCCGGTCGACCAGCCGCTCGTAGGCATCGGGCGCGGAGTCGGACAGGAAGTCGTGCAGTTCATCGGGCGTCGGCGGGACACCGAGCAAATCGAGCGTCACGCGGCGGATGAGCGTCGCGCGATCGGCCTCGGGGGACGGGGCGATCCGCTCCCGCTCCAGCCGTGCGACGACGAAGCGGTCGAGCGGGCTGCGCACGGCATCACGCCCAGCCACGTCGGGAGGAACATGTCGCTGAATCGGCCGGAACGACCAGTGATCGCTCTGGCGCGAGGCGGCGGCATCGGCGATCTCGTTCGGGGGAGACTTGGCCCCGTCGTCGATCCACTTCCGGATCAGAGCGATCTCGTCGGCAGAAAGGCCCGGTCCTTCGGGAGGCATCTGCGAGATTCCCTCGGCACCCGTGATGGCCTGGACGAGCAGGCTCTTCGCGGAGTCACCGGGAACAATCGCCGGCCCGGTGTCTCCCCCGTCGAGAATCCCCCGTGCCGTGTCGATGCGCAATCCCGACTGCTGCTTTTGCGAGCCGTGGCACTTCGCGCAGTGCTTCGTCAACAGCGGCTTGATCCCGGTCGAGTAGATCTTGCCAACGGCCGCCTCCTGCGCGAGAGACAGCGACCCGCACAGCAGCAGCAGCCAACTGAGCGAACATCCAATCCAACGGGGCATATCGTGGTCCTCACCCAGCGGCCGAACGGCGGTCTGTCACGGGTGACGAGTATCCCGACAGTCCGGGGCAGGGTCAATCGGCAGCAGCGTCGGGCGGGTGCATCACGGCGCTTCCCGGTTGCCGCACGCGACATCTGGCGGCGGATGCGGCGCGACGGCGGAGTTCAATGCCAAGCCGCAGAGACGCAAAGAATCGCTCGATCGGAAATCCTGATATTCGTAGGGTAAGCCTCTGGCTTGCCCGTTTTTTTCTCGACAATCAATCGGCGACAAACGAACACGGGCAAGCCAGAGGCTTACCCGGCTTTGCCTAACGGGACCAAAAACCGCGTTCCCGTTGGGCAACCGGAACTCCCGTTGGGCAGACTAGCGCGTCAGAGTTTCTCGATCAACTTCATGATCCCATCGTCACCCTTGGCGAATAGGTATTTGACGATGAAGAACACCATGCCGGAGATTTCGCCAAAGACTGCCATGATGAACACGCGAGCAGTCCACTCATCAACTTTGAGGCAGCCAAATCCGAGAAGGAAGAATGCAATGTTGACTAGGAAGATTTGAGAGAACAGCGCCCACAACAGAAGCCGGGCGTAATTGCCTCGCATCGTGCGCTCTTCTTTCTGCTGATCCTTCCATGCTGCAACGACTGTTTTCAATACCGAACTTTTGTCTCTTGCCGCCCGATCTTTGATTTTGTCATCAATGGGATTGACCGTGAGCGGGCTGATGGAACTCACCAAGCCTGCTGCGTTCTCATCGCTGACGTTGCCAGATGTCATTGCCCGAGTCCCAAGTTGGCAACTCGAAATGTCATGGCTGACTTTGAGACGAAGAACATCTCCGCCAACAGCGCGCAGTGTGGCGAGACATTGTATGCGTCGATGACAAGCTGGCGCGGCATCAAGAGTGCGGCGGCAAACATGTTAGCCTGAACTTCGACCCGCTTTTTGACTGGATCATCGGAATCAGCCTCGCGACGGTAAAAGTCCAAATCGGTATCGACGAACGAATCAGTCATGCCAGAATGAAGATCGAAATGGCCGAGTTCATGGGCGACCGTGTAGCGAATTCTCTCGATTGCGTGGACCTCATTCACAAGAATCTGAGTCTCTCCGCCGGACCGTCTGAGCATCCCGGAAATAGAGTCGTTCGTGAAATCCGCGTTGTAGACACCAATCCCCAAAGACTTGGCAATGTGCATCGGATCAATTGGCGCGGACGAACATCCGGCCGTTTCTCGCATTCGATCAGCCTTGGCTTCGATGGCTTTATGCGTGAGCCACGGCACAAGTTCGGCTGTGGTCATTGTGTTTCCTCGTTGGGGTGCCAGTCTCGGGACCGGAGTCTACCCCAACGAGGAAGTGACGAGAAGCGTCCTCACGCTGCGATCAACTTCGGGTCAATCCCGAGTTCGTACATCGCTGAAATCAGGCAGCAGATGTTGTGGCAGAGAACCTTGCACAGTACCTCATTCTTCATGGCCACGTCCGTCTTGCTCCGAACCGCATCGCCAAACTTCGCTTTCATCATGGAGAACGTGCTCTCAACGTTGCTTCGCTTGTGGTAGTGCTGCAAGAACTCTTCGCGGCACAGATTGAAGTAGTGGAACGCCTTGGCGAACAGCCCGCCGCATCCGCCAGTCGCATTGCGCTTGAATGGTATGAAGGCGTTTGCTTCAAGTTTCGCGACAGCTTGGAAATTGACTTCAGTGGCATAGGCTTTGTCGGCGGACAACTCACGCACCGTGAAGTTCTCGGCAGTCGTGGCGAGCAGCGATGGCATGATTGGTCCGTCGTTAGTGTTCCGGTCGTAAATCTCAACGGCAGTCACGACGTTCGTCTTCACCCCGCAGGCAATATGAGCCTTCACCCAGTCGTGCTCCTGCCGTTCAACACCGTACTTGTGGTCGAACCAGCGGTGAAACCGGCAGGACGTGAAGCCGGACGAATCAACCGAGAAGTCTGTTTCCACCGCCACCAATGGCAGGCTCGCCTTGATGATGAGTTCCGTCAGGATCGGCGTCAGTGCTGGATTCTCAAGGTAATTGAAGATCGAGTTGTAGCACGGCAGCTTGGACAAGAATCCCTTGGCGTGCGATTCCGAGAGGTCTGTCATGAAGCGACGACCGGATACCGTGGAGTAAACCTTGAACACCGCCGAGAAGATTGCATCGCGGAGCGGTACGGCCCGCTGCCCCTTTCCCTTCTGAACCGGTTCGGTGACGTTCTGGCAAAGGTCGCGCAGCAGCACTTGGAAGTGCTTTTTCTCGTTCACCTGCGCTGCGTTGTAGGCTGGCCAGTTCTGTGGGTAAGTCTTCCTCTTCGTGGTTTCCGTGACGGTGACGCTTTCCGTAACGGTTTCACTACCGTCAG
Source organism: Schlesneria sp. (assembly GCA_031412755.1). GTDB lineage: Bacteria > Planctomycetota > Planctomycetia > Planctomycetales > Planctomycetaceae > Schlesneria. The sequence continues at coordinate 10,981 of JANODP010000497.1, read as the reverse complement.
CGTTCTGCTCCCGCTTCATCACGAGCCGGACCGCGAAAATGTGCTTGCACGTCACGCCGCGCGTTTCGTGATCAGGGCATGAGCAGTGGGGACATTGCTCGTCGGGGCTGACGGTGTACTTTCCGTTTCCCGATTGCGACGGGACAAGCCAGACAGCGCCCTTCTGAATGATTTTACAGACGGCAGCGATCATCGTTCCGCGAGCTTCTCGTTCACACATGGTTCGCCTCTTTTTCTGTTGAGGCGTCCCCGCTAGAATGACAAGTGCTGGTCGCACTCTGGCGGAAACGTCGGTTTGTGATTGCGTCCCGGTGATTGCTCTAACAGTCACCGGGATTTGTTACGCACAGAAGTGTACGCACAGAAGTGCGGGAACGCAAGCCATCCGCTTGACTTTTTCTCAGATTTGTGCGCACAATTGGAATATGGACACAGAACGAAAAATGGGGCGACCGCCTCTTGGAGCAAAGCCGCAAAATGCTAGGCTCTACGTGCGCGCCGTTGATGAAGAGAAAGACTTGCTTGCGGAAGCGGCTCAAAAGGCGGGCATGTCACTGTCCGACTGGATTCGCGACAGGCTTTTGAAAACGGCGAAGCGGGAACTGAAATAGAATAGGCGGGCCTTGAGTATGGTCGTTCTAGGATTCCGCGTCACGCCGACGAAAGTGTATTGGGCAGCAGTGCGGGGCACGGTCGACGCGGCGATCAAAATCGCCGACGATAAGTTTTCGGCACCGAAGTCATTCAGCGAAGCCCAAGCCCTAACGTGGTATCGCGATCGCGTGCAGGCCACTATCGCCCAGTACCACGCCGAAGCAGGTGCAATGCGATATGCAGACCCAACGTCCCGCAATAAGTCGCCTGTCCGCTTTCGCATAGAGGGCGTTCTGTTAGAAGCCCTGAATTCCGCAGGCTGCAAGATTGCAGCGGCGGGGAGCTTCAACCACATCTCATCGAAACTGGGGCTTGGAAAAGCGAAGTCCGCGAAACTCTACCTCAAGGAAGAGGAATTGCGCGGGATCAATTGGTCGGACAAATGTGATGAGGCCAAGGATGCCATTATGATTGCCGTTGCTGGCTTGGGAGGTTGAAGATGAAGGTTGTCGGACGGATCACGTACAAGCGAGGTAAGCTGATCGGCGAGGGCCACTTCTCGAAAGTCTACATGGCTGAAGACACTCAGTTGTCCGGCACATTTGCGGCCAAAGAGATTCCAAAAGCCGATTTTCCAAACCCAGATGAGTATTTCAACGAAGCGGGAAGGATGCATGCGGCTAGCTGTCCTAATGTCGTGCCAATTCGCTTGGCATGCGTAACAAAGTCTCACGTTAGCTTGCTGATGCCATTGTTCTCCAAAGGCTCTCTGGGTGATCTCATAAAAAAAGACGGGCCGCTTCGGCTTTTAGACACTCTGCGTATCGGAGATGACATCCTGAAGGGACTCAGCCAGATTCATGGGGTTGACATTTTGCACCTGGACCTGAAGCCGTCGAACGTTCTTTTCGGCAACAACGGGCAGGCTCTGGTTGCCGACTTCGGTCAATCGCGTCGCGTCGGGACCAGTGGTGTGACGGTTGCCCCGGAAATGTATACGCCCGCCACACCTCCCGAAGTCATCTTGACTGGCGATGTCACAGTAATGACGGACTTGTACCAAGCGGGCTTGGTGCTCTACCGCTGCCTCATTGGGGACGCAGATTACGAGAGCCAACTCGCCCCGTTCCTAGGCCATCGAGACTTCTCTCGATTGAACGATGCCATCGTTCGCGGGAAGTTTCCAGATCGCGACAGACTTGGATTGCACGTACCCCGCAAACTGAAAACAGTCATCCGCAAGGCGATGGCAATTGATCCAAGCGACCGATACTCTACTGCGCTGCAAATGATCGACGATCTAGCGAATGTGAAACCGTCTCTTGATTGGGGGTTGCGTCTCGCACCATCTGGAGATTGTCGCTGGAAGGCATGCCGACTAAACCAGCCTTCATTCGTCGTGGACCTGACAAAGAATGGCGTCGGCTGGGATGTGTCCGTCTTTACCGAAGCAAATGGGAAGATGCGACGACGCCCAAATACTCCGGGTTGCAGCAAGGCCACTGCCGCAGATGCTAGGAAGCATCTGAAGGACGTGTTTGCCGCTCTCGGATAGGGCGCGAATACATTCCATTGCGCACCCATCGCACCGGCCCGTTCAGTTCGGCCGCGTCTGCCAGCCGCTGCGGAAGGCATGTGCCACAGAACGGATTTTCTGCGTGCTCCTGCGCCGAGACAGTTGCCTCTCGCTTGCAATGTGGGCATCGGCGGATGAGTTCAAGAATCACAGCAGGCCCCGTTTCGCTTTTGGTTTCTGGAAGCGACGGTTGCATTATACGCGCGATCGAACCATAGTCAAGAGCGCAAATCCTGTGCCGTCTTTGAGTTATATCGCTGCGTGTTAATATGTTCCTTAGGAATTGTTTGTAACGGGGAAAGGAATCCTCGACTTTCTGAGGCTGTCAGGCGAACATCGGCAGTAACTGCCAGTCACAATGAACTGCTCTCGCCAGAGTTCCCGTTGGGCAGGATTGTCACCCGTTGGGCAAAACGCTCCCGTTAGGCAAAGCCGGCTTACCCTACGAAAGGCCGCGAGAGGTCGACGTTGAAAAAATCCTCTTGACGGATTGAACGAAGAAGGCTTAGCATCCCGCCCACCTTGGGTAGGAGTGCCCTCCAAGCCCGTCGCGAGTCAGCTCACTTTGATCTCCTTTCGTCAGTGTCATTTTGCGGAAGGTCTTCCACGGTGCCAGTCAGGATTCTGATCTTGTAGCGTCTGAACTCGGACGGTCGAGCGGGTCAACAGGATGTGACCAACATGCTCTGCCGGCAGACAATTCGATGTTTGACCGTGCTGGCTCCCGCCAAGCTCAATCTCTTTCTGCGCGTGGTCGCGCGTCGGCCGGATGGATTTCACGACATCGAATCCGTCATGGCCTCCATCGACATCTATGACACGCTCACGCTGGAAGCGACCGTGTCGGGTGAGATCGAACTGACCGTAATGGACTCGTCGGCGCGAACGCTGTCGGGCTCGATGCGGCTCGAAGCTCCCGTCGGTCCCGAGAATCTCGTCATTCGCGCGGCAGACCTGCTGCGTCAACAGGCGGGGTGCGGTCTCGGTGCCCGGATCACGCTTATCAAGCGCATCCCGTCATCGGCCGGTCTCGGCGGCGGCTCCAGCGACTGTGCCGCCGCGCTGTGGGGACTCAATCGACTTTGGAACCTGCGACTGCCGCGAAGCGAACTCGGCGCTCTCGCCGGTCGCCTGGGAAGCGATGTCGCGTTTTTTTTCTCCGAATCTCCCGTCGCTCTGTGTGTGGGGCGAGGCGAACAGATCGAACCGCTGCGGATTCCCACGGACTTGCATGTTGTCGTGGCCAAGCCCGTGAGTGGCCTGTCGACGCCCGCCGTCTACAGGCAATGCCGCCCGGATGCCTCGGGGTTGCAGGTGGCTCGCTTCGTGGAGTCCCTGGCAGCGGGCGCCATCGGCGAGACGGCGCGGCGGTTGCACAACGGGCTCCAGCTTCCGGCCGAATCATTGAGTTCCGATGTCCGAAAGCTGCGTCAACTGTTCGAGCAACTGCCCGTCGCCGGTCACCAGATGAGCGGCAGCGGGTCGTCATACTTTGGAATCTGTGCCTCACGCCGGCAGGCGTTGCGTGCGGCGAGTCGATTGCGGTCTGCAGGAGTTCCGTGGGTTCAAGTCGCGCGATGCTGCCCGTGAGGCGGGCAGTCGCAGCGTACCGTGTGGCGATTGCGAGGAAGACAGCCGAGGTTGGAACCGTTGACGTTCAGCGTAGCCGAGGCAGGGACTTGTCTTCTCGATACCGGTTCTAAGGAGTACAGCCGTGGAGATCACCGAGATTCGCATCAAGTTAATGGACGACCCCAACGACCGTTTGCAGGCCTTCTGTTCGATCACCTTCGACGGCAGCTTCGTGATACGCGACCTGAAGATCATTCAGGGGACTCGCGGCTCGTTCGTCGCCATGCCCAGCCGCAAGCTGACGGATCGCTGCCCGAAGTGCTCCGCCAAGAATCACCTGCGCGCCCGCTTCTGCAATGAATGCGGAGCCCGTCTGTACGAAGACCGGGCCATCAAGGGCGACGACGGCCGCGCGCGGCTTTACGCCGACATCGCCCACCCGATCAACTCTGACTGCCGCGAGTCGATTCAGCGGCAGGTCATCCTCGCGTATGGCGAGGAACTCGAACGGTCGAAGCTGCCCGGCTACTTCAGCAGCTACGACGACTTCGGTGAGGACAACTACGCGCGCTTGAGTGAAGAGTGTGATGAGGGTCACGATCAACCCGTCATCCTGCCCGTCAGCGAAGGCATTCACCGGCGGGACGGCGCGGCGCATCACCAGCCCGCTCCGCACCACGTCTCGCCCCAGTTGGCCGCCACGAATGGAGCGGTTCGAGGATCGTGGGAGAACTCGAACGCGGCCACCGACGACGAAGGTTTTGGCGTCGGACTCGTGTGACTTCGGCTTCAGCCGAAGTAATCGATCGCGTTCTGAAAGATCTTCCGTCCGAGGCCGTCGCCCGTCAGGCCCAGCCGCGTCCAGTGAGGATGCTGCGTTCCGAACAGAAACCGCTCGGGATGCGGCATCAGTCCGAAGACTCGTCCCGACGGATCGCCCAGTCCGGCGATGTTGCCCGTCGAACCGTTCGGGTTCGCGGAGTACCGCTCGTTCGCCGGATGAGTCCCCTCTGTTCCGTCGGTCGCCAGCCATGCCGAGTATTCGAGTGCCACCTGGCCGCGAGCCCGCCAACGATCGACGACCGAATCGTCGCGCACGACAATCCGTCCCTCGGCGTGAGCAATCGGCAGGTCGATTTCGTCGATCCCGCGCAGAAAAACGTTGTTCGACGACGTCACCTTGCAGTGAACCCACCGCGCGGTGTACTTGCCGTTGTGATTCCACGTGAGGGTCGAGTCCGCTTCGTGGCGAGCGTCATCGCTCCAGCCTTCGGCTCCCCCCGGCAGAATGCCCGCCTTCAGCAGCACCTGGAATCCGTTGCAGATGCCGAGCACCAGTTTGTCCGCCGCGAGAAAACGGTGCAGCACTTCGGCCAGATGCCCGCGCAGTTGACTGGCGAAGACGACTCCCGATCCGATGTCGTCTCCGTAACTGAATCCGCCCGGCACGCAGAGCACCTGGTACTCGTCGAGCAACTCGGGCCGTTCGACCAGCCGAAACAAGTGGACGCGATCCGCACGGCCTCCACACGCATCAAACGCATGCGCGGTTTCAACATCGCAGTTGGTGCCGGGCGCACGCAGCACACACACTTGGGGAACAGCCATAACTCAATCGGTCCTTCGCAGCCGGAACGCATCACCTGTCATCGAGGCGGCGGCATGATAACGGCCTCACCCCTGCTGCGGGAGCATTGCAAGGGACTTTTCATGACTGCGGGACATCGAATCGCCCGTCTCACCCGGCAACTTCGCGTAGCCGCATCAGCGGTCGTTTGCTAGAACTCCGCCCGGTCCCAGAGGCCGGCAATTGGTGGTGATGGTCGGCGGGCGAGGTCTCGAACATCGCGAGCCCGGCTGCTCTTCTCTTGTCATGGATGACTGACATGCTGCGACTTGGGCAGATGCCGCTGTTGACCTGCCTCGTGTTTGGTCTGGGGCTGGGGGCGGGCTTCGCATGGAAATCGGGCTGGATTCCCGTCGAATTCAGTGCCGCTCGCACCGGACAGATCGACGGAGGTGACTCGTCGGCGACTCCCGAGGGCGTGGCTGCTGTGAATCCGGCCGCGGACTCGCAGGAGGTGGCCGCCGCGATAGAAGAAGTCGTTCCCGATGATCCGGCCATCTTCCAGCAGCAGACCGAGCCATCGGTCGAAGATTCGACCGGCGACGAACCACGTTCGGCTCCGAGAACCGTTGCGCAGGCAGAGTTCTCACGGCCACCGGCCGTTGACCGAACTGAGCCTGCCGCCTCCGACGAACCCGATTGGGCTCGTCCGTCCGCGGCGCGCAGGCCGGCGAGTCCCTCGGCCGTGACCGGGCCGCCGTCAACGAATTCCACCGCGTCTCGCCCGGCGCGACTCGTGCATCAGGCGGGGCATCGAGAACCCGGGGAATCGACCTCCGAGGCGGCGGCAACGACGACCTCATTGACGAGCGAACTGCCAGCCATCGACGAGTTGATCGCGAACGGCGACACCCTGGCGGCGCATCGCACGCTGTCGAAACTCTACTGGAATAACAAGGAGCATCGCGCCGAGTTGCAATCCCGTTTGGACGGCACCTCACGCGCCATCTTCTTCCAGTCGCAACCGCACTTCGTCGAACCCCACATCATCGAACCGAACGATCAGTTGCGCGTCATCGCCAGCAAGTACCAGTTGTCGTGGGAGTACCTCGCCCGGCTCAACAAGACCGATCCGCGCCGCATCCAGTTGGGGCAGAAGCTGAAGGTCGTGAAGGGACCGTTCGCGGCGATCATCGATCTGCAGGACTTCGCGCTGACGATTCATCTGCAGGGCTATTACGTGAAGCGGTACGACGTCGGAATTGGCAAGGATGGTTCCTCGCCGCTGGGCAAGTTCAGCGTGCAGAACAAGGTCGAGAACCCGCAGTACACCGGCCCCGACGGCAAGGTCATCTCCGGCGACGATCCGAAGAACCCGCTGGGAGAACGCTGGATCGACCTCGGTGACAGCTACGGCATTCACGGCACGATCGATCCCGATTCGATCGGCAAGGCCGCCTCGCGCGGCTGCATCCGCCTGCGAGACAAGGACATCGTCGAAGTCTACGACTTCCTGGTCAAAGGCTCCGAAGTCGTGATCCGCAAGTGAGGCTTCGCCAGATCCTTCGGAGCGGGGGACGTGAGTCCCCAGAAACCGGCCGCAATGAAAAAACAGGCGAATTCAAAGGGGACTCACGTCCCCCGCTCCGAAGGCGGTCTTGAAACGACGGCTACTTCTTCGGCCGAAATGCCCTGATCTTCGTTTCGTCGGTCGTGAGGTACGGTCCCTCCAGCAGGTCGATGCAGTAGGGAATGGCGGGCATGACGGCGTCGAGGCATTCCTTGATCGCCTTCGGCTGGCCGGGCAGGTTCACGATCAGGGCCTGGCCGCAGATGCCCGCTGTCTGGCGCGAGAGGATCGCCGTGGCGACTTTCTCCAGCGAGACCTTGCGCATCAGTTCTCCGAAACCGGGCATCAGCTTCTGGCAGACCGCTTCGGTCGCCTCGGGCGTCACGTCGCGAAGGGCCGGGCCGGTGCCGCCCGTGGTGACAACGAGGCAACAGCCCTCGACTTCGCACAGGTCGCGCAGAGTCTGCTCGATCAGAGGCCGCTCATCGGGGATAACTCGCGCCACCGGTTCAAACGGCGACGTGAGGACGTCGGCGAAATAGTCGCGGATCGCCGGACCGCCGCGATCTTCGTACTCGCCCCGACTGGCGCGGTCCGAGACGGTGACGATGCCGATGCGGGCGGGCAGCGGCTCACTCATGTCTTGGCCTTTTCCGGGGCGGCACCGAATTTCTGATTGGTCTTCTTCATCGCGGCTTCGAACGCGGCGCGGGCCTTGTCCCAGGCATGATCCATCAGCGGGACGTGGCAGGCCCCCTTGCCCTTGCACGAATTCATGCCGGGCAGATCGCCGCAACCTCCCTGGCCCTTGCAATCGTTGTTCGTTCCGCACGTCGCATCGGCCACGCTCGCGCACGTTCCGAGGCCCGCGCAGTCGTTGCCCTTGCCGCGACCGAGACTCTTGCACGAGTTCAACCCACGACAGACATGCGGTTCGTCGATGATCAGCTTCTCGACGTCGGTCAGGTCCTTCGAGGAGGCGTTCGCGGCAACAGGCGTGGTCGGAGTCGCGCCGCCGGGTGGAGTTCCGCCTCCGCAACCGACGGTCGTTCCCGCCAGCATGCCACCGAGCGCGGCGAGGGTCAGCTTGTGAAAGTCGCGTCGATCCAGTCCGTGATTCTGCATGGCAATTCTCATTCGTCGGGGTGATCGGGGAGGGAAATCGTGCGACGCATGATAGCTGCTCGTTTGGCGGTTGTCTGTCACGGCGGAGGTGGAGTCGAGTATTCGCAATTCTTGTCCCCTCTCCCGCCCGCTTCGGGGGGAGAGGGATAGGGTGAGGGGGGCTTCGGATGAGACTTCCAACGCTGCGTTCTCTGTGATTTCCCGATTGAGGATCGATGCCATCGACGCCCCCTAACCCTAACCCTCTCCCCCGCAGAGCCGGGGAGCGGGGACAAGCAGGTTAGACGTGCGCTGTCGCAGTGAGCACGGTTGCCGGTCCGTTCGGACGCCGTTATCGTTCCGCCTCGTTCGACAAGTTCGCCGAAGAAATGTGGTCCGCGTGAGGAGCAGTAGCGTGACGGAGCGTGTAGTCATCATTGGTTCCGGCCCGGCCGGTTGGGCGGCCGCCATCTATGCCTCGCGGGCGAACCTGGAGCCGCTCGTGTTTGAAGGGGCTCTCACGGAAGAGAACCGGATGCGAGGGACGCTGCCGCTCGGACAACTCGCGCTGACGACCGAGGTCGAGAACTATCCCGGCCTTCCGGCCGGCAACCTGACGCAGTATCTCGAAACCGCGCTCCCAGAATCGCAACGAAAATTCATGGCCCCGCACAACGGACACGGCGTGACCGGTCCCGAGATGATGGAGATGATGCGGCAACAGGCCAAAAACTTCGGCACGCGCGTCGTCACCGACGACGTCGTCTCGGTCGATCTGTCGGCGAAGCCGTTCAAGCTGACTTTGCTCGAAGAGGGAACGGTCGAAGCTCACTCGATCATCATCGCCACCGGCGCCCGCGCGAATTACCTCGGCCTGCCGTCGGAAGAGAAGTTCAAGAACTTCGGCGTGTCGGCGTGTGCGGTCTGCGACGGCGCGTTGCCTCGGTTCAAGAACAAGCCGCTGGTCGTCGTCGGCGGCGGCGACAGCGCGATGGAAGAGGCGAGCTATCTCACCAAATTCGCGTCGGTCGTCCACCTCGTCCATCGGCGCGGCGAATTCCGCGCCAGCAAGATCATGGCGCAGCGTGTTCTGGAGAATCCCAAGATCAAGGTGAAATGGTTCTCGGGCGTCGAGGAAGTGCTCGGCGATGACCAGGCGGGCGTGACGGGAGTCCGCGTGAAGAACCTGCAATCGGGTGCGACGGAGGACATCGCCGCGTCGGGCATGTTCTGCGCGATCGGCCACTCGCCCAACACCGACTTCCTGAAGGGACAGATCCAGACCGACGACAAGGGCTACGTCGTCTACACGCAACCGTTCCGCACTAACACCAGTGTCGAGGGAGTCTTCGCGGCCGGCGACGTGGCCGACAGCTACTACCGTCAGGCGATCACCTCGGCGGGGACCGGCTGCATGGCAGCCCTCGACGCGGAACGCTGGCTCGCCGCGCAGGGCGTCCATTGAAATCCGCAGAAGTCGCATCGCAGCAGAGGAAGAGACGAAGAATCAGCAGAAGAATTCTTGCCACAGATTTCACAGAGGACACAGATAAGAGGCAGATGAATGCAGGAATGATGTCCCTGAATCGTTCTCCTTTTTCTGTCTTCTATCCGTGAAATCTGTGTGATCTGTGGTCAAAGTCCTCCTCTTTGGCTTCGCGGTTCATCTCATTCGAAAGACATCTCCATGTTGACCAAAGAAGGTTGTCTCGCCCGGCGCGAGCGGTTGTGGAACGCGGTGCCGGCGGATTGCGAATGGCTGCTTGTGGCCGATCCCCGACACGTGCTGTACCTGTCGAACTTCCTGGTTCATCCGCTGACGTTCTCGGCGGGGGAGCGTGCGTGGCTGCTGCTCGAACGGGGTGGCAAGGCGACGTTGCTCGGTGACAACTTCACGCTCAGGTCTCGCGCGGGCGAACCGTTCGTCGATGACGAGGTCATGGTCAAGTGGTACGACCACCAACACTCGGCCCTCAACCGCGATCACGCACTCCTCCAGGCGGCCGAACAGATTGCCGAACGACTCTACGGTCGAGCGGGTGCCGTCGAGGCGGAGTGGCTGCCGGTCGGAGCGTTCGAGTTGCTCGGCCTCGACCACGAACAGCACTCGGTCCGGCGCGAGGCAAAGGACGCCGGGGAGCCGGGCCCGGTCGATCTCGGCACGACGCTCCGTTCGCTGCGCCGACAAAAGCATCCCGACGAGATCGCGGTCCTCAAGGAATGCATGCGAGCGGGCGAGGCGGGAATGCTGCGGCTGCGTGAGATCCTGCGCCCCGGCCTGAGCGAATTCGAGATCTTCGTCGAGATTCAACAGGCGGCGATCTTGGCTGCGCAACGCCCCGGCCTGATCTACGGAGACTTCCGCGCGGCAACCGCTTCGGCACCCAAGGTGGGCGGCCTGCCGACCGGTTACCGTTTGCAGCAAGGGGACATGTTCACTCTCGATTACTCGGTCGTCCTGGAAGGCTATCGGTCTGACTTCACGAACTGCCTGACAGTCGGTGAGCCGAACGCGCGGCAGCAGCATCTCTACGACCTCGTCATGGCAGCGCAGCAGGCGGGCGAGGCGGTGCTCAAGGTCGGGGCCAAGGCCAGCGACATCTGGCATGCGGTCAACCAGCCGATCGCCGACGCGGGCCTCGCCGCCAATTTCGCGCATCATGCCGGACACGGCATCGGACTGGCTCATCCGGAACCGCCGATCCTCGTCCCGCAGGGAGACGACGTGCTGCTGCAGGGCGACGTCATCACGCTCGAACCCGGCCTGTATGTCGAAGGAATCGGCGGCATCCGCATCGAACACAATTATCTGATCACCGACACCGGCTACGAACGACTGAGCAACCACGTGATCTCGCTGACGTAGCTGGAAGAGTTCCCGGGCGTCCGCCCCTCTTGCCTTTCGGAGCGGGGCGGCGTCAGCCCCCTGGTTCTTCTCCGAACTCCGGTTTTCGACGAACAGAAGAATGGGCTGACGCCCGAAGAGCCAGGGGGGCTG
>JANODP010000496.1:0-34316 GCA_031412755.1 Schlesneria sp. | reverse complement strand
GTCACGGAGCTTCGACGTGGCCGTGAAATCGGGAAACGGCCTTTACTTCATCACACGGCCACGTCGAAGCTCCGTGACCGTGGCACCCCAAATTGAAAAAGGCATTGGCCCTGCCGGGCGTCGGCCCGTTCGTGGTACGGTTCCACCGGGTCCGATACACTTTGCCCCGCGCTTCCCCTCCGTTGGGAAGCCGTTCAACGTTGTTTCCCTTCGACGAGTGGTCCCTCATGAAAGCCGTAGCCGTCCTCCCCGGAACGCCCGACAGTGTCCATCTGCGAGACATCCCGCAGCCCGGGCTGAACGATCAACCTCACCCTCACGTCTGCCGCATTCCCGAAGGGCGGGCGGTCCTGGTGAAGACGCTGCAAATCGGCGTCGATGCCACCGATCGCGAGATCAACGAAGCCCTGTACGGCAATGCTCCCCCCGGCGGCGAACATCTCGTCATCGGACACGAGAGCTTCGGGCAGGTGCTGGAAGTCGGTGCGAGGGTCACGGAACTCCAGCCGGGAGACCTCGTTTCCTGTACCGTGCGACGGCCGGGCGGTTCGCTGTTCGACGTCATCGGGCGCAACGACATCACCAGCGAAGAGGTCTACTACGAACGCGGCATCAACCTCTGTCACGGCTACCTGACGGAGAGCTTTGTCGACGATGCCGAATACATGGTGAAGGTGCCGCCGCAATTGAAACACCTCGGCGTCCTGTCCGAGCCGGCCAGCGTCTGTGCCAAGGCGATCGAACAGGCGTACCTCGCCCAGCAACGCCTGCAGGTCTGGAATCCGAAGCGGGCCTTCGTCTGTGGGGCCGGTCAGATCGGACTGCTCGCCACGATGATGCTCAAGCTGCGCGGACTCGAGGTCTACACGCTGGCCACGAAGCCGGGTCCGCATCGCAAGTCGGAGATCGCGACGGCGTATGGAGCCACCTACGTCAGCACGAAACAGGAGTCGATGCACGAACTGGCCAAGCGAGTCGGCAAGCCGGACATCATTTTCGAAGCGACCGGCAACGCCGAGAACTGCTTCCGCTCGATGGAAGTCCTCGGCCTGAACGGAGCCCTGATCTGGACCAGCGTCACCGGTGCGAAGCACGAGGTCACCGTCGATGCCGCCAGGATCAACCTCGAATGGGTGTTGGGCAACAAGCTGCTGGTGTCGAGCGTCAACGGCAACCGCCGCCACTTCGAACTCGGACTCCAGGCCCTCGCTCTCGGCGAGGCGATGTTCCCCGGCGTCACCCAGCGCATCCTCACCAGCCCCGTCGCCGGCCTCGACAACTACAAAGAAATGATGCGTCTGCTGGTCGAGGATAAAGAGGCCCTGAAGGTCTTCGTCAATGTCGGATGAGCCGCACGCCATCTGCCGGAACGCAATTGACTCTCCCTCTCCTCACGGGAATGATGGCAGACAAGTTCTGCCACCAAGGAGCCACCGATGGACGATTACCTCATACTCGAAGAGATCGAAGCCCGCTACGCCCCCGACTGGGTGCTGATCGACGAACCCCAAACGGATGAACTTCAGCAGTTGCTCGGGGGGCGTGTCGTTGATCGGGGGCCGGATCGAGACGACTTGTATCGCAAAGCCAAGGCGTTGGGCTTGCATCACATCGCCGTCCGAAAACTGGGTCCGTGGCTCGAAGACTTGGTACTCGTGTTATGAGAACCTTCTCGTTTGACGGGCAGCGAGGCCCCATCATCGTCAGTGCTTCCGTCAGTGCTTCCGCCAGTGGTCCCGCAGATTCTCACGAATTCCGACTGGTTCTCGACACAGGGGCGACAGTGACGACATTGGAAGCCAAGTTGCTGGAGTTTCTTGGCTACGATCCAGACGCGTCCACTGAAACGGTTCAGGTCGTCACGACGGACTCGATCAGCACACGGCCTGTTGTGCGGCTCAACCGGTTGAGCGCACTCGGAAAACATCGACTCGGAATTCCCGTCGTGTCCCAGTCATTTCCTCGAGGCGTAAAAATCGACGGCGTGCTTGGTTTGGATTTCCTGCGTGACGGCATCCTGAGTCTCGGCTTCCGAAGTGGTCGGATGACGTTGTCCTGATTTCAGGGAAGCGCCTGCCTCATGCACGACAAACACTCTGGCCAGTCGGCAGCGACAACCGGCAATAATTCTCCCACGACGGCTGACTATCAGGGGGGCTTATCCGTTCTTGCGGAGCATGTCTGCAAACTTGCTCGGTCATTGCGTGATCTCGAACACGCCGCAACGCCGCTGCGGTTGGAGCCGCTGGCCGGACGGGACTGGTTCGATCTGCTGACCCGCAAGTTGCTGCCTCAACTGGCCGATGGGGCCTACTTGGTTGTGGCCGTTGTGGGCGGGACGAACATTGGCAAGAGCGTTGTCTTCAACCACATCGCGGGCTTTCGCGCCAGTGCGAGCAGTCCGCTGGCTTCGGGGACGAAGCATCCGGTCTGTCTGGTTCCGACGGGCTTTTCCGGGCAGCACGATCTGCGGGCCATGTTCCCCGCGTTCGAACTCCGCTCGTGGACCAGCGGCGATGAGGCGCTGCTGGGCATCGAGGCGCACTGCCTGTTTTGGCGCGAGCACGAATGCGTGCCGAAGAACCTCGTCATCCTGGACACGCCCGATGTCGACAGCGATGCACCGGTCAACTGGCAGCGCGCCGATGCGGTTCGCCAGGCGGCCGACGTGCTGGTCGCCGTCCTCACGCAGCAGAAGTACAACGACGCGGCGGTGAAGCAGTTCTTCCGCAAGGCCGCCGCCGAGGACAAGGCGGCGATCATCGTCTTCAATCAGGTCGAGCTTCCCGACGACGAACCGTACTGGCCGATCTGGCTCAACACGTTCTGCTCCGAGACCGGGTTGCAGCCCGAGTATGTGTACCTCGCCCCGAACGACCGGAAGGCGGCGGAGGCGATTGCGTTGCAGTTTGAGGAACGGGCATGGGAGAAGATGGAGGGCGGTGGGCAGTGGGCAGTGGGCAGTCGGAAAAAGACGGATGTCGAGGGCGAGAATACGGAAAGGCAGTCTGCGACCAAAACGGGTGATCCCGCGTCTTGGACTTCACCCCACTGCCCACTGCCCACTCCCCACTCCCTCTCTTCCGTCCTCTCCCAGCTTCGCTTTGCCGAAATCAAACTGCGGACGCTGCGGGGCTCGATCGCGCTGCTGGTCGATGGGGAGGCTGGCGTTCCCGCCTACCTGCGCGAAGTCCGGACGAGAAGCCGCCAGTTTCGAGATGCCGCCGATGTGTTTGCGTCGCGCGCGATGGTCCGGCAGGCGAACTGGCCCGCGCCGCCGAACGGGCTGATCGTCGATGAGATGTGGTCGTGGTGGGACGGGCATCGCGAGGCGTGGACCGCCGGCGTGCATGGCTTCTATTCGCGGATCGGCCGCGTCCTGACGGGCGGCGTCCGACTGGTGCGAGACCGGGTTTGGGGCGCGCCGCCACCGCCGCTCGATGAGTACCGCCGGCAGGAGTGGGAGGCGATCGTCCGTGTCCTGGAACAGGCCTACGAGCAGTTGCAGGTCATCACGACACTCGGCAACGAACTCCTGACGGCTCGGCTGGAGCGGCTCCTGTCGGGAACATCGTGCGAGACCGTGTTGGCCCAACTTCACCGCGCGCACGAACAATTCGACTTTGCCGCACTGGTGCGGGGCCTCGTTAACGCGGAGATGACCGTCCTGAAGACCGACCGCCAACAGTTGTTCCAAATGTTGAAGCAGGCCGACCGGGCCGCCGCCGTGTTTCGGCCGGCGCTCACGCTGCTGCTCGCCGTGGGAGGCGGCTTCGGGGCCGAGCATCTGCTGACCGAAGCGGCCACGCAAACGCTGACTCACGTGGCCGTCGATACGACCGGCGCGGCGGCCACGACGGTCGGCGGCGAACTCGTCGTGGAAACGGCTGGCGGGATGCTGGGCCAGGCCAAGGCGTGGCTGCTGCAACTCCACCAGAAATTCAAGGCCGAGCGTGAAGCGTGGCTCGTCGCACAACTGCGGGAGCATCTCCTGGGCGGGTTGCTCGACGAACTGCAGGCCGGCGCGAACGTCCCCTCGGCGGCGGCATTCGGCGAAGTGGAGGTGGCCGTGAAAGAGTTGGCAGAGCGTTTGGCACGAGAATAGTTTTCCGCCACCGGGCTTGCCCCGGTGGTTCAACGGCTTTGGCACTACTTCGCCCGAGTCGTTGAAGAAGAAGTAGTGCAAAAGCCGTCAAGCCACCGAGACAAGCTCGGTGGCGGAGTGATGAAAAAGAGAATCACCATGACCACCGAACTGGCTCAACTGGAACTGCTGGCCAACGTCGATGACCTCGTCGCGCGGTTGTCGGCCTGGTCGGCGGAAACGTCGGCGTGGGAGCCGGTGCAACGCGAGAAACTGCTCGTGCGGCGAACGCTCGAACGGCTCGAACCGATGCGGGCGCGCGTCGAAGCGCCACTCGTCGTCGCCACGTTTGGCGGGACCGGCGTCGGCAAAAGCTCGCTGGTCAATGCCCTCATCGGCGAAGAGGTCACGCCGGCCGGACGGCAACGACCGACGACGACCCAGCCGATTGTGATCGCCCACCCGCAGACAAACCTCGCGGCCTTCGACCTGCCGCTCGACGAATTGAGCGTCGTGCGCCGGGACACGCCGTTGCTGCGCGATGTCGTGCTGATCGACTGTCCCGATCCGGACACCAGCGAGACCGAGACGGCCGAGAGCAACCTCGCGCGGCTGCATCGACTGCTCCCGTTTTGTGACGTGCTGCTGTACGTCGGCACGCAGCAGAAATATCGTTCGGCCCGCGTGAGCGACGAGCTGTTACAGGCCGCGAGCGGCTGCCGGCTGGTCTTCGTGCAGACACACGCCGAGCTCGATGAGGACATTCGCGACGACTGGCGACGGCAACTCAGCCCGAAGTTTCAGGTCGCCGATTTGTTCTTTGTCGATTCCAAGCGCGCGTTGCAGGAGCAGCAGTCGGGTGTCCGGCCGACGGGTGAGTTCGGTCGGCTGATCGATCTGCTGCTGCGGGAACTCTCTGCCGCGCAGCGCGTTCGCATCCGCCGGGCCAACCTGCTGGGACTGGTGTCCGAGGTGCTCGGTCACGCCAGGGAGGCGATCTCCCGACACGAGCCGCTCGTCACCAAACTCGAACAGGCGCTGACCCAGCAACGGCGTCACGCGACCGAGCGCATGTCGAACAAGTTGCGGGACGAGTTGCTGGTCAGTCGCGGCCTGTGGGAGCAGCGACTGCTCGGCCAGGTGACGCAGCTTTGGGGTTACAGCCCGTTCGCCTCGGTGCTGCGTCTGTGGCACAGCCAGTCGAGTTTGCTGGCGTCGTTCGCTCTCACGCGGGCGCGCACGACGGCCCAGATGGCGCTCGTCGGTCTGGTCCACGGATCGCGCTGGCTGGCTTCGAGCCGGCAGGAGCAGGACGCCGATCGGCGACTCGAGGGCCTCGCATCGCTCGGCCTTTCCGACTCGGAGCTGCGCGAGGCGCAGATCGTGATCGCGGGATACGTCCACGCCGCCAAACTCGACCGACCCGCCGCCACAGCCTCATCGTTCGAGTTGCTTCGTGACGCGGCGGCCAGCGTGCAGAACGAGTTCCTCTCGGATGCCTCGCGCCTCATCGACGACCTGATCCTGAAATCGGCCACGCGCCATTCGCACTGGCTGGTGCGACTGGCTTACGAGGTGATGTTCGCGGAACTGCCGCTGTTCCTGCTGTACCGCGTCGGCCGGAATTTTTTCTACGACTCATTCGTGTTGGACCGGCCGCTGCTCGACACCAACTTTTACATTCCGGCCGCGCTGTTCCTCGTGTTGTGGGCCGGCTTGCTGGTGATGTCGTTCACCGGACGGCTGCGTCGCGGGCTGACGCAGCACGTGCAGGAGTTGGCCCGGGAACTGGCGTCGCTCAAGGTGGGAGATGGCTTGTTCCCGGACCTCGAACAGCAGGTGACCGAGTTTGCCCGCGAACGAGACCGCGTCGAGTCGTTCGTCCAGACCGTCGATGCGATTCGCGACCGCTTTGCGGATGCGAGCGACCTCGGTGGATTGAAGCCGGCGTGACAGTTGATGGTTGATGGCAAAAAGTCGGGTCTGAACTCTGTCCATCAACCCTCGACCTTCAACCATCAACTCCACGAAGAATCGGGGGGCTGACGCCACCCCGCTCGGAGGACAGAAGGATTCAATGGGACAGCGGCTCGCCAAATCGTGGTTTCTCATTGCGCTGCTCGTCCTGCTTCCCGGCGGCATGACGTGGGGTTGGCTCACGTCCGAAAGTTGGCGAGCCGCGACGGCCGGCCGCGTTCAACCGGCTGCCACCACGGTGGCCATTTTGTTTCTGATGTCGTTCAGCCTCGACGGCGGCAGGCTGCGCGAGTCGTTTCGCGCCCCGCGGCCCGTGCTGTGGGGAACGCTGGTCAACATCGGATTGCTGCCGCTGCTGGCGTGGCCGCTGGCGCTGTCGCACGGACGGGTCGACTTCTCGCTGGGGCTGATGATCGCCGCCGCAGTTCCCTGCACGCTGGCGACGGCTTCGGTTTCGACGCGCCAGGCGGGAGGCAACGATGCCGTGTCGCTGCTGGTCACCCTGCTGACAAACATCGTCGGCGTGGTGCTGACGCCGCTCTGGTTGAAGTGGGCCTTTTCAACCGACTCCAACATCGACACCGGACCGATCATTCGCAGCCTCGCACTGACCGTGCTCCTGCCGACGGTTGCCGGCCAACTGGCGCGGCAGATTCCGTTGCTCGGTCGGTTCGCGAACTCCCGCAAGTTTCAAATCGGCATCCTGGCGCAGTGCCTCGTGCTGCTGATCGTGACCAAGACGTCTGTCGAGGCGGGTGGGCGGCTGCAGGTTCAAAGTGAGTGGCCGGCCGCCATCGACTTTGCACGGCTGGCCGTCGAGTGCGCGGGGCTGCATGTGCTGGCGATGGTCATCGCCGAGTACGGTGGTCGCGGACTCGGTCTGCCGCGACTCGACCGGATCGCCGCGGTGTTTGCCGGAAGCCAGAAGACCCTGCCCGTGGGCTTGCTGCTGGCCGCGATGCCCGCCGTGACGGGAGACCGCTCACTCCCCTTCGTCACGTTCCCGATCCTGTTGTTCCACGCCGTGCAGCTCGTGACCGACACGGCCGTCGCGGATCACATGGCTCGATCGCGCGAAGCAGACTCGACGTGAAGTCCGGCTGTTCCGAAAGCCGGACTTCTTCCCGGGGAAATAAAATGCCCCGGTTGCCGTTTGGCGACCGGGGCACAGGGGATGGAAATCCATCGGACGATCCAAGTCTTCGACACGCGATCACTCGTCGTCGTCGTCATCCGGTTCCGAATCGCCGTCATCCTCATCGTCGTCGCTCTTCACGACCTTCTTCTTCGGCTTGACCGGCTCATCATCGAGGTCGATGGGTGCGGGGGCGATCGGGACGGCGACGCCGTCGGCACCGATGATCTCCTTGACCGGTTGGATGAAGTACATCTTCTTCGACTTGAGCTTGAGTTGCTCGATCTTCTCTTCGGCAGCCTCTCGCTGGTCGTAGGGGAAGCGACCTTCCTCCTTCATGCTGCCGCTGTAGACCACCCAAATCAGGCGTTTGCGGATGTGCGGTTTTTCCTTGACCTTCTTGACGCGGGGCGCGGCCGCCTTGCGCGGCTTCTTTTCCTTGACGACCGCCTCTTCGGCGGCGTCAACGGCCTCCACTTGCTTTCTCAGTTCCATTCGACTGGGTGTTTTGCGAGCCATCGTCGTTCCTAAGCCCTCGATGATCCTATCGGTCGTTTGCGGGAACAGCCGTGATTTGTCGGCGTTCCGCGAAGGGCGGGGAGTATATCGCTCAACCCGCAGAGTCGCCAGCACGTGGCACGCGGTCGCAACCCTTGTCACCGGTGACTCACGCCTTCGGTTTGTGAGGCGGTGCAAACTTGATCTTCTCGACGTAGCGGGCGATCTGCCTCGTTTGCGGGTCCATCCGGCCCGTGCAATTGGCAATCGCCTTCACGACGAAACGATGATGAGTTTCGTAATCGGCATCGATTTCCACTTCGACGTCTTTCGTGAGCGGGTTGCCCGGCCGGCCGATGAGCTGCAGGATTTCCCGGTTCAGCCGGTCAAACGCCGCGTCATCGTGGCCGAGATTCTTCGTGCCCAGAGTCAGTTGCGTCAGCCGTCCCTCTCGATCGGATCGCAATCCAACCCGGATGTCCTGCAGGCTCGCGACAGATGCGGTCGCCGAAGTCGGCGGGCCACTGGGAAGATTGACGGCGAAGTGCCTCACCGGCGAGATTCCCTTCAGATTGAGCATGAAGAGCATCAGCAGCAGGAACAGGACATCGATCAGCGGCACCAGGGGGAGCCTGATGATCGGGGGATCATTGCCGGGGGAGAATTTCATCGGGCGCACCCTTCCATCGAAGTAGACGGCTGATTCACGGTTCAGTGGGCAACGTCTGCAGCGAAAAGTTGGCGAAGCCGACTTCCCGGCACCTCTGGACCAGTTCCTGAACCAGTCCCGAGGGAACATCCGCGTCGGCGCGAATCACGACGGTCACATCCGCCAGATTCTCGTTGCCGGTCCGGGATTGCAGAGCCCGCCTCTGACGGTCCAACTCGGGGCTCAACTCTCCCACTTCGGCATGGCGGTTTTCGAGGAGCACGGTGGGAACCGGGGCGCGCCGCCGTCCGGTACTCGACCGGCGATAGCCAAAGTTCAAAATCAATTCCCGTTCCGGCTCGACGGCGGGTGGGCGTGCGAGACGGTCATACGGCAGCTTCGCCCGCTCGCCCGCTTTGACGTGCTGAAAGTGGAGGCCAATCATGAACAGCATCAGCGACAGGAATACGACATTCACCAGCAGAGTCAGATCCGGTTCGCACGGCTTGAAATCGAACTTGCGAATCTTCACGGGGAACTCCGATTCTGCAACGGACTCGAGTTGAATCAATCAGTGGGGAGTCTGCCCACCACGGACGACCTCGGGACGTTCGACTTGGACGGCCGGCTGCGATGGCCACCGGCCCCGCGCGGCCCCGGTCGAGGTCAGGTTTCGATCGAAGCCGGAGCACCGCTGGGAGCGGCTCCTCCAAACGATCTGACCGACGACTTTCCCACCACCTGAAAGTTCTTCATCAGACGGGTCGCGGCGTGCCCGCATTCGAGCATGAACCGGGCCAGCCGGTTCGAGTAGATCATGCGGAACACGATCGCGGGAATGCACACGACCAGTCCCTCCAGGGTCGTGAACAGCGCGGTGGCGATTCCGTCATTCAAACCGGAGGTATTCAGCGACGCGTTCGAGGCATCCAGATATTGGAAGCTGACGACCATCCCCTGCACGGTTCCCAGCAATCCCAGCATCGGCGCGATGGAAGCGATCAGGGCGAGATAGCCGATCTTCTGCTGCATCGCGAGCGATTCATCGTCGCCCACTTCCTGCATGGCGGCTTCCGCCTCGCGCATCGCCGTCTCGGTCTTGTCGAAGTCGCGGGCGAAACCGTTCATTCCCGCCGACAGGATGCGACCGATGAGCGAATCGCTCTGCCGGGCCGCCTCGTAGGCTCCCTGGTAATCCCTGGCCCGCAGACGCTCCTCAAACTGATCGACCAGGCCACTGGGAAGATAGTTGTCTCGTCGCAGTTGCATCGCCAGCGACATCAGGAGCGCGATCATGACGAACAGGACGATCATGATCAGGAACCCGAAGACACCCGACGCCCGAATCATCGCCCCGACAAATGAGTTGTCCGCGCTGCGGTAGTTTGGGCGCGCTGTTTCCGTCGGTTCGGCGGGGGGAGGCACCGCGTCGGAATTCCCGTCAACATTGATCTTGGGGCCGAAATCATCCTGCGCGAAGCTGTTTGTCTGCGGCCCGCCAATCAGAAAGAGAGCCAGCAGGGCGGCCAGCGCCGCGGACCCGACGCGGTGAAAACCAAAAGTACGATCCAACTTGATTCCCTTCACGTGACCATCCTCCCTGAGCAGGCGGCCCTGCTTTGACCGTTCGATGATTGGGACCGGCGCTCACGAGCGCAACGGCGGGATTCTATTGCCAGTCCCCCGACGTTACCAGACGGAGATCACTATTCGGCGGGCGCGGCCAGCTTCTTTCGCCACGGGCTGTTCGGATAGTTCTGAACGAGTTTGGCTTCGGCTTCGTCACCGCGCTCCTTGAGCTGCACGAGCCTCCAGATCTTGCTCAGGTGGAACAGGGCGGCGGCGTGAAAGGTCGATTCGCGCGAGAAGAGAATATCGACGTGGAGGTAGGCGAGTGCCGCCTCCTTCATGCGACCCAGCGCCTGCAGGGCATCACCCTGCAGAACATAGGCTTCGGCTTGCAGCGCCGATTCTTCGACCGGTCCCTTGTCCGTCACCGTCTCCAGAATCTTCAAGGCCTCCTCGTGCTTGGCCTGAATCACCAGGGCCCGGGCCTGCCCGAGCATGGCCTCGTACTTCCGAGTCTGGTCGGCGGGTGAATCGCCGGCCGAAGCGGCGGCGGCTTCAAATTCCTTGACGGCTTCGTCGAGCTTGTTTTCGGCGATCAGAATTGTGCCGGTCGCGATCTGAGCGGCGAGCTTGTAGTCGTTCCAGGGCGCTTTGGCGAGCAGGTCGAAACTGGTCCGCGCAGCGGCAAAATCGCCTTTCGCAATTTGAAGCTGGCCCAGCAGGCTGACCGATTCGTAGTAGCGAAAATACTGGGGAAACGCCTTCTGGACCGCCTGCAATCCGGTAATGGCGGTGGCGAGCTTGTCCGGATCGGTGAGAGCGATGCGGGCGGCGGCGCGCGCCATCAGGTAATCGAGTTCTGTCTTCAGCGCATCATTCGGATTCTTGGCGTCTTTCTTGGATTTTTCGTAGCGTTGGAAGGCCAGTTCATACTTGCCGCCATTTTCATCGGTGACCCCCAGCCTCAATTCGGGCGGCGCACCCTCCCAGTCGATGGACGTGACATCATTGGCCTGGATCACGTCCGGTTCTCCAGCCTGCTTCTTCACTTTGAATTCGGTTCTGGACATGTCCGTGATCGTGCCGAGGAACCGCTTGCCGTCGCTCTTGCGAGTCACGGTATCGGCCGCCAGCAGCGACGAAACATGGGCGGCGGTCACCACGACGGTGAATGCCAAGAGGGCGAAAGGTCGGGTCATGTTGGGTGGCTCCTGGCCGGTGCGGCCGAATCGGGTGATGGCGTGGTTGTGGTGAGCGTGAGGCTGGTGGAGGTTGGTTGAACGTCAATTCTGATGCTTCGCCACAAACTCCGGTTTGTGGCGCGAGGCGGGAATGTCATTCACCACCCGGTGCCGCTGGCGGCTTTGGTCTCGACTTCGGTGCGGGGGCCGCACCGGCTGCCCCCGGCCGGGAAGCGGGCTTCGCACCCGTTGCGGCGGGGACCGATGCCGGTCTCGGTTTCGGGGTGGCAATCGGCGATGCGTCAAAGCCCGTCGCAGGACGATCACCACCGCCCCCGACGCCCAAAAATGTCACCGGCCCCGCTTCGTCTTTCGATGCGGACGCCGCGAGCTGGAGTTTGGGCTTTGGTCTGAACATGACCCACCCCACTCCCCCCACTCCAAAAACGCAGATGCCGACCAACACGACAATCGTCACCATCGCATTCGGCTCCGGCTTGGGTTCGGCCGCCTTCTGGTTTCCCTTCTTCTCGACGACGGCAGCAACAGGCTTCTTCTCATCGGGAGCTTCTTCTTCGGGCGCGACGACGGGAACATTGAGCGAGCGGGGCAGATCGGCGACGGGTTTGCCCGCCTCCTGCAGGACCTCGCGGTAGATGGCGTTGAACTTGGCATACCGCTCGTCCGACATCTCTCTCATCACAGATGCCGTGGTGGTCAGTTCTGTCAGGCAACGTTCGAGTTCCTTTTGCCGCTCCTTCACCGGAAGATCGCGCGCATAACGCTGACGAGCCACGGTTCCGTTGAAGATGGCATCGAGGTACGTTTCGACGTAGGTCGGATCGGTCTTGAAGGCCTTTGACTTCCGCAGCTTGGCCGCGATCTCTCCCCAGCCCCAGACACCCAGGGACCGGTTGCCCCGAAAGGCGGCCAGCAGTTTTTTCGCGCTGTCGGCCTGACCGCTGGCCCCCCAGTCCTGATAGACCTCGCACGCGGCGAACTGCACCTTGATGTCGTTGGGCCGCGCTTTGAGCACCTCGCCCATCAGAGTCTCTGCCGGCTCGAACTCCTTCTTGAAACGAAGGACCCGCACCTGACGGACCTTGACGCCCAAGAGTTGTTCTGGGGTGGCGAAATTCTGGTCGGCGGCGGCCTTTGTCAGCACGTCGCCGAAGGCCGTGCCCGCCTTGTCATAAAAGGCGGTCGATTTGGCGGCGTCACTCGAAACGGTTTCTCCCAGCGCGAAGTAGGTCTCACCGATCCAGCTCAATGAGCCAAACGAGTGGCCTTCCTTGCGACTGACCATTTCGTTGAGAAATGTTTCGAACGCGGTCATCAGCTTGTCAAAGCGTTCGATCTCACCATTGTTTTTCAGGCGGTCGAGTTCTTCTTTGAGCATCTTGCCCAGGTCGACGTACAACTGGGTGACGTCGGCCAGTCCGTCGGATCCGCCGGAAGCGGTGATCGCCTCGAGCGTCTTCATCGTCTCGCGGCCCTTGTCGAGGTTGTTGGTGCCGATGTACGCCCGGAGCAGCACCTTGTAGACGCCGCTGGCAAACTTGCGGCTCGTCACGCCCTTCTCGGGCCGCGCGGCCTCATCCGCGACGGTGATGGCTTTGATGACGGAATGCGGATCGTCGAGCAGCAGCTTGATCGCCTCGGTCTCCTGCCCCTGCGTGATGATGATGGTGGCGAGCAGGAACTTGGCGTTCACCAGTTCGGGAGGCGCGACCCCTTCTGTGGGAAGGCTCGCCGTCAACTTGGCAATGCCCGTTCGCAGGTGCTGCTGGGCGAGCTTGAGCCACTCGTTCAACTGCTCGACGGAAGGCTTGTCCGCTCCGGTGAGTCGGCCGGCGTTGGAATAGGCGTTCATGTAAGCCTGTCCGGCAGACGCCTGGGCCTCGGCATATCGGGGATCCGATTCGG
This sequence comes from Schlesneria sp., assembly GCA_031412755.1. Taxonomy (GTDB): domain Bacteria; phylum Planctomycetota; class Planctomycetia; order Planctomycetales; family Planctomycetaceae; genus Schlesneria. The sequence goes on along the minus strand of JANODP010000496.1, from coordinate 21,297 downwards.
GAACCTTGCCGAACCACTCCGCCGCTTCGGCCGGCTTCTTCGCCCCGCTGTAGATGCTACCCAGTGTCATGCGGGCATCGTTGGCTTTGTCGCTCGCCGGCCAGCGGTCGGTGATCATGTTGCAGGCGCGAATGATCATCCGAATGTCTTCGGCCTTCTGGTCAATCGGCGCCTTGTTCTCGTTGTAGGCCTTGACGAAGGCGGCCATCGCCATGAAGGCCGCGTCGAGTGCGACCGAGCCGTTGTCCTTGTCGGCGGTTCGCGCTACATACTGGGCCAGCACGGCGGCCTCGTAGTTCTTGTTCTGCCAGTAGTTCACATAGGCATACCACAGCCGCGCCTCGGAGATGTTCTTGGCGGAGTCTCGCTTGGTGGCCAGCGCCAGCGCCAGTTCAAAGTTCCTCGCCGCATCATTGATCTCGTTCTTCCAATCCTGTTCGAATTTGGCGAGCTCCTCCGCCGAGTCTCGGGACTTCTTGACTCCATCGATCACTTTCCGAAGTTCGATGGCCGACCGGAACGCCTGTCCTCCCAAACCGAATGCCGTATCAAAATCCTTCGGCGTTTGTTCCTTGCCACCCAGCTTGACCTGCAACCGCTGAATCATCGACTGCGATGCGTCTTTGAATTCGCCCGGAAACCTGACGATCTGGGTGGCGATGGTCCGCGCCTGACGCCACGCGCGCTCGGCATCGGCCTTCGACTCGCGAGCCGCCTTGTCACCGAGGACTTCAAAGGCCTTGGCCTGTTCCCACTGAATCCCGATGCCGGTTTCGGTGCGAGACTCGGACTGGTGCTTCTTCAGCCACTCGTCGGCCAGATCGGCCGCCAGTTGGTTGTCATTGCGGTCCTTGCTGTTCAGGCAGATCAGCTTGAAGTACAGCGTCTGCGCCTTGAGCCGGGCCAGCGGCCCTTCGTTGCCCGGGTGATCGAGCAGTTCGTTGTAGATCCCCATCGCCTTTTGCAGATCGTTCTGCTCCTCAAAGCACTTCCCCTGCCAGGCTCGCGCGTACAGTCCACCGACCTGGCTGCGATACCGCTGGTGCATCTTTTCAAACTCGTCCGCCGCCTTGCTGAGGAGTTGCTTGAAGTCGGTCGAGCCCGTGTCGTGTGTCTGGGCTTCGTGGTACGTACACATCGCCAGGTTGAGCATGGCGGTGATCATGTTCACTTCGGATTGGGCACGAGATGCGAACAGTTGCCGATCCTTCTGTTCGTCGATGGAAACGGGAAACTTCTTGTACGCCGCCTCATGCTGATTGAAGGCCGTCTGAAACACCTGCCGCGCCTTGGCGATCAGGTCACGCGCCTTGCCCTGAAACTCGCGCTTGGCCCCCTGATTGGCAGGCGATCGAGACTGCAGAATCTCGACCTGACCCATGCCCAGCAGGATCTGGGCGCGATCGGAGTTGGCATCCGCCGCGCTCGCATGGTTGGGACTGTTTTTGACGAACTGTTCGAGAAATCCCAGGGCCTGAACGAGCTGCTCGGTCTGCTTTTCGGGAGTGCGCGCCCGCTTGGACCCGTCCAGCAGGATCATGGCTTTCTGGTAGGGGATCACCTGCTTGATCTCGGCCGGCACGTTGGACCGCGCCCCGATCTGGTCGAGGTAGATGAGCGCGTAGTCATAGTATTGCTGATCGCGCAGCCCCTGCACGAATTCGAGATACGGCTCCTCACCGCGGGCCGGGGCGGCGGGGAACATCGCCAGCGGGACGAGCCACGCCAGCAACACCAAATATCCTGACAACCGGAATGTCATCGGTTGGTCTCCCATCGGAAGTTGTTCCAGCAGACAGGGGACTTGCAGTGAGCAACGACTGAAAGGACCGAGCACCATCCCTGCCGACTCGCTCGGAAGCTGAAACGGACACAGAATAAACCGCGCACGCGACGAGTTGGCAAGCAACGACAAACGAATTGGCGAAAGCGGCAGCCTACCCTGCGGAGGCGAGGCGTGTGAGAATCCCCCCGCCGAGCGAACGGATTCTCGCCGCCTGCCCAGGAACTCTCGATGAACGATGCCACCACCGACGGTCTCCGCCCGAGCCTGCTGCGCGACCGGGCCTTCTGGGGATTGAACCTGACCCAGTTCCTCGGAGCCTTCAACGACAATCTGTTCAAGCAACTGGTGATGCTCTTGTGCGTCGATCGAGCCCTGGAAGGGGGGCGCGATTTGCAGGGTCTGGCCATGTTCCTGTTCGCGTGGCCGTTCATCGCGTTCTCGGGATTCGCCGGGTTTCTGTCCGACCGGTTCAGCAAGCGGACCATCATCGTCCTCTGCAAACTGGCCGAGTTGGGGATCGTGCTGCTGGGATTGATCGGCTTCGTCACGGGGAGCCTGTTCGCGCTGTTGAGCGTGCTCTGTTTGATGGGCGTTCACAGCGCGTTCTTCGGACCGTCGAAGTATGGGATTCTGCCCGAACTGCTCCGTCCCTCGGATCTGCCACGCGCGAACGGGTTCATGCTGATGGCCACGTTTCTGGCAATCATCTTCGGTCTGGCCGCGGCCGGTGCGGCGAAGCAGACTTTTGCCGGATCACTTTGGCTGGCCAGCCTGCCTTGCCTGGTTGTCGCGCTAGTCGGAGTCGGCACCTCGCTGCTGATCCGGCCTACGACGATTGCCGAACCTCATCTGAAGTTCGACTGGTCATCGGTGGCACTCGCGCCCGACACGCGAGCACTCCTCAAACGGGATCGCAAGCTGCTCGGTGTGCTGCTGATGTCGTCGGTCTTCTGGTTCGTCGGCGGAACGGTCTATCCCCCCGCGATCAATGCGTTTGGCAAGCAGCAGCTTCGTCTCGACGATCTCGTCACGGGAGCGATGGCCGCCAGTACGGGTCTCGGGATTGCTGTCGGTTGTGTCCTCGCGGGACTGCTGTCGAAAGACCGAGTGCGAGGATGGCTCGTTCGAGTCGGAGCGTGGGGCCTGACACTCAGCCTCGCCGCCCTCTGCCTGCCCGGCCCCGGATTCGACGCCGTGCGCGATGAGATTCGACTGAACAAACTCAGTCACCAGGCATCCATTTCAGACAAGCCTTTCTCCAACACGGCGAGTCTTCAATCAACGGAAAGCTCAACGGACGACGGTCTTCCTCCGAACAACGCGGCCACTCCGAAGATCGATCCCTTTCGTCGTGGCTCGCTCCTCGGTCCGTATGGCAGCGTGGTGGCCCTCATCGCCGTTGGCCTGTTCGCCGGGTTCTTCAGCGTGCCGCTGCAAGTCTTCCTGCAAGCCTCGGCCCCGAGCGATCAGAAGGGACGCATCATCGGCGCGTTCAACCTGTTGAACTGGATCGGCATCGCCGGTTCGGCCGCCGTGTATGCGCTCGGCCGTGTGCTGCTGATCGACTGGCTCGAACTCCCGCACGCCAGCCTGTTCGGGTTCGCGGCGCTGTTGATGCTGCCCGTCGCGCTGCTCTACCGACCGCCAGAGGCCGTGATCGCTGAGCCCTCTCGCGGCGAATTGGTTTGAGAAGCGGTCAACTGATCGATGAAATCTGTCACCGCGATGGTCACTCACCCCGTCGGGACGAAAGCGGTCACTGCGGCACTTTGTCAGTTGTATTCGCCGGTTATGGCAGACCCGGTTTGACGGCCTCACTCACGGGGCGGGCAGCGGAGGCGGGGCGAGGGCCGGGGCCGGGATCTGCGTCGACAGCGGCGGCAGCTTCCCATTCGCGGGAGCGTCCGCTGACGGGGGTGAGCCGGGCGCGGGAAGCTCTTCCGTTTTCTCGCCCTTCGGCAGCCTGTCCTGAAACACGTTGAGCAGCTTCTGAGCCATATCGTCTTCGGGTGCCAGGCTCACACACTTTTCAAGCTGCACCACCGCCTCCTTGGGAAAACCGAGGAACCCGTAGTGATAGCCGAGCAGGAACCGCAGGCCGGGATCATCCGTCTTTTCCTTCGCCGCCTTTTCGAGTGCCCGCAGTTGCGCCGTGTAGTCGTCCACCTTGCCGTACAGTTCGCGGTAGTTCTTGATGACCACGTCCCACTTCTCGGGCGGCAGCGATTGCATCGCAAATTGAGTCGCGCCGGCTGACTCGTTGAATTGCTCGGTCGCGAACATTCCCTGAGCCAGCATCAGGACCAGCACCCCGTTGTCGGGATCGTCCACAATTCCGTGACGCCACGCGCGGACGGCACTCTTGTAGTCGCGCGCCTTGAACGACGACTCGCCAATCTGCGCGTATTCTTCGGCCGACGGCAGGGCTCCCCCCGCGTTGGCCTTCGGATCGGCTCCCGCCAACTGCGGTGCGAGAGCCGTGACGGCGGCATCCGCCGGTGTGGCATTCAGTCCACCCAGCAACGTGGCTTGGGCCACCGGCGAATAACTCAGGCTCGACGCGCCGAGTCCCAGACCCACACTGCTGTACCCACCCAGACCCGGCAACGCACTGGCGTAGCCATAGTCGATCGGCTGGTACGCACAGACGGGCTGGTACGAGAAGCAGCCGTAATTGGAATAGCCCAATCCATACCCATAGCCACTGTAGCCGTAGCCGCCATACCCATAACCACCGTATCCATAGCCGCCGTATCCCAAGCCATATCCCAAACCGTAGCGGTACGGAAAGCGGCCAAATCCGCATCCCAGTCCGTAAGGTCGATAGTACCCAAGCCCGCCATAACCAAATCCACCGTAGCCGAAACCTCCAAAACCGAACCCACTTCCATAGCCGTAACCGGCTTTGCACGTTTATTGCCACTTGCACAAGAAATCGACCGGCTGCACAAATAATCCCGAACGAAGAATTCTCAATTCAAGGACGACAAGATGACCGCCACTCGACTGATTGAAGAGCGCGAAGTCACGATCACGAATCCAGATGGCAGCGTGTTAGCCGTCCAAAAAACTCTGGTCGTGAAATTCGATTCTGAGAACGCTGCGTCTGAGTTCTGTGTGTCCGCGTACACCCCTAGAGCTTCCGCTTCACCCCAAGACGCTTCGCTTCATCGAGAAACCCCTTCCTCGATTTGATGATTGCTTGTTCTTGTTCAATCAGACACCTAGCCAGCGCGCGACTGCTTTCGTCGTCTGATTTCAGCACAACATTCGCGGCAGCAACCGCGTCGCCGAACCAGAAGTCAAAATACGGAGACAACTCGACTGGACGGCCAGCGACAAGTGCCTCTTGTATGCTTTTCGCCTCGCGCGTCACGTCGAGCATCGCCTTTCCGACCGCGCGCAAGTTTTCGTCTTGCGAGCCTGCGGCTTTGATGGCTGTCCGTAGGACAGGATCGGCCGGCATTACGAAGTCGAACTTGAGATTGATTTCTTGTTCCATGTTTGGAGCCTGTTGGGTTGACCTATCATGGGCAGCGGCAATGCGTTTGGAACGCCTATTGCGTCGTTTTCAAAAATGGCAGACAACTCGCACCCACTCATGGCGCAACGCCTGAAACAATTGGAGTTCCGACTATGGCCGTGAAACGAAAAGCTCAAGACTGGACGGTCAAAGAGCAAATCGTGGTGGATGACGCATCATTTGAAAAAACAAGCAACCACGGACGAAACACCCGTGGTTGCCGTTTGTCATCAGCGGAGAATTGTCATGGGAGAAAATGACCCGCTGCTTTCAATTGCGCGTTCAGCGGGGGCTGATACCCCTGAACTAATTGACGCTCAATGCGATCCCGGTTGGCCGCTTGCGAAACCACCATCGCATGAACATGGGTGGCCCCAAGCTGTACAGCCTCACTCCACTTCTCATGACCACGGAGCCTTTCGCAGAATTGGCTCGCTTGGCCAATGTAGTACGGAACCCACAGATTCTGGTGATTGATCCCAGCGAAAATGTAGATACCAGATCGCGTGCTCCAATTGGCGTTCATCCTCAGCACGTGGAATGAATGCCCGTCCCAAACGACCTTCGACTGCGCCATGATTGCACCCTCCATGCCTGGAGACCTTGCCAACGTCGCACATGGCGGCGCAACGTCAGCGCCAATGGGAAACAGGAGGTCCGCCGGAGGTGGCGAGAGGTGCTTTTGCGTGAGACACCAGACGTCGTACTCGTGAGTGGACTCCTCACAAGATGTAGTACGTAGCACAGAGTGCGAGAATGCGTCAATAGGAAAAAAGACAGCGCGGTTGGAAATTCCGAAGAATTTCCAACCGCGCCTTTTGTGTCTCACGCGCGCGTACACTATCCAACAAGCCTGAATTCTGCAAGCCGATTTCAGGCAACCCGTCGCCACTGACGGGCTTCACGCTTTGCGGCTTTTCCGAGCCGGTCTCGAATTCATGCGGCCCGTCATGTCTTTGCCCGCTCAAACTTCTTCGCGCGGTCCCAGTTCGCACTCTTGCACTTGGGACAAACTCTCGGCGGCTCCGACTTGTCACGCGGTAGCCATTCGTGTCCGCACCGGCATCGGCAGCCGAGCAACTGAACCATTCCGATCTCAACCACGTTCTTCTTCATGGGCGACTCCCTGCAAAGTGAAAGTATTTACCAAAAGTGTATACCAATGGTATTGACTGGTCAACTACCGAATGGATATACTACTGGTATACAAAACACCTCACCGGGAGATTGGCCATGTGCGAACGAGAACAACGGGGATTGGTCATCGCGGCTGTCAGCAAGATCGTGAAAAAGGGCCAAGTCTGGCTTGTCCCGTCGCAAAGCGGCCACGGGAAGTACACCGTCTGTCCCGACGCGGAATGCCCTCACTGTTCGTGCCCGGATCACGAAACCCGTGGCGTGAAGTGCAAGCACATTTTCGCGGTCGAGTTCGCCATCAAGCGGGAACAGTCGGCTGATGGAACGGTCACGGAAACCGAAACGGTCACGATGACGGAGACCGTCGAGCGGAAGACCTATCCGCAGAAGTGGAAGCAGTACAACGCGGCGCAGACGAACGAGAAAGACGAATTCCAAGTCTTGCTCCGCAGTCTGTGCGACATGGTGAAGGAACCAATCGCCGCCGCTGGCCGTGGTCGTCCAAGAATCCCGATGTCGGATTCCATCTTCGCCGCTTGCTTCAAGGTCTACTCGACCGTCTCGGGACGGCGGTTCATGTGCGATCTGGACGACGCGCACGACAAGGGCTTCATCGAAAAGACTCCGCACTTCAACTCGATTTTCAACGCACTGGAGAGCGAAGAACTGACGCCGATTCTGACCAGCCTGATCGTTGCCGCGAGTTTGCCATTGAAGGAGGTCGAATCCGACTTCGCCATCGACTCGACCGGCTTCACGTCCTGCCGGTTCCACCGCTGGTTCGACCACAAGTACGGCGTTGAACGGCAGGAGCATGACTGGGTGAAAGCCCATGCCGTCTGCGGCGTGAAAACCAACGTCGTGACCGCCGTGGAAATCCATGACCGGAACACGAACGATAGCCCGTTGCTTCCTTCGCTGCTGGACACGACCGCCGAGAACTTCACAGTTCGCGAGTTGTCCGCCGACAAAGCGTATGCTGGCGAAGCGAACTTCCAAGCCATCGCGAAGCATGGGGCCGAAGCCTTCATCCCGTTCAAGCGTAACGCGACTGGTGGAGTCGGTGGCCTGTTCGCCAAAGCGTTCCACTACTTCAGTCTGTGCCGGGAAGAGTTCTTGCAGCACTACCACAAGCGGTCGAACGTCGAGAGCACTTTCAGTATGATGAAAGCGAAGTTTGGCGACTCGGTTCGGAGCAAGACGGACGTGGCCATGAAGAACGAGGTGCTGTGCAAAATCTTGGCGCACAACATCTGCTGTCTCATCAGCGCGATGTACGAGCTTGGGATTCAGCCGGTTTTCGAGAAGATGTTGGCCTGCACAAATAACCGGGTGCCTGCACAAGTAATCGAGTGAAAATGGCATTATTTGTGCAAAGCCGCCGTAACCGAATCGCGACCCGCCGTAGTACCGATTTCCGTAATTGAAGTTCTGAATGATCGTGTTCCCGGATCGGTTACCGCCATGATGCGAGCCGTGATTGAATCCGCCTCCGCCAAGGTTTGTCCCCGAGCGGCGATGATTCAACGCGGCCACGCCAGACCCCGAATTGCTCGCCAACATGTTCCCGGAATGATGGGCAGCGTGCGAGTTTCCCGCGTGATGTTGCGAGAGGAACGAGTTGCTCAGGCTGGTGGTGGTCACCCCGCTTCGGTGGCTGGCCGAACCCAGATGATTGGCCGATCCCAATTGGAGAGACTGTCCTGAGAGCCGCGACGAAGAACTTCCCGAATGTTGTTGCAGGAATTGTGAGCCGCGAGGTGCGCTCGTTCCGTTCGCGAGGCCACCCAAATGACGGGTCGTCGCGGCATTTGTCGTGAGCGTCTGGATGCGCGGAGCCCCATGCTGCTGATAGAACGGTGCGTTGTGTTGCGGCTGGCGCACCGTCGTTCCCAAGTGCTGGGATCCGGCACCGTTCAACACGTTGAGGTTTCTCGTAGTGCCTTGCAAGGCGTTGCTGCGGGTCCCCTGAAAGGTGTTGTTGTGAACCGTGCCAACGCGACCCGTGTTGAAGCTGCCGTGATTCATGCTCGGCTGGCTGTGCTGGCGGACCGAAGGAGCACTCTGCATCTGACCGCCAAAGTGCGTCGCCCCCTGGCGCGTCTGCTGGACACCACCCAAGTGTTGGGTTCCCCCAAGACTCCCCACATGTCCACCACCGGTACGTCCACCACCGAAACTGCTTCCCCCCATGTGTCCACCGCTGACATGGCCAGCCCCACCGGCGCGTCCGCCGCCACCGACATGGCCTCCTCCCGCATGCCCGCCACCACCAGTTCCTCCACCAGGGCCGCGCGCGGTAGAGAAGTTCTGAAGGCCGAGCAATGAAGAACAAACGACCAGACAGGCGGCAAGACGCACTGAGCGGAACATGACCAAGACTCCAGTCGCGAGAAGAGGCAGACGATCAAACAAACCTTCTACCGCTGATTCTACGCTTCCCACCAGCAAATAGAACGGGCGGCCTTCCAATTCTTAAGATCGTCCGCCAGAGGTTGGAACGGCGCGACCCATCGCAATCCTGCGAGATCGTCAGCTTGGAGTTCGCCGCGTTTGACGAGCTTCCCGAGTGGGAAACCGCGCTGGTCGAGTGACAGGTCGTCGAGAAAGGCTCTCCAATGCCCGTACTCGTCACACCGTGCCCGACCGCTACGACTTGCCATGGCGACGTCACCGTTGGCTCAGTGGCCACTCAGAATCGCAAACCGATTCCCGCGACAGGTCGCCCAACGACTGCAGTCACCCAGCCGCGACGAGGGATTGTCCATGTGAAAACGCCCGAATTCGCGGCTCGGGTGCATTGCTTGGTTATCCGCTCTATTTGAGTAAAAGCTGGGAAGGCTCCACTCTAACGTCGCGCAAGTCACAGTTGTTTAGGATTTCCCGCACCCGCTGATGAAGATTCGCGTTCGCATTCGGTTTCAACCGAATTGACTCAATGAGTGTCCTAACACCATCTAAACCGATCGTTAAATTGTACCCCGGATCTATTGGCTGATCTTCACGGCCAACATGAATCGTTGCCCTAATTTCTTTCTCGTAAGAAAACTGTTGTTTTTTGAAGTAGCGAGGTACATACCACGGGTTCAGTTTCATCGGTAAATCATCGCCCCATGAGCCGACAGCGAACTTCGGATCATTGAGGTCATCGTGGTATCCGTAGTTCACCAAGCCGATACGCACTTCCGTGGCGGCGGAACTGAAGCAATGTTTAAATCTGCCAATCGTGGAACGAATGACTAATGCTTCGTCGTTATTTGTATATTCGCCCCACATTTCTGCGCTTTCAACGGCGTCACAGTTCCAGCAGTGGATCGGATTCGATGGTATTTCTTGTTCTTCGTACCAGACGGCCTCCGAATAAGTGTCTCCATTTGGCCGCTCGCCCATAACCTGCTGCATCTTGGACAGCCATTTTGGTGGAAGAACAGAATCCCACGAATCCGTAAAGCGATCGGATCTCACAAAGTACAGACCGAAGGTCTCAACGAGTGATTCGAACTTCCAAAGATCCATGTATCGCCAAATATTGGCGGTTTCGTCGGGAAGCTCGAGACCTATCTTTGGAACGTACGGCATTGATAACCAGTTTGCTCAGAGCGAGGCAGAGGGTTTTGAACGCGACGGGTAGTCGAGCGGATGACAGCCTTATTGAGCAGCGTGCAGCCTAACTCGGCCCGGCGCTGGAAGCCGCTGAAGGCTGTACGGGGACAGGCTGCCTTGAAATTAGCGGCGTGTCAATCATGTCCTTTGAGAAAATCTGGAATGTCGGTAGCGTGTTAGGCTGCACGCTGCCTAACTTCGGATAGTCCTGCGTGCAGCCTAACTCGGTTATCCTTGCACGGGGAGGCGGTCATCATGGCAGGCATGGAAAACGGGGGTGGCGCGGGGGTCGGGACCAAGGATGAAGTACAGCCAATCCGGTGCTTTTCGCGTTGCTGCACGCATCTACGAGACTCGGATGTTCATCACGCCGTCTTTGTCGCCGCTTCCATCAACCGCTGTTCGGTGAACTCGCCGCGTGAGAACTCTCCCGTCAGTCGGCCTTCGCAGAGGACGAGGATTCGGTCGCAGACGGCGATCAGTTCGGGAAGCTCGCTCGACGTGATGACGATGGCCAGGCCGGCGGCACACAGTTGATCGATCAGCCGGTAAATCTCGGCCTTGGCGCCGACATCAATGCCGCGCGTGGGGTCGTCAAGCAGCAGCAGCTTCGGCTGGGTGCGAAGAGCCCGCGCAATGATGCACTTCTGCTGGTTGCCGCCGCTCAGGCTGGTGATCGCGGCCGACTGGCCCGCCGTCTTGACGCGCAACGCCACGATGGATTCATTGGCGGCCGCCCGTTCGGCCGGTCCGCTCAGGAAGCCTCCGGTGGCGACATCGGCGAGCGACGACAGCGTGATGTGCTCGCGCACGCTCATCGGTGAGAACAGTCCGTACCGCTTGCGGTCTTCGGTGACGAGGGCCACCCCCGCCCGAAGGGCCTCCTCGGGATGAGCGAGCGCCACCGCGCGGCCCTCCAGTTCGATGCGGCCTTGCGGAGGCTCGGGGCTCGCGCCGTACAGGCATTCGAGCAACTCGGTTCGTCCCGCCCCCATCAACCCCGCGAAGCCGACCACTTCGCCGCGACGGACCGAGAACGAAATGTCCCGCAACCGCCACTGCCGCGCGTGACCCGGCCACGGCAGCGCGAGGGCCTCCACCCGCAACACGGCTTCACCCGGCTGTCGGTTCGTGCCGTACTCGCTCGTGCCGATGTCGCGGCCGACCATCAGGTGTGTGATCTCGCGCGGAGTCGTCTGCGCCCGCTCCAGCGTCTTCACGACTTTGCCGTCGCGCAGCACGGTGATCCGATCCGCACAACGGAACACCTCGTCCATCTTGTGCGAGATGTAGATGATCGTCACCCCCTGTTCGCGCAGCCGGGCGATGATGCGGAACAACCGCTCGACCTCCGATTCGGTCAGCGCGCTGGTCGGCTCATCCATGATGAGGACACGCGAGCGCGGAGCGTGGAGCGCGGAACTCGGAGCGGAAAGCGAAGGGTACGGAGCCGTTCTTGTCCCCTCGCCCCCGTCTTCGGGGGAGCGGGTCAGGGTGAGGGGGGGCTTTCGCTCCGCACTCCGCGCTCCCCGTTCCACGCTCAGCGCCTTCGCGATCTCCACCAACTGCTGGTCGCCGATGCGCAGCGAGCGAACAGGGTTGCGCGGGTCGATCCGGCATTCGAGCGACTCGAACAAGGCGGCCGCTTCCCGCTCCATGCGGCGGTCGTCGAGCAGGCCGAGTGGCGTGCGCAGCTCCCGACCGAGAAAAATATTCGCCGCGACCGACAGATCGCCGACGAGGTTCAGTTCCTGGTGAATGATGCTGATTCCGCGGGCCTCGGCGTCGCGAGTCCCCGTCAGTGCGAGCGGCTCGCCAGCGACGACGATCTGTCCGTCATAGTCGGTGATGACGCCGGACAGAATCTTCATCAGCGTGCTTTTGCCCGCTCCGTTCTCGCCGCACAGCGCGAGGAATTCACCGGCCCGCACATCGAACGACACGTCTTCCAGCGCGGTCACGGCGTCAAACCGTTTGGTCACCCGGTCGAAGCCGATCAAAACTTCGGTCACGTCCTGTTCTCCGATTCGTCGTCTCAAGATTCCATCCGGATTATTCATGGCCTCCTCCGGGAGGAATCGGACTGCCACACACTAAACCCGGATTATTCATGGTCGCATTGAAGCCTGACGCGCAAGCGAAGGTTCTGCTGTGACATCCCTTCGCTTACGCGTCAGGCTTCAATGCCACGCCCTGTCGACGACACTACCCGAGGCATGAATAATCCGGGCTATCGACCCTGGTCAGAGACCGTTCTGTTCGACTCGTGTTTCCGCCACAGCATGTTCAGCGCGACACACGTCATCAGGGCTCCCGGCACTGTGATCAACAAACCAAATGGAAGAGTGTCTCTTCTGTTTGGAAACAGACTTCCCATCGCGATGCACATGGGGCCGAAACTCGCACAAGCGGGGAACAAAGCCTTCGACATCTCAGATTCTCCAGACGCGACACGAGATGAAACCAGATCAACCGCTGCGGTCATAGTCCCACATTGTGGGACACGCACGAGGGCTACTTTTTCGCCAGCGAGACGCAGACCAGTTCTTTGTCGTTCCTCGCGAAGCAGCATTGGTTGGCGAAGGCAGGATGCGACCAGACGACCTCGCGGCCGAAGCATTCTCCCGTCGGGTCGAGGACGTGGAAGCGGCTGATCTCGTCGTAACCCTGGGCCGACAACTTGGCGAGGATCAGATCACCGGTCTCGCTGAACAGAAGGTACTTGTCGCCGTTGCGGACGATGAACGCCGTGCCGTGTTGGCCACGACGCGTGTTGGTGGTCGGAGCGAATGAATCCCACAGGCGTTCACCCGTCTGCAACTTCACCGCGCGAAACTGACCGCTCTGGCAGTCGACCCCGTACAGGATGCCGTCATCGTCAATGACCGGTGTCGTGTTGGCTGAATAGAGCGCGGTCTTGTTCGTTCCTCGCCACACCAACTCGGTACCGGGCTTGGTGCTATCGAGTTTGAACGCGGCTCCAACGCCTCCGATGCCGCTGGCAAACAGCAAGTCACCGTGCTTCTGCGGGATCGCGATCGACATCCCATACCCCGGCTTGAGCGCCTGCGTCCAGTAGACCTTCCCCGTTTCGGGATCGAGACCATTCAGATCGTCGGCCGTCCAGATGATGAGTTGCCGCACGCCAGCCGCTTTGATGATCGAGGGGGGACAGTAGCCCGACTCGCTCGCCGACAAGGCTTTCCACAATTCCTTGCCGGTGTCCTTGTCGAACGCCACGGCGACGCTCCCCTCGCCTCCGACCAGACAGATCAGCTTCTGGCCGTCCACCAGCGGTGCTCCGCAGAAGCCCCATTGCGGCGAGTTGGTTTTGTATTCCCTCTTCAGTTCCTTCGACCAAATCAGGTGGCCTTTGTCGGCGTCGAGGCACAGCAGGTTTCCCTCGGCTCCCAGCGTGTAGACCTTGCCGCCGGACACGGTCGGCGTGCAGCGCGGACCGGACGGATAGGAAATTTTGTAGGTGACGACGTCGCTGTGTTCCCACACGATCTGGCCATCGGTGGCATTGAGACAGAGGACTCGTTCCTTGCCGGTCAGTTCGCGGCGCTGGCCGGGGTTGTTCGACGTGTCGCCCGTTTCTTTGACGTAGTCGGTGAGATAGACCTTCCCGCTGACGACCGCCGGGCCGGAATAACCGAGACTCACCGGGACGCGCCACTTCACCGTCAGTCCCTGCTCGGGGAATTTGTCGACGAGTCCCGTTTCCTTCCAGACACTGTCCCGATTCGGCCCGAGCCACTGCGGCCAGTCCTCGGCCTGCGCGAGCGAAACGATTCCGCACGAAGCGACCAGCCACATCGTCAACGAAACTTTGAGCAGCATATTCATGATTGAGTCTCCCTCCCCTTCAATGGACTTCAAATCAATTGTGGGATCGTACCTGACGACGAATACGATCCGCGAGCGATGCGAAGTTTACCGCTGCGGAGTGGCATCACACTCGTTCATTGGGGGTGCTGCGTTTGGCTCGTGGCCGACGCACCGAGCCACCGGTTGAGGCGGGTACTTGGGGAACCGGGCATCGCCGGTGGAGAGGGTACACAGCAAGAATCGAGATCCCTTGGGAGTCGTCACGATCCGCACATGGCGACAGGTTTCACACAGGCTGAAGGACACATCTGGCTCCCGACACGTCCGAGCGACATTCCCGCAACGCAACGCTCGTCGCGGTCAGAGGCGAGCGGTATCCTACCGTCCGTGTCGCAGCAATCGTGCAGATCATCGGGAGAACGCCGTGGGACGAATTCGACTCGAAATGGATGTGGCGGGCCATCCGTGTTGGACGTTGTTCGATTCCGGTGCCCGCAACTCGTACATCGTCCGCTCCGCCACCAATGGGTTGGATCGACAGCCGCTCGCCGTCCCACGCACCTCGGCGTTGGGCGGGCAGGTTCACAAGGTGGAGGAAGTCTGTCTGGTCTTCGCCCGACTCGAAGGGCAACCCCTGGAGATCAAAGCCAGCGTGCTGGAGAACATCGGTCAAGACGAGGACGGCCGCCCCATCGAAGTGTTGTTCGGCGCAATCGAAATGCAGATGTGGGGCATCAAGCTCGACCTGCCGAATGAACGGCTGGATTTGAGCCACTTCACCAAAGAATTCGTCGAGTTCTAACCGGCAACTCACACGCTGTCTTTCAAAGGCATCCCGAATGTCCACCGCATGGCAACGCTACTGTCAGTATCTCGTTACCGATGACGATCTCGGGTTCTCGCTCGACGTCAGCCGCGTTCGCTTCGCCGACAGCGATCTCGCGCCGCTGCTGCCTCGAATGACGCAGGCTCTCGACGCGATGCAGGCTCTAGAAGCGGGGTCCATCGCCAACGCCGACGAGAACCGGATGGTCGGGCATTACTGGTTGAGGGCACCCGGACTGGCGCCGTCGCCCGAGATCGCCGCGAAAATCGAAGCGACGCAGGCCGAGATCGCGCAGTTCGCGGAAGACGTTCATCAAGGGCGCGTCGAGGGGAGCGCGAGCCGCTTTCAGTTCGTGCTGATCGTGGGGATCGGCGGCTCGGCGCTGGGACCGCAGTTCGTCGCGCAGGCCCTCGGTTCGCCCTACGACGTGATGCTGCCGTTCTTCGTCGATAACACCGACCCCGATGGCATCGACCAGATCCTGGGTGAGTTGGAGGGACAACTTGGCAGTACTCTGGTCGTGGTCGTTTCCAAATCGGGAGGGACGCCCGAGACGCGCAACGGCATGTTGGAGATTCAGCGGGCCTATCGAAACGCCGGCTTGAAGTTCGCCGAGCACGCGGTCGCCATCACGCAGGAGGGGAGCAAGCTGCACCAGACGGCGGTCAGCGAGAACTGGCTCAAGATCTTTCCGATGTGGGACTGGGTGGGCGGTCGGACGTCGGTGCTGTCGGCGGTCGGATTGCTTCCCGCCGCGTTGCAGGGGGTCGATACGCAAGGTCTGCTCGACGGAGCTGCCGCGATGGACCGGCTGACGCGCGCAGCCGACCCGCTGCAGAACCCCGCCGCGCTGTTGGCCCTGATGTGGCATCACATCGGCCAGGGACGCGGGGCGAAGGACATGGTGATCCTGCCGTACAAGGATCGGCTCTGTCTGTTCAGCCGCTACCTGCAACAACTGGTGATGGAGTCGCTCGGCAAGGAGCTCGACCGACGGGGGAACAAGGTTCAGCAGGGGATCGCCGTCTATGGGAACAAGGGTTCGACCGATCAGCACGCCTATGTGCAGCAGCTTCGCGACGGAGTCCCCAACTTTTTCGCGACGTTCATCCAGGTCTTGAAGGATCGCGACGTGGACCTCGACCCGGACACCGAGTCCGTCCGTCCGGTCCTGGAAGTCGATCCCGGCCTCACGACGGGAGACTATCTGCAGGGTTTTCTGCTGGGCACGCGCGAAGCGTTGTCCGACAGCGGTCGCGATTCGATCTCGATCACGGTCAACGATGTGACCGGGACGAGCGTCGGAGCCTTGATCGCCCTCTACGAACGAGCGGTCGGTCTCTACGCGGAACTGATCGACGTCAACGCCTATCACCAACCGGGAGTCGAAGCGGGGAAGAAGGCCGCGACGGCGGTGCTCGATCTGCAACGGCAGATTGTGGCGCAACTCAAGTCGGCGGCAGCGCCACAATCCGCCGAGCAGATCGCGGCGGCGCTCGGCCAGCCCGAGCGAACGGAGTGGATCTACAAGCTTCTCGAACACCTCGCCGCCAATCCCGGACGAGAGGTCGAACAGGTCGCAGGCGATTCCCCGGCGACGGCGATGTTTCGCGCGTGAGCAATGGAGGATGGCCACTCTTGGCCGCCCCCTTCTTCGATTCCACAAGGCAGGCACAACGGACAGAAGTGCCCATCCTCCGGCTATTTGACGGGTACCGGTCCCAACGCGCAGTACGCTCCGACCGACTGTGGTGCGCGGACGAGGTTCGTGCTCTGCATGTCATTCCACAACGCGATCCCGCCCAGCAGCCCGGCGATGTTCGGCACGATCTTGACGTCGGAGGGCATCGCGGCGGGATCGAGAATCCGGGCGTTGCCTCCTCCCAAATAGAGCACGTCGAAGTTGAACGTGTGGCGGATTTGTGAGATGGCTTTGTCGAGCCACCGCTGCCACGCCTCCTCGCCCAACCGTTCGAGGGAGGCCTGTCCGAGCCACTGCTCGTAGGTCCGACCTTCCGCGAAGGGATGATGGGCCAGCTCCAGATTCGGTACGAGCAGTCCGTCCACGAACAGCGCAGACCCCATGCCGGTTCCCAGCGTCAGCACCATCTCCAGCCCCTCGCCCGAGATCGCCCCGAAGCCCTGCACGTCGGCGTCGTTGGCCACTCGCACGGGCTTGCCGAGACACGCCGCCAGCGACTGCGCAAACGGAAAGTTGTGCCAGTCGGGATGCAGGTTCGGCGCGGTGATCGTGACTCCCATTCGAACCACACCGGGGAAGCCGACCGCCACGCGATCGAACTGATGCGCTGCGGCCAATTGCGCGATGGTTTCAATCACGGCGGAGGGGACCGCCGGTCGAGGCGTCAGTGCCCGGTCCCGCTCGCCCAACGCTTCGCCCGACTCGCCCAAGACCAGCACCTTGATGCCTGTTCCGCCGACATCGACCGCCAAAGTCCGAGGCCCGGCCATCTCGTGAACCAGCACATTCGATTCCATCATTCCCTAAACCTTTGGGCAGCAGGTGAACCTTCCGAGCGGTGCGGCATTCTATTCAGAGTCGGCTCACGCGGAACAGCGTCGAAACCGCCACCAAGAGAAAGCGACGGAACCACGGAGAACACTGATTTCACGGATAACACCGATAAGACAAAGCCCACTCCGTTCACTCTCCTTATCTGTGCCATCCGTACTACTAACGTTTCTTTTCTTGTCGGCTTGCGCAAATTCTTCTGCTTCAATGTAGCCTTCATCGCTCCGCGTGAAGTCAGCCGATCGTGATTGGACCCCGGCAAGAACAATCAGCATCGAACCCGCGCACGGCTTTCTTCACGCGGAGCGATGAAGGCTACTTTGGCTGCGGCCAATGGCCGCGCTGGGAAATCTGTGGTAAGTCTTCTGCCTCTTCGGTTGGTGTCTGTCGGACGAATGGACCAGAAAAAAGAGTCAGTTGAAGTTCGCGGGGCCGCTCCCGACAATCGCCGCCCGTTCACGAACACCTTTCGCTGGAAAGCCCGCACGCCGATGAGCCTGTTCCGTTCCGAGATCGATCGCATGTCCGGCTACACGCCGGGTGAGCAGCCTCAAGAGGGGGGCTGGGTCAAACTCAACACCAACGAGAATCCATATCCCCCGTCGCCGCGAGTCGTCGAGGCGGTGACGGCCGCCGCGCAGGGAAAGCTCAATCTTTACCCCGATCCGCTCGCCACGGCCTTTCGCAAGGCGGCGGGTGCGGTGCTGGACCTCGATCCCGATTGGATTCTGCCGGGCAACGGCAGCGATGAGGTGTTGACGATTCTGACGCGGTCCTTCACCGGGCCGGCGGACCAGATTGCCTATCCGTACCCGAGCTACATCCTGTACGAAACCCTCGCCGACTTGCAGGGCGTTCGCCACGAGCGGCTGCTGCTCGAACCCGACTGGTCGTGGAATTTCGACCAGATCAAACGAACGATCGAACAGAGCAAACTGATCTTCGTCCCCAACCCGAACTCTCCCTCGGGCAACCGTTGGCCGTTCGACGATCTGCTGGCGCTGATCCCTCCGCGCGGGATGCTCGTCTTGGACGAAGCCTACGGCGACTTCGCCGATCATCCTCACCGGTGCGAGTTGCTCAACAGCACGGCCGGGCGGCGGATCGTCGTCACGCGATCGTTCAGCAAGAGCTACAGCCTCGCCGGTGTGAGGTTTGGTTTCGCAATCGCTCACCCCGAGACCATCGCCGGGATGCGCAAGGTCAAGGACAGCTACAACTGCGACTCGCTGTCGCTTGCCGCGGCGACCGCGGCGATCACCGACCAGGACTGGATGCGCCAGAACACGGCCCGAATTCGAGCAACCCGCCAGCGACTCGCCTCCGCACTGACGGTCCTCGGTTTCGAGGTCGTTCCCAGCCAGACCAATTTCGTCTGGGCCACTCACCCCACCGGCCGGCACAAGGCGCAGTACGAGGCACTGAAAGCGAAAAAGATTCTCGTCCGCTATATGGCGTTCGGAGATGTCTCGTGGGCGAAGGACCAGCGCCTCGACGGCCTCCGCATCACCGTCGGCACCGACCCGGAAATCGACTCGCTCCTGACGGCATTACGAGAAATTGTTTGAAGACATTTGAACCACGAAACACACGAAGGGCACGAAAAGAGGAGGCGAGGCTCATCGCCTGAACACCGTTAGATTTCTTCCTGCTTTTCGTGTGATTCGTGTGTTTCGTGGTTCCACCGCATTTGGATATGAAAGAAAACGACATGCCCCGCACCGCGAAGATCGAACGGAACACGGCTGAGACTCAGATCGTGCTGTCTCTCAACCTGGACGGGACCGGAGTTGCGAACGTCTCGACCGGTGTGGGGTTTCTCGACCACATGCTGACGCTGTTTGCCAAGCACGGGCTGTTCGATCTGGAGGTCACCGCGCAGGGCGACCTGCACATCGACGATCACCACACGACCGAAGACGTCGGCATCTGCCTCGGCAAGACACTGGCTCAGGCGGTGGGAGACAAGCGCGGGCTGACCCGCTACGGCAGCATGACCCTGCCGATGGAAGAGACGCTCGTCACGAGTGCCCTCGATCTGAGCGGCCGTGTGAAGTTCGTCTACAAGGTCGAGTTTCCCACCGAAAAAATCGGGACGTTTGACACCGAACTGGTCGAGGAGTTCTGGCAGGCGGTGGCTTCGAATGCACAGATGAACCTGCACCTCGTACTGCACCACGGCACGAACAGCCACCACATTTCCGAGGGCCTGTTCAAGGCGACGGCCCGCGCGCTGCGGCAGGCCACGACCATCGACCCGCGTCAAACGGGCGTGCCGTCGTCGAAGGGAACGCTGTAGCGCGGCGCATCACTCGAACGCCAGGTTCAACTGTGTGGCGTCCGGGACGCGCGGCGGGCGCTGGCAGCGTGGAGTGCGATGCGGGGCGGCGTCGTAGCCGTGACTCTTCAGTGCGGCGACGAATTCGTCGATGTAGCCGTGCGTGACGAGGATTCGTTCGGCTCCGGTGGCGGCGACGGCCTGCAACAGCTCGTCGTGGTCGGCGTGATCGGACAGCGCGAAGCCGTGCTCGACGTGACGCTCGGCCGGGCCGTCGGGCAGGACCATCCAGCCCGAAGCGAAGGCGGTCGAGTAGTGGCCATGCACGGGAACGGCCGGCTCCCAGCGGGCGGAGGGAGGCAGCAGGATCATCGCGCCGGACCAATCGGCGGCCGTGATCTCCTTCAGCGGACGGGTGGCCGGGAGCGCGACTCCCGCTTCGCGGTAAAGCGAGTTCATCTCCTCGATCCACGGATGGGCGAAGACCGGCCCCGCCGACGGATCGAGTCCCGCCACCAGCCGCTGCGCCTTGCCGAGCGAGTACGCATAGAGAAAGCACGCTTTGCCACGCGACTGGTTTTCTCGCCACCACTCGTGAATCTGCGCGAACGTTTCGGCCTGCGGGTCCCAATGGTAGTACGGATGCGCGAAGGTCGATTCGGTGATGAACGTGTGACACCTGACCGGCTCGAACGCGGCGCAGGTCGCATCGGGCGCGACCTTGTAGTCGCCCGAGACGACCCAGACTTCGTCGCGGTGCTCGACCCGCACCTGACTCGAACCGAGAATGTGCCCGGCCGGATGGAGCGACACCGTCACGCCGTTCAGATCGAGCGTCTGACCGAACGCCAGCCCTTCAATCGCGGCGCGCGGTCCCATGCGATGCTGCAGGATGAGCCGTCCCGGTTCCGCCGTCAGGTATCGGCGAGATCCCTTCACGGCATGATCGCCATGCGCGTGCGTGATGACGGCGCACGCGGCGGGACTCCACGGATCGACGTAGAAGCCCCCCTGTTCACAGTACAGGCCGGAGTTGGTGAGACGGAGCAGCGGAATCCGACTCATACCGGATTCCCCTCCAGCACGCTGACCGGGCGAACGCGATCGGGCAGCCGGCCGAGGTTACGATGAGCGACCAGTTCGGCGACGATGCTCACCGCGATCTCGGGGACGGTTTGTGAGCCGATGTCGAACCCAAGCGGTGCATAGACGCGGGACAGCGCGTCGGTCGAGACCCCGTCGCGCAGCAGGTCGTCGAAAATCAGCTTGATCTTTCGCCGGCTGCCGATCATGCCGACATACCGCGCGGACGTCTCGGCCAGGTGCAGCAGGGCCTGCTCGTCGTGATTGTGGCCCCGCGTCACGATGATGCAGTAGGTGTTCGAGTCGATCTCCAAGCCCCGCAGCGCCGCGTCGAACGCATCGATGATCAGCCGCTTCGCCCTGGGGAAGCGATCGCTGTTGCAGTACTCCTGGCGATCATCGACCACCCAGACGTCGAAGCCGACCTCGGCGGACAGTTCCGCCACCTTCTGCCCGACGTGTCCGGCTCCCACGATGATCAACCGGCAGCGCTTCAGGTACGGCAGGTACGACACACCGGCTTCGATGTACGGCCGCGGTCGTTCGACGAGTGGAGTCAAATTGGCCCGCAACTTCGGGGGCAATCCTGTCCCCTCGCCCCGGCTTTGCGGGGAGAGGGTTAGGGTGAGGGGTTCTGCTCCTGTCCACTCTCCCCCCGCCTTTGGGGGGAGAGGGTTAGGGTGAGGGGGGCTTTCGG
>JANODP010000495.1:0-24332 GCA_031412755.1 Schlesneria sp. | reverse complement strand
ATGTGCCGTTCACTCAGTTTTGGGATCAACCGGAGCGTTATCGAGGTCAGCTAATCCGCCTCCGGCTGCACGTTCTTCGCGTGCAGGAGTACGACGCGCCCGAGAATTCCCACGGGATCGCCAAAGTTTACGAGGCTTGGGGGCCGACAGACGAGTCGAGTTCGTTCCCGTACGTCGTCGTCTTCCCGGAGCGGCCCGAGGGACTTTCCATCGGTGAGAAAGAACGGAGCGAGGTTGTCTTTGTCGGCTACTTTCTCAAGATCATGAGTTACACCGACAAGCTGGGCAAAACTCGCGGCGCTCCCCTCCTCATCGGTCGCACCCGACTCGTGGCCACCCCCGCAAAACCAGCGTCCAAATCCGATGCTTCGATGGTCCTGATTGTGATTCTGGTCTGCGGTGTCCTGCTGGTGGGATCTTTCATCTGGCTCGGAATGCGTCCCCGCCAGAAATCCGTCGTGAAGCTCCTTCCCAGTGAACTGCTTTCCTTCGGTTCGCTCGACAGCACCATTCCGAGTGGTGACATGTTTGCAACCGACTCCAAAACGACGGAGTCGGCTGAGGTGGGGCAGCCGGTGGCCGCCAGCCCGGAAGCTTGAATCACGTTGGACAGCCAAAACCGGGCTGCAAGGTTCGGACAAACAGGTCCGCACTTTGCTTGGTGGCTGCCAAGAGTTCGCAGTTGGAGGGAGCGTCACAGGCGAGGCCAATTGTCCGATTGAAACCCGCGCGGAACGTGGACTCGCCCAGAAATTACCGGAGGTGACGTGAGGACTTCCCGCGCAATCCCTGTCGTCCGTCTTGCGGGTCGGTCGATGAATTCCGAGGATGATGCCGCGACGGCAAACCGACCCTGACGGTTGAAGAGACTTTACCGGAGGGTTACCGCCGCTAATGTTCCACGCCGAGACGGATCGATTGTGGACTCGAAGCCGATCATGGACAACGTGCCCGATATTCCTGCCCAACCGAGAGACGAGGGACTTTCGATGCCCCCCGCCTCCGGAACTCTCGTTGCCGCCATTCCGGATTGGCTGGCGGCGCGGCGAAACCAGCCGGCTCGTTCCGTTGGTTCTCCGAAGGCAAGGGCGACGCAAAAACCCGACGATTCCGCCGCGCGTGAGGAGCGGCAGTCTGCAGCGAGACCTTCCGCACCTCAGATCACGGGCACTCCGGGCTCTCATCATGAATCCTGGGTGTTGCAACTGCTGCGCTGGCCGCGACGCGCAGCCGTGTACGGCCTGTCCATGTCGTTGTTCCTCCACTTCGCGCTGTTGCTGTCGCTGACCGTCTTCGCCATCAGAGGCAGGACGGCCGCTCCCCCCACCAGCATCAACGTCGAGTTCGGCAATCCGGGTGGCGACACCCTCATCGATCCGGACCTCGAAGCCGCACTGCAAATGGAGGGAGGCCACGAAGCGGCCCCGCTCGAAGTCGCCGATCTCCATCAACCCCCGTCGTTCGACGCCATCAGCGCCGATTTCGGTGAGGCGCTCAAGGGAGTCGCCAATGGCATGGGTACGGGAGATGGGCGAGGGACCGGTGACGGAACGGGAGGCGGTACCGGCACCGGAATCGGAGTTCCGGCAATCAACGTACCGTCGTTTGCCGTCACCAAGGGGAGCTTCTCCGCCTGGACCGTACCCCGCGATCCCGATCCGGGACGACAGTACGTGATCGTGATCCAGGTTCGACTGCCGAAAGCCATCCGCGAATATCGCGGTAGCGATCTGACCGGCATGGTGACCGGAACCGACATGTACAAACAGGTCATCAAGTTCAAGACGACGGACAAATTTCCTGTGAAGGAAGGAGCCGTCGAAATCCGCATTCCGGTCCCGGGCGCCGCCAAGCTCGTTCGCGATACCATTCGGATCGAATCGAAGCTGCTGCGCGAGAAGCAAACGCTGAAGATCGAATTCTGAACGTGCCGCCAACCGTGAAGCGGCACGTTGTTGCCGTGTGAAGTCCATGTGTCGAGTAGCCCAGTGGATCGCCGAACGTTGACGGTCTGGCGCGGTGTGTCGCTCACCCGGCGACACTCTTGTTGCGTCGCGACAGACCCTGATGGCCGTGGCTGGTGGAAATGGTGCGTGTCGAACGACTCGAATTGACTCGGTTTGTGGCGAGACATAGAGTTCGCGCCGGAGGTGGTGGGGAGCCGTTTCCAGTGAGACAGGAATGAAATCACCCAAGATCACGTTGCGCACCAGATTCGGGCGACCGAGCAGTCGGCCGAAGGTGCGCTTCGTTCCGAGCCTGTTCTCGCTGATGTTTCACGTGGCACTGCTGCTCTCGCTGACGATCTCGTATCGAGGCGGCGCGGGCGGCGGCATCGGCCGGGGACCGGGGGAATTCACGACCATCATCACGCGCGACGACGGCGTGGTGGTGGCCAACCCGTGGGGGAATCGTCCGGACGCGCAAGTCGAAGGCCCGCCGAATGACGTTCCTCCCGGCGATCTGGTGGAGGGGGCGAACGCCGGCAACGAACTTCTTCAAACGGCTCGCGCCGTCACCAACGCGGCACCGCCCGCCGAATTGTTGCTGCCCACGGCCGACGGGTTCTCGACGAACGGCTCGCGCGCGAATCTTCCGACGGGCGTGGCGACGGCCGATTCTCAGGGAGGAGGGGGATCGGCCGGCGGAATCCGACCCGCTGCGAGGGGCACGCGCGGCTATTCGGACGGAGTTGTCGGCGGCGGCGCACCGGGCGGAGGTTTCGGCGCGGGCTTCTTCGGAACACGCGACGCGGGGATGAAGGTCGTCTTCGTGGTCGATGCCTCCGGGAGCATGAACAGCTACAACGCGATGCAGGTCGCGAAAAAGGAGCTCATGGCCAGCCTGCAGTCGCTGGACGAACGGCAGCAGTTTCTCATCATCTTCTACGACGACGCGCCGCATGTCCTGAAGCTCAAGAACGAAACCAAGCCGACGCTCGCGCTGGCCACCGATCTCAACAAGACCTACGCCCGGCAGCAGATCGCGGGCGTCCAACCGGGGGCGGGGACCGACCACTATCCGGCGGTGGAAATGGCCCTCAAAATGAACCCCGAAGTGATCTTCTTCCTGACCGATGCCGCCGAACCGGCGATGCACCCGGCGGACCTGGAGAAGGTCAAGCGACTGAACGGCGGACGCGCTCGGATCCACACCATCGAGCTGGGCGTCGGCCCGGAACTGCCCGAGTACACGTCAAACTTCCTGCGCCGCCTGGCCCAGCAGAACGGCGGGACTCATCGCTACCACGATGTCACCAAGTTCAAGGAGCCCTGAGGCAGGAAGCGGGACCAGCGCCAGTTTTCATTTGACGATCAGGCAACGGTTGGCTGCGGTCGATCACGGGAGGCGTGCGTCGCGTTTGGTTACGCGAGCGCCTTCGCGACGGCGGCCCTGGTTTTTTCGAGGCCGGTCTTGGCCACTTCCAGTCCGTCCTGTTTCCAATAGTTCGGGTTGAACAATTCGAGCGACAGCGCGCCCCGATAACCGCCGTCGCGCAGTGTGCGGAAGATCTCGGTGAGCGGAGCGATGCCGTCTCCGCAGTAGACTCGCGCCGCGTCGTTGATCTTGTCGCGGGGCGGATCGGCGGGATAGTCGTTCACGTGGAAGTTGTACATCCGCCGACCGGCGAACATGTTCAAGCCCTCGAAGCCCGAGCCTCCCTTGTAGATGTGATAGATGTCGAGCAGAAAGCAGGCTTTGGGATGAGCCGACTCGATCCCGACGAAAGCCGCCTCACCCAGCCGAGACAGCGTCTTCGAAAAGCCCCACAGTTCGAGCTGCGGCGAGACACCCTCCTGCTGGCCGATCTCGCACAGCGCGCGATACCGCTCGCTCAGTTGCAACAGATCGAGCCCCGTCTTGTCGGTGACGCCGACGGGGGGGGCGGCCAGCCGCTCGCCGCCGATTTCGCGCACGATCCCCATGCACCGCTTGGCCTCTTCCAGCCCCTTCTTTCGTTCCGCTTCGTCCTCGTGCAGGAAAGCGGCGAAGCCGATCGCACTCTCCACGGTCAGCCCCGCGTCCGCGATCCGCTTCCGCAGGTCGGACAACACTCCGCCGTTTTTCACGTAGGCGTCGAGGCCGCGCAGCCACGGCTCGATTCCCGTGTACCCGGCCTTCGCCGCGATCTCGACTTCCGCCACGACATCGACGTTCTTTCCCTGATACTGGCACTTACTGATCGTGCTGGTGTTGAGGCAGTACCGAAACGGATCGCCGCCACCCGGCGCAGGCTTCGCGTCGGCAGCCGTAACTTCGCTCCTCGCGGCCACGACTCCCGTCGCCGCGACCGCCGCCGACGTCAGGAAAAAATCTCGTCGCGACAGATCGAACGCCATGGCGGAACCCCTGAAAAAAAGGTGAGTGTGTGGGCGGCAACAGGATACGCAGGGTTGCCCGCCTCAGAAAGTCAGCAGCGGATTTCCGTCCGAACGAAGCCTACGCCAGCGGCAGCTTCCGCAACAGTTGCTTGGCCCGGCTCTTCCAGCGGCCGTGCTTGCGCGCGATGGCGGCCGGGCTGCCGTTGATGTCGTGCAGGACCGATTGAAGGTGAGCGCGCGCTGCCTGCCGATTGCCCTGTTCGGCGCAGAGATTGGCCAGCAGATAGACCGCCTCGGGGTGCCGCCAGCGGCGGACGTGTTGCTCGAAATGTTTGGCCGCCGCGTCCCGGTCGCCCAGCTCGACGAGGGCCTTGCCGTGGGCCAGCGACACATCCCCGAACTTGTACTGCGGGTCCTTGTCGAGAATCTGCCGCGTCAGATCGCGCGTTCGTTCTCGCTGCTTCCTGAGTGTGGCCACCTGAGCCGCGCCCCAGAGTGCCTGTAAGTTGAGGGCATCCTTCGTCAACGCGCGATCATAGGCGCCGGCCGCCTCCTCGTACCGCCCCACCTCGCGCAGGGCATCGCCCCATTGAATGAACTGATGCGGATTGCCGATCTGGATGGCGGCCGTCTCGAACCGGGCCAGTTCGCGCCCGCGAGTCCACCGCCGGAGAAACGAGGGCGGACGAAGCTCAGTCGAGGGGAGATAGCGCAGGACGAAATATAACACCGGTCCGACTCCCGGCACGATGAGCAGCACCCACAGCCAGAGGAACCGATCGGGTTCGGTACGCAGGCAGTGCCACACCATCCACAGCCAGAAGGCAAAGTAGAGCACCGACGTCAGACGCATTCCCAGCAGCGCGTAAGACCACCCCATTGCGCCGCTCAGGGAAAGGTCGGATGCGTCAGCGAAGTCATCGGCGAATTGAGCCAGCGTCCACATCAGGCGGCCTTCCAGAGAATCGGGGGACGGGCAACTCGCGGCGTGCGGCTCGGCGATCTAGCTCGCGGTCAGTTCGAGGAGATGAACGAAGTCGGGATCATCGCGCAGCAAATCGAAGTCGGTTTCGTCGGGGACGAGCTTCGTGAACCCCCGATCCATGCGCAGGGCGCGACCGAGCCACGACAGGGCCAACTCCTTCTCTCCCGTCAGCGAGTAATAACAGGCGAGGTTGTAGAGCACGACCGGCACCTCCTTGTGCGACTCGTAAGCCCGCTGCATCGTCTCGATGGATTGATCCACGCGGTCGATTCGTTTGAAGCACCACGCCATCCCCATCAGCGCGCTGAGATCGTTGGGTCTGGCTCCGAGCGCCTGCCGAAACGCATCGAGCGCCGCGTGATGGTCGGACTTGGCCCGCAGGGCCTCCCCCCGCAACAGGTGGCATTCGCAGGTCGCCTGATCCGTGCCGGCGATCTCGCTGAGTTCGCGCAGCGCCCGATCGGGCAGATCGAGCATCAGGTATCCCTGCGCGGCATCCATCCGGCGCTTCGCCCGCTGGCTGGCATCGAAAATCACGGCAACTCTCCCCAATCAGATCCGGTGCGGCCACCGTTTTATCAGGCGGTTCCCAATGAATCCACTGGCGCGACACAACGGCAAAGAAACAAAATGGCCCGGCCGTTGTGCGGGGCCGGGCCGGAAACTGCGGTCGCTACTGCTTCGGGAACTTGACGTCACTCAAATCGCGGTACTTGGGATTCCGGTAGACCTCGGCGAACTTCATCCCGAATCCGTACTGCAACTCCCACTGCGCCCGGCGGGCGTAGGGCGTGCGCGGGTGGTTCTCGATCACGGCCTGATACTCGGCCCGCGCGGTTTCATTCTGCCGTTTGAGTTCGTCCAGATCGACGTTGGTCCGCTTGATCTGTTCCTTGTCGGGTTCGAGCAGTTGTGGCGTGCGATGAATGTCCCATTCGTTGTTCTTCTCGTCCTTCGGCATCGGCTTGTTCTTTTGGTGCTGGTCCAGCGACAACAACAGTTGGAACAGTCGCACGCGATAGCCCAGGCACTGGGCGTGCATCAGGTCGTAGTTGGCGCGCCAGCGTTCGGACGGTTCCTTGTCGCGCAGCTTCTTGACAGAGTCCAGACGCTTGACCGCCTCGTTCAGCAAACCCATCGTGGCCATCGCGCTGTCGAATGTGACCTTGCCTTGTGTGGCAAACATCGCAGGGTCGATGCTGTAGTGATGCTCCTGCATGTTGAGAAACTTCTTGTTCGGTTCCTTGAACGGGTTGATCTCGTTGATCACCTGCCATTGCACGTTGCGGAACTTGCTTGCGTCGCGGGCTTTCTCGTACTCCACGCGCGAACTCAGGTCGGGCAGGTACTCCTTCATGTCGAGCATGTCGAACTTGCGCTGTTCGAGGGAACCGGCCCCGGCCAGATTGTCCTCGTTCCCCGGCAGCATGAAGAAAATGCCACCCGTCTGCTTGGCGATGCGGACCTGCTCGTAGGGGCCAACCCCGCTGGAGAAGGCATCCGTCCGGGCGTGCAAGCCGTCGAATTGCAGGCATTCGGGGAAGGGGGTTTCCGGGCCGCGATTGATGGGCAGCCAGTGAGTCAGGCCATGCTTCGGATCAATCCACGTGATGTGGGCATAGGGATAGCCGAAGACAGAATAGTGTCCCATCACGTAGACGGGGGCATCGGCACTCTTGCAGCGCTGGATCGCTTCCTCGACTTTCTCGCCGTCGTCGCCCGATTCATCGGACACGACGATCAAGATCAGCCTCCGCTTCTGTCGCGAGGCGAACTGCTGGTACTTGCCGACAGCCGACATGATGGCCGAGCAGGTGTTCTCCAGGCCGCTCTCATCGAGCGGGATCTTGTCGATCGCCTTTTTGATTTCATCGACATTGGACGTGGGCTTCATCGAAACCGTGTGCTCTTGAATTCCCTTGCCGAAGCTCATGATCGAGGTCAGCAGGATCTCATCCGAGAGCTTGAATTTGGCATCCTGTCTCTGGACGAGGCCGAGTTCCTCGTAGACCTTGTGGAATCGCTCGCGAACTTCCTTCTGGTCGTCCTTCATGCTTTCCGATTCGTCGAACAGCCAGACGACCAGCACCTTGGACTCGCGCATCATGCGGACCAGTTCCTGAGTCATCTGCCCCAGGGCCGCCCCATAGCCTTCAACGACCCGCCCGGAGTCACCGGAGACCTGGCCGGTCCCCAAATCCTTGCCAATGATGCCCGTTCCCGGAACACCGATTGCCCCGAAACTCACCTTGACATCCGGCTCTCTCAGACTCGCGGCGTTGTCCAGTTTTTGTTGAGAGACACCCGAGCCGCCACCTCCTCCCGTTCCAACGCCACCACCACCTCCTCCACCGCCGCCACTCGACTCTCCGGCGGACTGGGCTCCGGCGATGATATTCACGGTTTGAGCCACCTCCGTTGACTGCTCGAGATCCTGCGTGAAGTCCTCCTGCATCCGCTCTTCCGTGAAGACAGAATCCACGATCATCTGCAACTGGGTCATGGGCGCCTTGAACACGACGAACGACATCGCAATCAACACCATGACATGGATCAGCACCGACATTCCAAATCCGACCAACTTGGATGACGGAAGGCGGGGTGTTGTGGGGCCAGCGCCCGAAACCAGGTTGCCACTCATGATTCACCAAGCTTCGAAAGAACAGAGACGATGAAAACTTGAATCCAAGACGCAATCCAGACCCTATGAAAAAACCCCTCGCATCATTGACTGCAAGGGGTCGGCTCGCCACGGACCAATGGCGAATCAACTGTTTGGAATCGATCCCGCACCCCGCGGTCAGATGTCGCGCCGAACCGGATCCTTGTCGATCTGCTTTTTGACCTTCTTCTTCGTGATCGGATCTTCGACTTCGATAAACTTCGGCCCGGCCTTGTCCTTGCCGCCGCCCATGCCGACAGGATTCGGATTGTAATTGGCTTCCTTCCATTCCCAACCGAGTTGAGTGCTCATTTCACGTTCGGCCATGTACTGCCAGGGCGTTCCGGGGTGTTCATCGACAACGCGCCGGAGGTATTCCAGCGCGCGGCTGGCCAGCTTCTTGGTGGTGGCTCCCGACGAGATCTCCTTGGAATCCTTGAGCTGCCACTGGTTGCTGCCCGGCTTCTCAAACTTCTTCGGCGACGCCTTCATTTCGGCGAGCATCATGTTGTAACCGAAGCTGCGGGTCCGCAACGCCAGCACGCGTCCCATCGCCAGGTCGTAGCCGGCCCGCGAGCGGGCGTCCTTGATCTTGGCGCGATCCTTTTCACCCGGTTCGAGCACGCGGAGCAAGTGGTCGAGCTTGTATTCGAAGTCAGCCAGCGGCCGCTGAGCCTCGGTGATGGCCACCCGCAGAACGGTGTCGTTCTCGGCGGGGAATTCCAGACGGGGGAACGGGACGTTCTCCAGCTTGAGCAGTCGGCAGACCTCCAGCAGTGCCGCCTTGGCCTTGTTCTGATGGATGTCCGCATCAATCATTTTGATCGGCCGATAGTCGGGTGCGTAGTTTCTCATGACTTGCGGATCGAGCTTGACTCGCCCCCGTTCCTCATCGGTGATGTAGTAAATGCCGTTGGTCTCGGCACACAGGCGAGTCAGGCCATACGGACCGAAGCCGGACGACATGTTTTCGAGGTCGTAGCCATTCGAACCCCAGTAGGCCAGGCGGACTCGTTCGGGATAAACGGTCTCGGGACCGCGATGCATGACGCCGATGACGGTCTCACCACTTTCCAGAGTAAAGGGGGCTTCGGTTGTTTCCTTGCCGAAGGGAGCGGCATTGCCGACGCAATAGCATCGAATGCCGTAACGCTTCGTGCTGACGATCGCCTGTTCGAGCATCGCAGGAGCGTCGGACCCGGCCTCATCGGTGACGATAATGAACATGACATCGCGGTTCATCTGCGTGCGGTAATTCTGGAAGTGCTTGGCTGCCATCGCCACGGCAGAGAACGTGTTCTCCAGCCCCGACGATTCAGACTTGATATTGCGGACGGCCCTCACCAAGTCCGCGGTTTCATCCACCGGTTCCTTGGTGACGATGCTGGCCTTCTCGCCGAACGTGACGACGGCACTCTTGAGTACCTTGTCGGAACTGGCGTTGAGCGACGTCAGTTGCTTGTAAATGTTCTCCACGCGGTCGGCGATCATCTCACGGCGGGCAGCCAGTGAGGGGGAGACATCGAACAGCCAGACGACCAGCGTTTTCTTCTCGCGCAGCGAATTGGCGATTTCCCACGCCAGGCTGTCGACGGCCCCTTCCACTCCGCCCGCGTGCTCGGTCGATCCCTGGGTTGCCACCGAAGTGAGCAGTCCTGCCCGAGAGGGCTTGATGAGTTCATCGGTGGGGGGAGCCGCGACCACCAAATTATCGGAAACGGACTGGTCGATCTCTTCCTGGGGATTCCGCGCCAGTTGACTGGACGCTTCCTGTGAGGCCGCCAGACTGTCGATGGGGCCATCGCTGCCAATCTGGTCCGTGATGGTCGAGTCAAACTTGTAATTCGCCAATTCATCTTCTTCGATCACGCTGGTGATCTCGGCAAAGCCCTGCAGCTTTACCGAGAACCTGACCAAAGCCAGTCCCAACAGCAATACGAGGTGAAGACTGATGCTCACGCCGAAGGCCAGGGCGAGAGCCCTGGGAAACCGGCTGTTTTCCAATTCCATCTCGAACACTTCGGGTTGATCGACGTTCAAATTGGCGCTCACGTTACCACTCCTTGCTGATCGACGGAGACGATGAGATCTCGATGACCGTCAATCGCTCCACCTCAAGTCAAGAAACCCTCAAGCCAAGAAACCCATTCCAGCCGACCACTCGCAGGCGAGTCTACTGATTCGAAGTTGGTGTTGCAATTGGCGGTTGCCGCGTCACAACCGATCTGCCCTCTGGAACATCGACCGTTTTGACCAGCCAGCAACACGCCTGCTCGTGGTACTTCACCTGGGCCGTCTCGGCCGTATCGCTGGAGAAATGTACCTCGCAACCTAGGAAAACCTTCGTTGATGTTCCAAAGTATGTTGTGAAACACGCCTGCGGGCGGGATGTTTCGGAGGCCGCCGTGTGAGAAGTCTGTCTTCCTCCAGAACGGCCTTTGTGTCTGAACACATTGCTGGGTAAGCCGGTTGTGTTGGATTCCCCGTTGGCAACGCGAGTGATGAACCGAGTCGGACCTGAGGATTGATGGTCTGCCTCTTCCAACGCCTATTTCTCCGGCTCCCGTCCGGATTCCGCGATCCGTATCCCGCCAGAGAGACCGTTTCCATGCGACTGGGCGAAGTTGAAGTTGAGACTGACGGCGGCGTGACTCTCTTTATTCGCGACTATTATCCAGACGAGACGTCGCTCCCGGCGGGCAACTCGCCCCGGACAATCTTCTGGATTCACGGCTTGGGTGAGCACGGTGGCCGGTATTTGCATGTTGCGGAAGACTTGGTGGAGCGCGGCTGGAGAGTCATTCTTCCCGACTTGCGAGGTCACGGCAGATCGACCGGGACGCGAACACACGTCGCTGCATTCGAGGAGTACGCCGCCGACATGGCTCGGGTGTGGGCGCGGTTCGAGTTGGGATCGGGGCAGACGGTATTGGGGTCTCACAGCATGGGTGGCCTGGTGGCGCTGCGGTCCGTGCAGACGGGCCGCGTGCATCCCTCGGCGCTGGTCCTGGCATCGCCGCTGTTGGGGGTGAAGGTGCGAGTCAGTCCGCTCAAGCGGCTGCTCGGCCGCGTCCTGGTGAAGTTCCTTCCCAAGGCCCGGTTCCGCAACGGGCTCGATCCCGGCAACATGACCTCCGATGAAGAGTTCGCCCGGCAGCGACGAGCAGACCCGCTGATCGTGCGGACGGTGACGGCGAGTTGGTTCTTCGCGATGGAGGCCGCGATCGCGCAGGCGCACCGCGACGCGAGCCGGATTGCGGTCCCGGTGCTGGCATTGCAGGGGCTGTCCGACCTGACGACCGACGGCGACCTCCTGGCCACCTGGCTGGCCAAGACGAACTCCGAAGTGAAAGAGTTGGTCTCGCTGCCGGATCACGTCCACGAACTGCTGCACGAAACGGACTGGCACGAGACGCTGGATCGGATCATCGAGTGGCTGGAGCGAACGGGTGCCGCTCGTGTCTAATGGTGCAGACCAACCGGACGAGCATGGACACATCGCCCAGGATCTTTCCGCGCCAGATTGAACCTCACATGACGAATGCAACCCGGACATCTCGCGCGCGGAGCCACTGGCTGGTCGGAGTTCCCGCTCTGACGCTGGCCGCCGTCATGACATTCGCCTATCTGCGCTGGCCGAGCCTGACGGAAAATTGGTCGGTCTCGGAGTCCATCGGATTTCGAACGTTCGTCGTGTTCATCGGGACGGTGGGACTGGCGCAGATCGCCGCCGCTCTCTCCTCCACGCGCGGTACCCTGGCCACGCCGCGATTCGGCAGCCATCGCAGTGGCATTCCGGCGGAAGGAATCGTCTATCTGCTGATCATGGGCGTGTTGTTCACCGGCGCCATGCTGACCCGGCAGAACACGCTGCTGCTGGTGTTCGCGATGATGGTGGGTCCGTTCATCGTCAACGGTTCGCTGGCGTTCGGAATGCTGCGGGCGGCGCGAATGGTGCGTTCGGCACCGCAGCGCGCGATGGCGGGGGAGCTGTTCGGGGTCGAGCTGGGCTTGTCGAACCGCCATTCGCTGTTGTCCACGCGGATGATGTCGGTGCGTGACGAGATCGTCCATGATCTGGAGGCCCTGTCCGTCGAAGTCCTGTTTGCGCGCGTGGGACCACGGGCGGAGCAGGTCGGTCATTATCAACTCCGCCTCGTCCATCGCGGCCGTTATCGACTGGGACCGCTGCTCGTCTCGTCGCGGTTTCCGCTGGGACTGGTCGAGCGGAGCCGTCTGTTCGCGATCCCGGGCGAAGTCCTGGTATATCCGCGCATCGGACGGCTGACTCCGCTCTGGAAGGGGCGCTCGCAGGGAGCGACCGAACTGGTCGCGCGGCCACAGTCGCGCGCCGGCGTCTTCCATGACGAGTTCCACCGGCTGCGCGAGTTCCGCACCGGAGACAACCCGCGCGACATCCACTGGCGCACGTCGGCCCGGCGCGGGGAACTGATTCTGCGCGAGTACCAGCAGAATCGAGACCTCAATCTGGCGGTGGTTCTCGAACTGTGGCGGCCCCCGGTCAGGTTGCCAGCGCCCGAAAACATCGACCTGATCGAACGGACGCTCAGTTTCGCGCTGACGCTGCTCATCGAGCACGGCCGGGAATGCCGGGACGGGACGCTCTCGCTCGCCGCGTCCGGCACGACAACCCTGCGGTGGGAGGGGCAGGCGTCGGCGGTGAGCCTCGAATCGCTGTTCGACGGGTTGGCCCTGTTGGAGGCGGGAATCGCCGGCGATACGAGTCTGCTCCTGTACGAGACACTGCACCGGACGACGGCCTCCACGCAGATCGTGTTGCTGACGACTCGACCCGCGGACGAGAGCGATCTCGTCGCCGAAGCGACTCTCAACCCGCGCATCCACGTGATGCGAATCACCAGTGCCCGCGAACTCGATCGATTCCTGGTCTTCGATGACGGACTCGTGCCGCCCCCGCCGGTCGCCCCGCGTGGCGAGGACGCCTCCACAACGGCGGCCGGGCGATCGGCGGGCCACTCGCAGGGAGACGCCGTTCACGACACGAACTCCACCGGCGCGACGTCTTCCACCGAGACGCCTTCCACAGCGAGGGCCTGACGAATGGACCTCGGCACGGTGTTCAAGCTCAGTCTGTACGGATTGACCGCGCTGGTCGGCTGCATTCTGGGCGCGGCCGAGAATCAAAGCTGGCTGCCGTATGGCTCGCTGCCGTTTGTATTCCTGGGTTACGCGTGGTGCGAACGGACCGGTCCGAATCGACGCGCACGTCCGCGCGGCATGTCCGACACCCTGTCTTCCATCTTCGGCTTCCTGGCGCTCGCCGTGTCGACGAACGAGTTCTTCGGCGGCAACCCCGAAGGGAAGTTGCTGGCCGGAACGCACCTGATGGTCTTCCTGACGTGGATCGTGCTGCTGCAAGCCAAGACCGCGTATCGCTGCTGGTTGCTGCTGGCCCTGGGGGTGTTGCAGGTCGCTGTCGCGTCGGTGTTGACCGACGGAAGCTGGTTTGGCTTCTGCACCGTCGGATACCTGTGCGCCGCCGTGTGGACCCTGTCGGTTTTTTCCCTGTATCGAGCCGAGCAACAGTTCGCGACCGCCGCTCGGGTCACTGCCGATCGCCAGTCGGCGACTGTTTCCGGCGATGCGTCGGTCGTGGCCACTCGCGACACGTCGCTCCTGCAAAGTCAGGCCATCGGCTCGGTCCAGCACGAAGCGGGAGGCCGCTGGTTGTCGCCGCGGTTTGTGGGCGGAGTCGCGTTGACATCCGTGACCGGCCTGGTGGTGAGTGCCCTGTTCTTTGCGCTGGTTCCGCGCGTCTGGCTCGGCACGCCCACGGGCTTCAGCAACGAAGACCTGCCGGGTTTGAAGCGTCGCTCGGTGTCGGGGTTTTCGGCCGATGTCCGTCTGGGTGACATGGGCCCGATTCTGGAAAGCCTCGAACCGGTGCTGGAACTGAAGTTGTTCGATCCGCGCACCGGCGGCACCATTCCGCCGCAGGTCTATGCCGAGCGAATGGGCCTGGCGGAGCCGCTGTTTCGCGGCGCGGTGTTGACGACCTACCGGCGCGGTCGCTGGGGATCCGTGCGGCTGAATGAGAACGATCTGCAGCGTCTCTTTCCGAACTACGACTCCCACAGCGTCCGGCAGGAGATTCGTCTCGAACCGATCGGAACCGACGTCCTGTTCTGCCTGGGACGACCGATGAGCCTGACCGATGATCGCGGTCAATCCAGCAGTCGATATCAGGCGCTGACCGAACTCGCCTATCGCGGTCCCGACTTCGCCAAAGCGGGAGTCGTGCAGTACACGGTCCATTCGGAGATGCCGCCACAGCGAACGCCGGAACCGACAGGCGTGAAAGTCTCGCCGGCCGTGCAGAAACTCTACAAAAACAGCAGCTACCTCGTGCGCAACCTCGAGTTTCCGGACGAGCTGAAGCGGTTGGCGGGCCTCGCGCGCTCCGTGGTCCTCGAAGCACAACAGCGTCGCGGACGAACGCTCACCAAAATCGAGGTCGCGCGGGCACTCGAGAACCATCTGCTCCTGTCGGGCCAGTACAAGTACAGCCTCGATCAGTCGATTGACGATGCGTCCATCGATCCCGTGGAGGATTTTTTGTTCAACCGCAAGGCGGGGCATTGCGAGTACTTTGCCTCGGCGCTGGTCTTGATGCTGCGGTCCCGGGGCATCCCGGCGCGACTGGTCACGGGCTTCAAGGGAGGCGAAGTACACTCGGACAGTTCGCTGCACGTCCAGCAGCGGTTCGCTCACGCCTGGGTCGAGGCGTGGGTTGATACCAACGCCTGGATCACGCTGGACGGCACTCCCAGCGAGGCGCGCTCCGCCAGCGTCGCCGAAATCGCCACGCGACGCTCCGTCTGGACCGACGTTCGCTCCACGTTGTCGGGCTTGTGGAGTGAAAACGTCGTCAACATCACCTTCGACCGGCAGAAGGAAATGATCTACGCGCCGCTGCGCGAAGTGGCGCTGTCGATCTGGATGACGTTGCAGTCGCTGTGGCCGTCGCCCGACACGAGTCTCGAATCGTTCCTGCGTCACCTGATCGATCCCCGCAACTGGTTCAGCGCGGGGGGGGCCGTCACGCTGCTGATGCTGGCGGCGATCCTGTGGTTCGTCCGAAACCGACCGCACTGGTTTCGTTGGGTTCGCTGGCCGTGGCGCGGCTGGCGTCGTTCGCAACCGCCGGCGGCTCAGCGCTGGATCGGGTTCTACGAACGTTTCGCACGGCTGATGCAGTCGCGCGGTTTGCAGCGCGAACCGGCGCAGACGCAGCATGAGTTCGCCGCGCACGCCGCCCAGACGCTGGACCTCGAACTGCGGGCGGCCAACCTGAACGGCGTGCCGTGCGTCGTCTCGGAACTCTTCTATCGCGTCCGCTTCGGCGACGAGACCCTCTCCGACGCCGAAGCCGATCAGGTCGAGTCTCAGTTGTCGTTTCTCGAACACGCGCTCGCTCCGGACCCCGCACGCCAGCCGGTGCAGAACGTGGTTCGAAGCGGCGCTTTCCAATAATTTTGATCCCACGTCCGTGATAACTCACCCGTCAGGCCGCCCCATAGGCATATATCTCAAGTGTCGAGTCACGAGACGTGCTCTGTGAGTCGGGTGGAACATCGTTGCCAACTGCCGAAACGTAAGGCCATCATGGAACTGCTTGCCATTCTCATCGCTGTCGCGGTTGTCGTCTGGTTCCTGGTCTCCCCGTTCGTCGTCATCGCGCTGTGGGGCCGGGTCAACGAGTTGGAGTCGAGCGTCCGAAAGCTCCAGGAACACGGCAAGACGCGCAGCGAGCCGACTCACGACCGACCCGTTCCCTGGGCGCATGCCGCCGACGCACCGCCGGCCTCTCCCTCGCCGGTGCCTGTTCCGCATCCCGCGCTGCCCATCGCCGCGGCAACCGTCGCGGTCAATACTCCACGCGAAACGCCGGCCAGATTTGAAGACATCCCGCTGACCGAGTTGCTCGCCCCGAAGCGGTTTCCCGGGGCGGTCCCCCAGAAATTGGACGAGGCCGACGCATCTGGTCGGAAGCTGGACACTCCTGCGGTTGCGGCCAGGGCGTCCGTCGATGTGGGGGTTCCCGCGGCCACGAAGAAAATCGTCACCGGCAACGAGCCATCGACATTGGAAGAGATCCTCGCCGGGAAGTGGCTCACGTGGGTCGGAGCGTTGGCGGTCATCATCGGTGCGGGGTTTGGTTTCAAGTACGCGGTCGAGAACGGCTATCTCGATCCGACGCGGCGCATCATTCTCGGGCTGATCGTCGGTGCGTGCAGTTTTGTCGGTGGCGTGTCTGCGATGCGGCGCGACTATCGCTTTCTCGGCCAGGGCCTGACCGGCGCGGCGATGGGCGTGCTGTACATGTCGTGCTACGCGGCGCATGTGTGGTACGGCCTCGTGCCGTACTCGGTCGCCTTCGCAGGGATGGCCCTGACGACGGCGGTCGGTCTCGCGTTTGCCGCCCGTTTCGATTCGCAACCGACGGCGTTCCTCGGGCTGCTCGGCGGGTTCCTCACCCCCGCGATGTTGCACGACGCGACCGATCCGTTCTGGGTGCTGTTCCCGTATCTGCTGCTGCTCGATGCGGGCGTGTTGTGGGTCGCGGGACGACGACGCTGGCTCGGCGTGCAGAACCTGGCCTTCACCGCGACCTGTTTGTCCTGGCTCGTCTGGTTGGCGGCGTTTCAACGCTTCGAACCGCTGCAGTTCCATGCCACCGGCCCGTTCTGGCCGGCGCTCGGATTCCTGACAGCGTTCTTCGTCGAGTTCGCGGCGATGGGAGTGATCTTCAACATCGCACGGCAGCAGAAGGCCGCGGCGGGTGACTTCTTCCTGATCCTCGCCACGCCGGTCGCCTATTTCGGCGCGGTGTACGGTCTGACGTACCTCGTTTTCCCGTACTGGCAGGGCCTGTTCGCGGTCGGCATGACGGTGATCTACGGCTACCTCACCGTGCTCTGCGCGCAGCTCAATCCGCAGGGGAAGTCGGTGTCCGCCGCACTGGCGGGATTGGCGGGAACGTTCCTGATCATCGCGGCTCCGCTTCAGTTCACCGGGCACTGGGTCACGATCGCGTGGATCGCCGAGAGCGTGCTGCTGGTCGAGATCGGCCTGCGATTCAAAGAGAAGACGCTGACCCTTACCGGTCTGACGCTGCTGGGGAAGGTGCAGTTCATCCTGCTCTTCTACGCCCTCGGCACGTTTGCCGATCCGGTGGGATTTCAGACCGCCTTCGTGAGGAAGCAGTTTCATCTGATCAACGGCTCCGCCGTGCTGGAGTCCTCGTGGATGACGATCTTTAATGGACGCTCGTTCAGCTATCTGGTCGACGTGCTGGGCTTGGGGTGGCTGGCGTGGCAGTGCCGCCGCCGCGCGAAGGCCGGTCAGGCCGACGACCTGTTCGGCATGAAGAGCCGCGACCTCGAACTGTGGCTGACGGCGGGAGTCCCCCTGATCGCGCTGATGCTGGCGATCACCGAGACCTTCGTCTGGGGCATGCTTCGCAACTGGCACGGCCTGACAATTCTGAGCGGCTTCACGATGTGGGCCGCGCTGGCGGGAGTCGCCCTGATCGCGTGGTCGGTCTTCGTCGGCCCGAGACCGCTCGAAAAACTCGGCTGGTTCCTGTTCGTGCTGATGGGCGGCGCGTTGCTGATCAACCTCGGTTGGACCGCCGTCGGCGTGGTGGAGCGCGGTGTCGATCATGCCAACTGGGCCGCTCACTGGTGGCTGCTCAATCCGCGCGGCTTCGCGTTTCTGACCGTCTTCGGCGCGGGAGTCATGACGGCTCTGATCTATCGCGCGGCCGCCGCCCTCGCGATGAGCGGACAGAACTTTTCGGAAGATGGCGAGACCGTCGTGCAGGAGATCGCCGACGAACCGGTCTCGCTGGCGCGGCTGTTCGGCGGCGGAGCCTTCGTCCTCGCGCTGACGATGGTGTTGCTGGAGACCTTCGCGTGGGGGAAGACGCACGACTGGGAGGGCGTGTTGATCCTGAGTGCCTTCACGGCGTGGACCTCGTTGTTCGCCGCGGGTCTCGCCGCCTGGAAGTTCGTGAAGAAGTCGGTCGGCCTCGACGAACTGCTCGTCTCGACATTCGTACTGCTCGGCTGCTTCCTGGTGATGAACTCGGCTGTCACGCTGAATCATGCTCAACGCGGTGCGACTTCCTCCGCAGCGGCGTTGGCGACGGCGACATCGACGGAGGCCGCCGTCGATTGGTGGCTGCTCAATCCGCGCGGCCTCAGTTTTCTGCTCGCGGTGGGAGCGGCGCTGCTGGCCGCGCGACTCGAACGCCATCGGAGGCTCTCGCATCTCGGCGCGAGCGGCCGGCCCGGCCCGGCCATCACGCGCGGCGAGCAGTTCGGTTTGATGGCCTGCTTCGTCGGGCTGGGTGCCGTCCTGTTGGAAACGGCCGCGTGGGGAATGACCGAACGCTGGCTGACCGGAACGCTGGCGAGCAGCCTCGCGCTGGGGACCGCTCCGTTCGCGCTGGGTCTCGCCGTGTGGGCCGCCTGGTATCGTCGCCGCGTCATCAACGGTGCGGTCGGCACCGTCTTTGTGTTGCTCGGTCTGTGCCTGTTCCTGTCGGGGATCTCCGCACTCGACCGTCACGCCGCACTCAACTCGGCCGCGTCGGGCGAGGCGGCCGTCACCCTGTGGCTGCTGCATCCGCGAGGAGCCGCGTTTCTGGTCGGCATCGCGGTTGCCGGCCTCGCCGCCGCGCTCTATCTGCGAGTCGCCACGGGCGGTGCCCGGCCGCAACTCGCCGCCGGTTCCGATTCCACCGCATTCGAGCGGGACCTGGATGCCCTCACCTTCAGCCAGACGCTCGGCGTCAGTGCCTGGCTGGCCGGCATGGCGATGTTCACCATCGAAGCCATGGCCCAGGGAGCCGCCCGTCAATGGCACACCGAAACCAGCCTCGTCATCACCCTGTCCTGGACCGCCTACGCGCTCGGCACTCTGATCGCCGGCATTTACTGGCGTAGCGGCACCGTGCGAGTGCTGTCACTGTCGGTCTTCATGCTGACGGTCGCCAAGGTTTTCCTGTTCGACGTCTGGCAACTCGCCACCGTCATCCGCGTCTTCGCCTTCGTCTCGCTGGGAGTCACGCTGTTACTCGTGTCGTTCCTGTACCGCCGCTACCGCGAACGAATCCGCGACTGGATCGCTCCGGCGGCGTGACGTTGCATGCTCTTGTAACTTCTCCGTCGGTTGGGAATGTTTTCAGTTCGTTGAACAAGAACCATCAGGTGATTTGCGTCTTCATCTTTCTGCCTCTCTCTTTCTGTCTGAATTCTTCTTTTTCAGAACAGGAAGCGGGAGACAGAAAGAGAGGGGCAGAAAGATGAAGACGATGACGCGAGACTGAAGTCCGGCTTGGCATTGTCAGCCAGACATCACGCCTCGCGATCGCGAAAGCGTCTCAACCGGAGCGCGTTGCCGATGACCGACAGCGAACTGAGGCTCATCGCGAGCGCCGCCACCATCGGGTCGAGAGCCGGGCCGCCGAACGGTTCGAGGACTCCCGCCGCGAGAGGGACTCCGAGTCCGTTGTAGGCGAACGCGAAGAACAGGTTCTGGCGGATGTTCGTCATCACCGCGCGGCTCAGTCCGAGCGCGGTGACGATTCGCCGCAGATCGGGCTGCACCAGGATCACTCCCGCCGACTGTTTCGCCACGTCGGTCCCGGTCCCCAGCGAGATGCCGACGTTCGCGGCGGCCAGGGCAGGCGCGTCGTTGATGCCGTCGCCCGCCATCGCGACGACGCGGCCCGCGCGGCGCGCCGTCTCGATGTGCGTCAGCTTGTCCGCCGGCAGCAGCTTCGCATGAACCTCGTTGATCCCCAGTCGCGCCGCCACTTCCCGAGCCACCGCCTCGCGGTCGCCCGTCAGCAGCACGACGCTGACACGCTGGAGAGCCAACTGCCGCAGCGCGACCTTCGCGGAATCGCGCACGGCGTCTGCCAACTCGATGTCGCCGATCGGCCGGCCGTCGCGCGAAACGTAGACGATCGTGAAGTGGCTTTCGCCCCGATCGCGGTCGCGGTTGATCGTCGCGTTCCGTCCGGCAAACGCCGCGTTGCCGACTCGAATCGTGCGGCCCGCGACGGTTGCTTCCACGCCCTGTCCGGGCCGGGCCGAGAAGTTCGAGCACGGAATCAGGTCGAGTTGCCTGTCGCTCGCCGCCGCCACCACGGCGCGCGCCCACGGATGTTCGCTCGACTGCTCGACCGAAGCGGCCAGCCGCAGCAGTTCCTCGGGTGAGATCGTGTCATCCGTGCCAATCTCGACCACGACGGGCCGGCCCTCGGTCAGCGTGCCGGTCTTGTCGACGAACAGGGTGTCGATGCGATGCAGTTCTTCCAGCGATTCGGCATCGCGGAACAAGACTCCGCTTCGCGCGGCGCGGCCCATGCCGACCATGATCGCCATCGGAGTCGCCAGCCCGAGCGCACACGGACACGCGATGATCAGCACCGCCACCGCATTCGTCAGCCCGTGTGTGGGTGAACCGACCAGCGACCACGCGATGAGTGTGATCACCGCCACGGCCAACACCGCCGGAACAAACCAGCTCGCCACGACATCGGCCAGGCGCTGCACCGGCGCACGACTGCGCTGGGCCTTCGCCACCAGTTCGACAATCCGCGCCAGCAGCGTCTCGCGCCCCACCCGCTCGGCCCGCATCAGAAACGCCCCCGTCTGATTCACGGTCCCGCCGAGCACTGGATCGCCGATGCCCTTCGCGACCGGAAGCGACTCGCCGGTCAGCATCGACTCGTCAACGGTGGTCAACGGAGGTTGAGGGTTGACGGTCGAGGGTTGAGGGTCAGAGGAGAGGAAGGCTGAGTCGGTCGTCTTGTCCCCTCGCCCCCGTCTTCGGGGGAGAGGGTTAGGGTGAGGGGGCTTCTCTTCGTCAGCCGGTAGCGTCGGAAGAAAGTCTTTCGGCTCCGACGGAGCTGTCGCGGCGAGTGGCCGCGTGTCCGCCTCGGCCCCCCTCACCCTGCCCCTCTCCCCCCCAAGGCGGGGGGCGAGGGGACCGGACGGAGAACCGTCGTCGCGAAGTATGCCCTCGTCGATCACCGTGCCATCGACCGGGACCGTCTCGCCCGGCCGAACGCGAAGAGTTTCGCCCGGCATGATCTCGCCCAGCGGGACCGTTCGCTCGACACCGTCTCGAATCACGCAGGCCAGCGGCGGCGCGAGGTTCATCAGCTCGCGAATCGCCTGCCCGGTTCGGCGCCGTGCGCGGTGTTCGAGGATCTGCCCCAGCAACACCAGCGTCGTGATGACGGCCGCCGACTCGAAGTAGAGTTGCAGATGATGAACCTCCGTCGTCGTGGTGGCGACGGTGACGAGTTCGACGTCCTGCGGTTCGGTTGGCAATTCAGCGCGG
This sequence comes from Schlesneria sp., assembly GCA_031412755.1. GTDB lineage: Bacteria > Planctomycetota > Planctomycetia > Planctomycetales > Planctomycetaceae > Schlesneria. The sequence continues at coordinate 2,959 of JANODP010000495.1, read as the reverse complement.
GCTTCATGGAACGGCCACTCGCTGGAATGGGAGACCTGCTCCCCTGCCTCGGACGGCGACATGAACGATATTTCATCGCGGGTCAACTGGATCAGCGTCACCCAACTGGAGAGATAGGCTGCACCCACACCGAGCAGGATCAACGTGAACATGTTCCACTGGCGCGTCCTCAGCGATTGCAGGCCGATCAACCAGAAGGGCCAGCCGCACCACGCCACGACAGGCGTGCTGAGCAGCGCTTGCAGCCAGAACGAGATCGTCGGACGCACCCAGTGATAGACAGGCAGCCCGATCATCGGTCCCATCGCCAGCACGAACACGGGCACCGTGCAGACGATCGCGACGACGAAGCGCCTCCACAAATCGCGCAGCATCGGGTCGTCTTCGCCCTGCGCCGCCGAGGCCAGATCGGGTTCGAGCGCCATGCCGCACGTGGGGCAACTCGCGGGATGATCGCTCGTCACGCCGGGGCACATCGGGCAGAAGTAACTCGTGCCGGGGGGCGGCGGCGTGGTCGGGGCGGCTGTCGGATTCAGAAACTTCGTGCGGCACGACTCGCAGCAGAAGTACCACGTCTGGCCATCCCGCTCGCCCGAGAGCGCCGTGGCCGGATCGACGCTCATCCCGCAGATCGGGTCGATCGCCAGCGCGAATGTCGAGGCGGACGCCGTCACCGGCGGAGCCGGCTCGTTGTTGAGCACGTTCAGCGAAAACAACGGCGGTCGGGGCGAGTCGTCTGGCATGGCGTGAATCATACGCTCCAAGTCAGCGGCCAGGCACTCCCGCCCGGTGATCTGAGATTGCCCGACTCAGTGGCGCGGACCCGCCAACTCACGGTCCCACGGCATGGTGAGCGTCGGCTGGTTCGCATAGCGCTTCGTTCCCAGTTTCAGTCTCGCGCCGCAACCGGGTTCGAGGCGGATCGTAAGCTGAGCCGCATCGAACGGCGCTGGCTCCCCGTCGTTGACGGACAGGCTCGTGAACTGATGCTCACCGTAGCCGCCGGCTTGAATGACGACCGTGCGAGGTTCGACCTGACTCACGTTGACGAGTGACACAACCGTGCTGTCGGCCGTCAGCGATTCGACGAGTGCCGCCACGTCATCCGGCACGCCGGCACGTCGAGTCGATGGATCGAAGTAGCGGACGCGGCAGTGCAGGACCGTGCCGCGTCGTCCGGGCGCAATGCCTCCCTGCATCAACTGGTTCAGGGTCTGCACGGTCGCGGGATTGAATTGCAGCGGGTCGTCGGCGAGGCGCGTGTCGGGCGTGGTGGTGTCGGCCCGGATCGCGGCCACCTTGTCGCGAAGGACCGCGAAGTCCTGCCGCAGCGAGTCCTCGGGAAACTTCGGATTCTTCCCCGCCAGGTACGACAGCCAACCGGTCTCCGGCAACCGTTGACGATCGGCCTCCGACATCGACCAGTACCACAACTCGAACGCCCCCTGGTCGTACTTCTGCGGTGTGAAGTCGTACCAGCCTTGATCGCCGAACATGTGCGGGTACTGCATGCGGCCATCGATCATCTTTCCCTGCGCGTTGATCGTGTCGATCATCGTCCGCCACGGAGCGAGGTACTTGTCATCGCCCGTCAGCAGGTGCGCATTGCCAAACCCGGTGACTCCGAGGTAATGCGTGTTGCGGTGAGCGAGCTTCCCCGTCTGAGGCACGGTCACAGTGAAACCCCAGCCATAGACGCCGCCGTACCATTTGCCTCCCGCCGCGCCGCCGATCTTGCCGTCCAGCCCGACGTTCGTCGGGATGATGCCGCCGTTCTGAAGCGTCCGCTCGCGCCAGGCATCGACGTACTCCAGCAGCCACTGTTTGTACTTCGCCTCGTGGCCCAGCATGTACGCGTTGAGGGCCAGCGTCGTGGCCGAGAGGTTCTGCGGGTGGTCGCCGATGATGTCGTTGTAGTCTTGGAAGTGCGCGAGCATTTCCTCGTAGCTCCGCTCGCCGTGCCCGAGCCGGAACCGGTTGCCGATCTCGATCGGGTCTCCCGCCCAATCGAGCGCCGTCGCCTTGCGGAGCAGCGGACCGCGACTGCCGTTGAACAGGCTGCGGATGATTTTGTGTTTCGCGTCATAGTTGGGGGCGTCGGGGTCCTCGTTCAGATAGAAGCCGGCATAACGGCGGACGCGCTGCTGAAACCGGGCGTCGTTCGGGTCGGACAGCCCCTGCAGATTGAACACGACCAACCCCTCACCGTTGTGCAGCCAGTCGAACGTGACCGGGAACTCCTTGTAGTACATCCCGTCGCGCGCCATCGGGACATCGGTGGTCCGCGCGAGCGTGAACTGCCGCAGATGTCCCTCCCACGCTTTCTTGTAGAGGTGCAGGATGTCGTCCGCTCCCCCCAGCGCGTGCAGGATCGGCCAATCGAGCAGATTCTCAATCGCATCGTCCGGCCCGTCGTCTCCGCCCCACCGTTCGACGCAGAGCAAAAAACCGCGCTCGTCGAAGTACTTCGAGTAGAACTCGCGACACGCGGCGGCGTTGGCTCGTAACAACTCCCGCTCCAGCACCGCCCACGTCGGCGGTGGCATCGGCGACGTGACGCGGATCGTCACGTCGCCGGAATGCCCCACATGCGGCAGGCCGAACAACAAGGCGATGACGACACCGAACAAACGGATTCGTGAGAACACCGGCGAACTCCTTGCAAACAGGGACGCTGGGGACGAGAAACTAGGAAACAGTCGGACTGAGGATTTGAACAGCAGGAAACAAAGGGAACGAAGAACAGATGCCATGATCAGAACGCATCCTTCACCGCCCGTTGAAAAAGGAGTGACCACCCGTTGAAAAAGGAGTGCCACGGCTGTGTCAGCCGTGAGAACCGTGTCAGCCGTGAGAACGGTCACCAGTCTCGCGAGACTCACACGGCTGACACAGCCGTGGCACACGATCAATCCTGTTTCAACAGGCTGTTAGCCGCAGCAGGCGGTCCATGCGTGTC
>JANODP010000494.1:0-3834 GCA_031412755.1 Schlesneria sp. | reverse complement strand
CGTCTGGAAGTAATGGACATCGCCATACGATGGCTGCGGGGTGCCTGCCGGATGCGAGTGAATGAGGCCCTTGCATCCCAGCCCCGCCGGTTTCAATTCCTTCAGCACCCGATTCAAGTGAACCGAGTTCAGTTCAAACGTCACCGGTGTCCCGCGCCCTTCAATGTCGGGGATGAATCGCGTGACGAGAGAGTCATCGCTCGCGGGACCGACCAGAATGCCCGCTGCTTCGGGCACGCGACTGAGCAAATAGGACATCGCGTCGAAGTACGCGGGCTGTGTGATCTTCATGTGCCACAGCGGCAACGGCTCGTCATCGGGAAAATCACCACGAGAGAAAGCCGTCGTTGCACGAGGTGGCTCATTGGGTGGCGGCGTCATTGACGCACATTGCTTCTTTGAGCCAGTCGTCGGCAACACCGACTGTTTGCGTTCCGACCGCTTCCGACCGGCTTCCAAACATCCAGACGGGAAGCGATCAGAATCAAGACCCGACAAAACTGTCGTCATGAAAAAGTCAGGAAGATACATGGCAGTTCATTCCTCAAATGGGAGTGGGATCGGAACAGAAAAGAAACCAGCGGGAGAGCAAACACTCCCCCGCTGGCGGTTGACGTTGCCTCAGGCGTGAAGCACGCCGTCGGGCAGTTCTTCAACGCCGTTGCAAAGGCCGCATTGCGAAGTCATGGTGAGACTCCTTTCGCGGTAAGAGATGGTGATCCCAAGGTTCGCGAGTCATCGCCGTCGGACCACTACACGGCGATTCGCACGGAAACCGGTGTGTCACACGTGAACGCGACGTTTCCCATTTGGGAATTCGCCGCTTCGAACGTACTCCGAATAGCCCTCCATAAAATGAACGGCGATGGCCTTGGCCCGATCCATTGTTTCGGGAGCGTTCCCGGCACTCACACAAATCTCTCCAGTCGGAAACAGGTGACTCTCAGCAACGGCCGCCCCATGCGGATCAGGGGGATGGAGCTCAGCAAACATCTTGAGCGTCCCGTTCGACTGACCGACGTAATCAATCGTGTACTTGTCTTTGCCGACCACATACGACTTCTTCACGAGTCTGTTCCTTTCAGATGTGAGGCCCTCGCGGCCTCGGCCTTGTCGTGCTGCTTCTTGTGAAATCGCAGCAGACGGATCAGTTCCGACGTGGCAATCACCGCTTCAGGTGAATCCTCGTCCAACACAACACGGACACACTCCGCATCGCTCTTGCCAGTCAGTTCACACTCGCTGGTCAACAGGTCGGTGATGACAATGTTCATGGCGTTTTCCTTTCGTGTGGTGTCTCAACATTCGTGTTGCGGCGACGCAGTAAATGGACAACCTCACCATCCCGTGTGCGCCAGATTCGGTGACGTTTTCGAGGTGTGAGAACCACCGTGCATCAAGGGCGACACGACAGTCGCGCACTCCATTCCGAACTCGGCTCTGATCGCAGAACGGATGTTGTCCAGAACCATTCGAACTTGTGCAGGCTCACTCCAATCAATGTGGCAGTGGCTCGCAGCGACTGGAGTTCGACGTATCGTTCCAAGCAATCGCACTCGAACGTGCTGAATCGAGACTTCACGAAATCGCAAAGGTCATCGGCAAGAATCTGGCAGGCGGGATCAAACGACGGAGAGCTTGGATCGCCGATCAACTCAGACGCTCGCTCAAGCATTGCTCGTTGCCGACGAGTCTCCTTCCTCATCACGCGATAAATGGCACGGTCGATCACTGAGATGACCTGACGCGAACCAGTCACGGTATCATCAAGAGCGATCCCCTTCTCCAGCAGCGACAACACCGCCTCTTGAACGACATCATCCAGATCGTCGTCGGTTCTACAGCCGTGACGCCGCCGGATTACCGAACGTGCGAGGGTCCGAATCGATTCCAAGGAACGTTCGATTCCAACGAATGGAGTTGGACTGCACTCGCGACTTGTCCGACGCGATGGCTCTGACAAGAATGGTCCGTGATCCGGTTGGATGATTCTGTCAGCAAACGCTTGTTCATTGAATGGGACGGCAGAAGTGTGAGACATGGCTGGACCAGTCGTTTCTGTGACATGAGACGGACCTCTATTACGAACGCATGGTCTGCCAAAGCGCCGGAAGGCTCGTCGAACGCTCTGTCAATCTGGTCGCAAGGTGAAAACAAATGCGAGAGGGAACAGTCACACCCAATGGCAACGAGGTGGAGCGGCTGCGGACAGAACGCGGTTGGTCGCAGGAAGAGATGGCCAAGAAGGCCGATTGTTCAAAGCGGACGATTGAGAACATCGAAGGCGGAAGGCCGGTCTATCGAAAAACACTTGCCGCGATTGCGGCAGCGTTTGGCCCGCCGGTTCAAGTCAAGGATTTGCTTGGCGGGTCTGACGAAGGGGTCGGTCTACCAGGAGCATCGACGTCATCTGAAACGGCTTTCCGAGGCGGCAACTCCCCGCCGCTTCAATCGCGGCTCGGAGAATGTGATGAAGAGTTGATTCGGACTACCCGCCACCTGTCCGAAGTTTCCTCGGATACCATGGGGACGTCACAGTCCGAGTCGACCGCACCATTGGATCTCTACTCGGATGTGCCTGCCTCGCTTCGAGACGCAATTTGCGACGCCGGACCGTTCATCGAAACGTGGACACGCGGGTTCGTCGGCCGAGAGTTTGTTGTCGATGCCCTCGACCGGTTTCTCGAAGACTCCCGAAACCCCTCCGGATATTTTGTCGTTCGCGGAGAGCCAGGTATTGGCAAGTCGGCGTTTATGGCTCATCTGGTGAAAACACGCGGCTACATTCATCACTTCAACAGCCTAGACAGTAATCCGTCGCGCGTCGTGGAGACTATCTGCGCACAGGTCGTCGGTCGCTTTGGGTTGCCATACCCGCAACTCCCCAAGAAAGCTGATGAGAGGCCGGGTGAGTTCCTGAGAGAAGTATTGAAGGAGGCGAGCAAGAAGCTCGCGAATGCAGAACGACTCGTCATCGTTGTTGACGCCCTTGATGAAGTGAAGAACGCGGATACGAGCAAGCCGAACCTTCCTTTCTTGCCTATCGCTCTGGACAAAGGCGTGTACTTTGTCGTGTCGACGCGTCCGAAAACGTCACTGCGATTGCAGACGGGACACTCGAAAGTATTCGATTTCCAAGATGCAAGTCATATGACAAACAACGAAAAAGATGCGCGACAATACATACGCACATGGCTGACTGATGCCGGAGTGCAGCAGTGGATACAACGAGCTGAGTGCGGTCCTGACGATTTCATCGAAACAGTGTTGGCGAAGAGCCAGGCGAATTTCATGTACTTGCACCATGTGTTGCCCGCAATTGCTGATCCGCAAAGCATGCTGTGGACATTTGGCGTACATGAACTTCCGCAGGGTCTTATAGACTTTTATAGGCGCCATTGGGATGAGATGCAGATAGACGATCGTTCACTATTTCAGAAACTATATGAGCCGGTGTTATGCGTGTTGGCGGCCGTCACGGCACCTGTTTCTATCGATTTTATCAGCGATGTCACCAATCTTGAATGTGGGCACATCCAGCGCGCGCTCCATGATTGGCGTCCATTCATTTACATAAGAAAAGGGCCGCTCTACCGACTTTACCATGCGAGTTTCAAGGAATTCCTGAGCGAGGAGGTTGACCCAGGTCTACGGAAGTACAAGGCTATGATCGGCAATTCTGGCATGCGTCACCTAGGAGCCTGTCTTGGTAATCCGCAACCGAGCCTGCTATAGAGTCGCACGACTTTTTTTGGGCCGATGGAACGGATGGATTGGCAGGGAGGTTGGGCGTGAGCGAGAAGACTTATCGGGCATGGCGGCCGGATCAGGCGT
>JANODP010000493.1:0-2641 GCA_031412755.1 Schlesneria sp. | reverse complement strand
GGCAACCCCGGGCTGTGAGACACAACTCCTTCGGAGTAAAAACAACTGTTCCTTCGGAGTAAAAACAACTGCGAAATCTACGAACTTGGAAGTTTTGTCACTCCACAATCTCCAACGCGAACAAACCACTTCCGAAATGGGTCGGCTGATCTTCGACGACTCCGACCGTGAACAGTCGCAAGAACGGCTGTCGGCCCAGCGGAGCATCGTCGTTGATGACAATTTGCAGCGTCCCCTTGTCGGTCTGGCCGGTGAAGGTCTCGCCGCGCCCCCGCAGACCTGCAATATCAGTGATGTGACCGGGAGTGGCCAGTTCGGTGTGCATCTTCCCGATAAAACCGTTGAGTCGCTTGGCCGAATATCCGACCTTGATGGTGTCACCCCGCCTGGCCCGTGTCACCGCGAAGGGATCGACTTCCACGAGGATCGCGGCCGGCTGCACCTCGAAGGTGACGGGGTTGCTCACGACCGCCACCGTTTCCGTTTTCTTGTCGGCCGTGGGGACCGTGGTCTCGGCGCGGATGGCCAGCGAATAGCGACCGACAGCCAGCGTCGGCGGCAGGGGAAAACTGAGATATCCCTTCTGCGAGCCGGACGGGATGACGGCCGTTTGATTTCGAATCGATTCGGGAAGGCCCACTCCGATCAGCTTGACTGGTGCCTGATGCCCGATGTCGCGCCGCTCGATCTGGACGGCGACATCCAAGACGCCACCGGGCGAGTGCCTCACCAGCAGCCTGCCGTAGAGATGATGGTCCAGCGGCTCATGTCCATCCGCCGTGATCCGCAACGGCGCGTCACCGACAACGGCCAACGGGATCTCGGACGTGATGCGGCCCCAGCCATTCGGCGTCCCCGCGCGGATGATCGTCCCTCCCCGCACCGAGCGGCGACTTGTCACAGCGGCATCGCCTGCGACGCCCTCCAGTTTCAACTCCCCGAACAGCGCCGCGGCATTCTGATCGGCAGAGACAACGACCGCCGCCCGATCGACTCCCGGCCCGAGCCAGACGTCGGGACAGTCCACTCCGGCCGGCAGATTGTTGGCGGAGACGCGAATCGCCCCGTCAAAGCCACGCCGCCGAAAGGCCAGCAGATCGAGCAGCTCGCGACCACCGCGCCGCACGTTCAGCCCGGCCGGATCGTCGCGATGCGGGGTGGCGATGAGTTGAAAATCGGGCTCCTCGCGGCGGACGCTCAGCCGGTACGTCCGGCGCGGATCGGTGTGCAGACCGCCGATCAGATTTCGGACGGCAATCAAATAGCGGCCCTCCGCAGGACAGACCCAGCGCCCTGCCGGATCGAGATGACTCGTCGGTAGCGCCCCGCCGATGTTCCGCAATTCGTCGCCGAACTGTGCCAGTTCCCGCTGTCCCGACGCGTCGAGCACACTGACCTGTAAATCCACCGGCGACTGGATTCTCTGCCCGAGTGCCTCGATGAAGAATGCTTCGCCGCGACGAGCTTGAATCGCAAACCAGTCGCGTTCATCACCGACCGCGAGTTGTCCGCTCAATTCGCACGGGACGACCAGTTCCCGGGCCGACGAGGGCGAGTGATTGTCGGCCCCGTCCAGCACCACGGGGACATCGGTCAGGCCGATCACGACCGGCGCATGACTGCCAGGAAGATGGAATGGGAAGGCGGCTCCTTCGAGCACCACTTGCGCCGGCTGCAACCGCACGAACAGCGGCCACGACGGCTCGGCGAGCGATGCCGGAATCTCCACTTCGATGCGATCGAAGTCGTCGGGCGTTTGAGTGGGCCTCGGGGTCTGCCGACTTTGTTCGGTCAGGTTCCAGCCATACAACGCCACGCGCGCCCCCTTGCCGCGCTCGATGACACTCGGCACCGAGAACGCCACGCGCGGTCCGGTGTCGATGTCGAGCCGGTAATAGTGCTCGGCACCGCCGGACGAAGTCAGATCCTGAACCTTCACGACATAAGAACCGTCGGCCGGTACGCGGAAATCAATCAGCGGGTCGATCCCGAAGTAACCTCGGTTGACCGCCAGCCGCCGTCCGGTGGTGTCAAAGATTTCCAGCACCGCGCGCAGTCGTGAATCGATCCGCTCCGCCCAGCATTCGATGACGACGCGCTGGCCCTGCTTTGCCTCAAAACGGAAATGATCCGCATCGCCGACTTTGTCGAGCTGTCCGTTGATCGCGACGTCCAGGGGAACCGAAGTCGCCGCCGACGCCGACTCGTTCGGCTCGGCCTCCAATTGCTCCGCTCGATTGCCGATCGCAAATGTCCGCGGCGCACTGACTCCGTTGTCGCCCACAGCCCACACGTCATACAGCCCCGGCGGCGTGCCGGCGGGAATCGTCAGCCGAAGGCGGCTTGGCTCCATCCTCTCGCACCGAATGCCGGGAACATTGGAATGCAGGGTTTGCAGCGCTGGCAGGTTGCTGCCGCTGACCGTCACCTCGACCGACTGCCCCAATTGCCCGCCTGCGGGAAAGACAGCACTGAGTATCGGCGGCGCCTGCCCGAAAGCCGTCCGTCCGGCGAGCAGCACCAGGCAAACCGCAAGGGGTGCGAGTGCTGCGCGAGATCGGCGGCGAACGGTCATCAACAACTCCTCGCACGGCCTCGTCGCTGTGTTCGCAAGAACGCAGTTACTCAATAGAGAGTTGGG
>JANODP010000492.1:0-5261 GCA_031412755.1 Schlesneria sp. | reverse complement strand
AGCCCAGGGTTGCGAGCGAAGCGAGCTACCCTGGGGGGAACGGTTCAACCGCCCATGTACCCCAACGGGGTTCCGTCATCGGCATTTCTCGAATGACGCAACCCTTTCAGGGTAGATGGCGCATGCGTCCCCTTCCCAGGGTAGCCCGCATACGCGGGCAACCCTGGGCTATGAGACGCAACTCCTTCGGAGTAAAGACACCTATTCGGAGTAAAGACACCTCCTTCGGAGTAAAGACACCTCTTCGGAGTAAAGACACCTCTTCGGAGTAAAGACACCTCGTTCAACCCCGAACTTGGAACTACTGAATTGGAAACGATCGCGGCCATCGCTGATCACGGATGGCGAATCGCCTCCAGCAGCTTGGTGGTCGCCGAGCCGATCGTGGCCTCCGGCGAAATGGACGCCCAATAATCTCGCCACTCGCTGGTCAGGCGGTCTCGCTCGGCGGCGGTCTCGCGGAGCAATGCGGTGTGGACCTCGCGATGGGCCAGTTGCTTCAGGGACGTCCGCCTGACGACGGTGTCGTGCAGACGGCCGAGCCGGTCCTGGATCTGTGAGAGCAGTTCGTGCAGTGGGGCGAGCCCGGCGTCGGGGATGATTTCGGAGACGAACTCGCACGCGTATCGCAGACGCTTGCCGGCGATGCGCAGTTGATGGAGTTGCCTGGAACTGTTCGCCTCGGCGGGAAAGGCACGCTCAAAATGGTTCAGTTCGTCCAACAAGCGGCGCGGCACGAAGGGCCGCCAATCGTTGAGTTCCCTCTCCCCGGCTGCCGCGTGACAGGCGCGTTTCACCTGATGTGCGAAACGATGGCGCCGGGTCAGCGAGCTGGTGAGTTCGATGATCCGCGATTGATCGGCGTGGCGTGTGCGCTTCAGCGACTTTCGCAACTTGTCCACTGCGGGGTTGCTCTGATCGGCGAGCCACTTTCGCAAGACGTCGTTGTCACGCGCGGAGCCGCACGCGCGTCGCAGCTTCTGCAGGTGCCTTTGCAGCCAGACGACACGACGACTCGGCAGCAGATCGCGGGTGATGCGCAGCACGGCTTCGGCTCGACGGCAGGCGACACGCGCATCGTGCAGCGACTTGGAATCGACCCGCGTCTCCTGCAACGCGACCAGCGAGTCCTGAACCGAGTGAAATCGCCGCCGGATGACCGACAGCCAGTCCGAATGAGTCGAGTCGCTTTGGGTCATCGCAGGTTGCCCTTCTCGAAATCGGCCGAAGCCGACGTCATTTTTCCGGGCTTCCTCCGTGAGGCTCGTGAGTCTTTGGTTTCGGGAACTCGGTGATCGTAGCGTCCGTCAGCACCCAACTGCCAGACACCGAGGCGGCGTGTTCGAGGGCCATGCGGGCCACTTTCGTCGGGCCAATGAGGCCCGCCGCCAGCAGGTCCACATCTCCGTTGTCCAACGCGTCGAAGCCGTGGTCGTCTCGCCGACGAGTTTACTTCATCGCGTCCATGACCGCCTCAACGGGAACGAAATCGTCGCCACCGGCACCAATCCTTTCCGGCCGACCGGCGGCCGCCTCACGGATCAACTGTGCCTCGAGGATTTCTGCGGGAACGGCCGGTTCGATCTCTTTCGCGAGGGTCACGCCGCCGTGGCAGACCAGCGGGCGGCGGAACTTCTATTGGAGGAACACGCATTTGGATCGCGGTCCGGGGGTGACTCTAACGGCATCGGTCAACAGGCTTGCCCCGCGCGGCCGTTTTTCGCGGGCGGCACTCTTGAAAAGAAGTTGTATTCCGGGCATAGGTATGTCTCCGCACCATGAATTAATAGGGATCACGAGCGGCGACGGATGTTTTGCAATCGCCGCTCCCACGGTGGGCATTGACGACCCTCGCCTCAGGAGCAGTGTTTGCGAGGGTCGGTTGCGAGTGTGTTCTCGATGGCCTTGAACAGGTAATGTCATGAACTCGCTGCAAAGCGCGCCGCGGCATGCAACGTCTGAAACGTCGGTCGAGGAGATCGCACGCGCGTTGTCTTGCGCGTCGGCGTTTCCGGTGCCCGTGGACGAGGTCACCGTGCGGCAGACGCACATTTCGGTGGTGTTCCTGGGCGGCGATCTGGTCTACAAGGTGAAGAAGCCGGTCAAGCTGCCGTTTCTGGATTTCTCGACGGTCGAGCGGCGTCGTTTGTTTTGTGAGGAGGAAGTCCGGATCAATCGGCCGTGGGCACCGGACGTCTATCTCGGTGTGGTGCCGGTCACGCGCGAGGCCACCGGTTTGCGGTTCGAGGGAGGCGGGCCGGTGGTCGATTGGGCCGTCAAGATGCGGCGGCTCCCGGAAGCGGCCCATCTGCGATCGCGGCTGCAACGCGAAGTGCTCGAACCGCGCGACCTGGTGCGAGCGGCACAGCGGATCGCGGCCATTCACCGGCAGGCCGGCGGCTGTGTCGGTGATCAGGCGACCGCGGCCCAGGCGGAGTTCCGTCGTCAACTGCGCGAGAACTGGCAGTTTGCTCGCGATCTGAAGTCCGACGTGATCGAGCCGCAGGTGCTGCAGCGATTGGAGTCCTTGTCAGTCGAGTGGTTGCAACGTCACGACGAAACCCTGCGTCGGCGGGCGAGCGCGGGACAGATTCGTGACGTACACGGAGACTTGCGGCTGGAACACATCTATCAGTTCTCCGACCAGGCACCTCCCCGCGACATCGTGATCCTCGATGGACTCGAATTTGATCCGGGATTGCGGCGGATTGACGTGGTGGCCGACGTCGCCTTTCTGGTGATGGAGTTGTCCTTCTGCGGTCGTCGCGATCTGGCGCGGGACTTCGCCGACGCCTACTTTTCCGCAACCGACGACGACGACGGTCGCAGTCTGTTGCCGTTGTTCGTCGCGTACCGTTCGGCGGTGCGCGCCAAAGTCGCCGCCATCCTTGGCGGCGAGTCGGAGATCCCCGCTGCCGATCGGGACGAAGCCCTGTCGCGTTCGCGGGCACACTGGCTGTTCTGTTTGTCGGAGTTGGAGCAACCGGACCGACGTCCGGTCCTGGTGCTGGTCTCCGGTCTGCCGGGGACCGGCAAGTCGACACTCGCGCGGGGGCTGGCCGAAGCGGCTCACTTTGACGAAGTGCTTCGCTCGGACGTGATTCGCAAGGAGCTCTTCCCGTCCACCGCCACGACCGGCGGACCGGCGGACTTGTACTCCGCCGACCGCACCCAGCGGACCTATGACGAGTGCCGGCTGCGTGCTCGCCGACGATTGCTGGCGGGTGGCCGGGTCATCGTCGATGCCACGTTCCAGCGCGACTCGCTTCGTCAAAGTTTCCTGCAACTGGCGATCGACTGCGGCGCGCGGGCCGTCTGGCTGGAATGCACGGCTCCCGCCGACGTTGTCAAGCGCCGACTGGAGACACGTCGCAATGATCCCTCCGACGCCGATTGGCCGGTGTATCAGTTGGTGCGCGAGCAGTGGGAACGCGCCTCGGAGTTGACGGGGAGATTCCATTCGACCATTGAAGCGGGGGAGTGTGCCACTCCCGCATTGGACGCCGCCTGCGGCGAATTGCAGGCACGGGGTTTGATTGACAGAAGCACAGGTAGTGGGTCAGTTTGAGTGGCACGCCCTGAGTCTGCGAAGGGCGTGAAACCAAGCCCCGCATAACGCCACGCCCTTCGCAGACTCAGGGCGTGCCACACTTGGTCCTTCGTCAAACTGACCCACAACAGAAGCACAGGGGTTTTCTGGAAAGCTTGAAAGAAAGTGAGCTGTTCATGTCATCGACTCGTCTTGATGAAGCACCGGTTCAGTCGCCTGCCTTGCCTCCCCTCGATGGTCCGCTGGGCGACGATCCGCCGCCGCTGGCCGAACGCCATCACGGGGCGTTGGCCGCCGTGCGATCGTCGGCGGTGACACCGGCGTCGGCCTCGACGACTTCGCGAACAACGGCGCTGGATCGCTGGCTCGCGCGGCGCGTGCTGTCGTTCGTCGAGGGTCTGCCGATTGAAGTCGCGCTCTGGGACGGAGAAGTTCTCTCCGCCTCGAACGAGCCGGCCAGCCACCGCGTCTCGATTCAGACGCGGCCCGCGCTGCTCGGCCTGCTGTTCGATCCTTCGCTGGCCTTCGGTGACGGGTACACGCGCGGTGAGATCACCGTCTCGGGAGACCTGGTCCGGTTCTTTGAACATCTGGCGGTGGCGTCTCGGAAGGCTCCACACCGTTTCGACAACCGCATGTGGCGCTGGTGGCATTGGCTCAGCCCCAACACGCGCGCCGCGGCGAAGAATCACATTCACCAGCACTACGACCTGGGGAACGACTTTTACCGGTTGTGGCTCGACGAGGAGATGGCCTACACGTGCGCGTACTTCTCCGAGCCGACGCTGGATCTGGCGGCGGCTCAGCGGGCGAAGTTCGATCACGTCGCCCGCAAGTTGCGGCTGAAGCCGGGCGACCGCGTTGTCGAGGCCGGCTGCGGCTGGGGCGGGCTGGCACTGCATCTGGCGCGCGAGTACGGCGTGTCGGTCACGGCCTACAACATCTCGCGCGAGCAGGTGGCGTTTGCCCGCGACCGCGCGAAGTCGGCCGGACTGGAAGGTCGCGTCATCGTCGTCGAGGACGATTGGCGCAGCATCGACGGACAGTTCGATGCGTTTGTCTCGGTCGGCATGCTGGAGCACGTCGGTCCCGAGAACTTCCGGCAACTCGGCGACGTGATTCACCGCAGCCTGAAGCCGCGCGGACTGGCGCTCCTGCACACGATCGGCCGCAACCTGGCCCAGCCGATCGATCGCTGGACCGAAAAACGCATCTTCCCCGGCGGCTGTCCGCCCAGCCTGAGGGAGATGATGGACATCTTTGAGACGCGGGACTTCTCCGTCCTCGACGTCGAGAACCTGCGGCAGCACTACGCGCGGACGCTGGAGTGCTGGCGCGACAACTTTGAGATGCAGACCGCCGCCGTCGAGCGGATGTTCGACGCCAACTTCGTCCGCATGTGGCGGCTATACCTGAATGCGTCGATTTCCAACTTCCGCACCGGCTGGATGCAACTGTTCCAGGTCGTGTTCGCTCACGGCCAGAACAATGACGTGCCGTGGACGCGCACGGACCTGTACTAATGCGATCTCAAGGCTTCAAATTGGAGGTTGCTGTGTCTTGTGTCTGTGAGCGACAAGGCGCTAGCCCAATGGCACTTACTTTAGAAAGTAGTAGGCACATTCCATGTGCCGTGACCTGCATTTTGCGGACGGCACATGGAATGTGCCTGCTACTTGCAACGTAAAGTAAGTGCCATTGGGCTAGCGCC
>JANODP010000491.1:0-6266 GCA_031412755.1 Schlesneria sp. | reverse complement strand
GTGCGCGGAGCAGAATATTTGGAATCGGATGTTTTATCTCTTCGCTCCGCACCCCGCCCCCCGAGTCCCGCGCTCTGCCGATACGTCTCACTCGTCACGATCAACCGATGAAGCTGCTTGAGCGACTGGCCGCCATCGCGGAACTCGACCGCGAGCCAGTCGAGCAACTCGGGATGAGACGGCGTTTCTCCCATGTGGCCGAAGTCGTTGAGCGTGCCGACCAGGCCTCGACCAAAATGGTGATGCCAGACTCGGTTCACGATCGAACGCCACGTCAGCGGATTGCGCGTGTCCGTCAGCCACTTCGCCAGCGCCGCGCGTCGGACCGCTTCGTGGGTGGTGTTCGGCAACTCGAACCGTGACGGCAGTTCCGTCACGCAGGCGAGCGCTCCCGGCAGAGCCGCCTCGCGCGGATGGCGGATGTCGCCGCGATGCAGCACGTGGATCGGTCGCGGTCCCGGCGGAGGTCGCAGTCCGCCATCCGAATCGAATTCGGCGGCCGCCGCATAGATCATGTTCGGCTTCGGGAGCGAAGCCGTGGATCGCTCGATCTCACTCAATTGCTGGAAGATCGCCAACTCCAGCCGCTGTTGTTCGGTGCGCTGATCGACGGCCGTGGCGAGGATCGCCGCGATCGCGTCCGGTATGGCATCAACTCGCACGGGCGGCGCGTGATCGGTGACGGACAGCCGCGCGCGGCCAATCAAATGTCCGCCGCCGTGCCGCTGCTTGAGCGCGATGCGAAGTTTGAGCGGCTTCGTTTCCCGTACTCCCTCCGTTGTTGAGGGCGCTGGCACGAGTGGGGCCTTCAGTTCAAACACGGCGACATGGGACTGGCCGACCTTGGGGTAGATGCCCCACGCGGTCGGCTCGCTGTGATCGATGGCCCGCGCGATGCCCCAGTCCTGTTGGTCGAAGTCGGAGGTCGCATTCGACAGCGCGACCGGCTGGTCACTTCCCTCGACAAAAACTTCAAACTCGGAGAGATGCAAGTTGCCGTTGTCCTGCCGGCCGGGCCCCTTCAGCGGCAGGCTGTCATCCGTCAGGACTTCCAATCTCACCGCGGTAACTTTGGCCAGCGACACGTTCGCCGTCACGGTGAGCGTGTCATTCTCGGGTCGTGTCCCGCCGGAGAGGATCGAGCCATCGGGCAGCTTCGTCAGCGTCGCTCCATCCGATGACGTGAACGCTTCCGGGTCGAGCACCTGCCACGCGATCACGTTCGCGCCGCGTTGCTGTTCCCACTCGGCTACCTGGCGTTGCACGTCGGCCGACAAGAGCGTGGCAATCAATTCCGGCGTCCGCTGCTGCAACGCGGTCTTTCGTTGGGAGAGGGCGAGTCGCTGGAGATGCACGGCCGGGTCGGCATCGTAACGACGGTTGGCTCGCTCCACGCCCGAGAAGACCGCCTGCAACGAGTAATAGTCGGCCTGCGAGATCGGATCGAACTTGTGATCGTGACAGCGGGCACACTGCACGGTGAGACTGCTGAAGTTGTTGATGACGTTGGCGATCATGTCATCGCGGTCGATGTAACGCGCGATCTGACGGTCGAGCGTCTCTTCGCGGATGCTTTGCAGCGAACTCTCATCCCACGGACCGGCCGCGAGGAATCCGAGGGCCGCCGTCGCCTGCGGGTCGTCGGGAAAGAGGACGTCTCCCGCCACCTGTTCCTGCACGAAGCGGGCATACGGCTTGTCGGCGTTCAGCGACTGAATCAGGTAGTCGCGGTAGGGCCACGCATGCTCGCGAATGCGGTCCTGATCGTGGCCGTGCGTCTCTGCGAAGTGTGCCGCGTCGAGCCAGTGCCGCGCCCAGCGCTCACCGTGGCGTGGCGACGCCAACAACTTGTCGACGAGCTTTTCATAAGCCTTCGGATCGGGATCGGCCACGAACGAATCAACCTCGTCGGGAGTCGGCGGCAGCCCGATCAAATCGAAATAGATTCGTCGCGCGAGCGTCCGTCGGTCGGCCTGCGGCGCGGAACGCAGTCCGACGCCGTCGAGCTTCACGCGGATGAAGGCATCGATGGATTGCGGAGTGGAATTCGCGTTGCCGTTATCACTCGCTCCTCGCTCCGCGCTCCGAGTTCCGCGCTGTGGCAGCGGCTTGAACGACCACCAGTCCGACTTGTCCTTCAAGTTGCCGGCCACCTCATCGGGCCATTTGGCTCCCTGATCGATCCACGCGCGGAGCAGACCGATCTCTGCCGCGCTCAGCCGATCTCCTTCGGGCGGCATCGTGACATCGCCAACTCCCGCCACCATCTTCACCAGCGGACTGTCGGCACTCTTCCCCGGCACGATGTTGGGGGCATGGCTCTCGCCGCCGGTCAAC
This sequence comes from Schlesneria sp., assembly GCA_031412755.1. GTDB lineage: Bacteria > Planctomycetota > Planctomycetia > Planctomycetales > Planctomycetaceae > Schlesneria. The sequence goes on along the minus strand of JANODP010000491.1, from coordinate 3,929 downwards.
GCCGTCTGACGAACGTCCAGCCGGTACTCGCTCTTCTGTTTGTCGGGGCCGTGACAACGGAAGCAGGCTCGCTGAAAGATCGGCCTCACGTCGTGAACGAAGTCCACGTCTCTGTTGGCCGCCGGAGGGAGCTTCGCCGCGTCGGCCTCGGCGCCGCGAGCACCTCCAACCACGAGGCCGATGAGCGACGCAGCCATTGCACAACACCAGGCGGAACCTGCGACGCGGCGTGGGATCATCAAGTGTCCTCGTAGGGCGGGACTGTCACGACAACGGCAAGCGGCTGTCGCAACAGAAAGACAGAGGGCTGGCGGGCGTGGATAGTGTAAACGCCACCGTCGGCTGATGCGAAGTCGAATCAGTACCACTTCCGTTTGTCGACGAGCGTCGCCGGTTGTTCGCCCTTCACGAAACGCCGGATGTTGTCGAGCAGCGTCTCCAGATGCCGCTCGGCAATGTGCGGCGAGGCGGCGGCGACATGCGGAGTGATCAGGACGTTGGGCATCTGCCAGAGCGGATGATCGGCGGGAAGCGGCTCGACCTCGCAGACGTCGAGCGCCGCGCCGGCGATGTCTCCCTCGCGCAGCGCCTCGGTCAGGTCATGCAGATCGACGATCGCACCCCGTCCGATGTTGATCAGGATGCCGCTGTGCTTCATCAACTGAATGATCCGGCGTCGAAACAGCTTTTCGGTCTCGGGCGTGTGCGGCGCGGCGATGACGACGTAATCACTCGCCGCGAGCAACTCGGGCAGCCGATCCACATCCCAGACGTTCTCCAGAACTCCGTCCACCGATCGGCAGACGGGATCGACACCGAGCAGCTTCATTCCAAACGCCGCAGCGCGGCGCAGCACTTCAGCCCCGATGTGTCCGACGCCCACCACCCCGAGCGTGCAATCGGACAGGTGCTGATGAGCTCGATCCATCGGCAGAACCGTTCCGGGCGCGGCGACGAAATTGGCGACGTAGTTCTTGTCGCCCAGGGGCGACCATTCACCGCGATGCTGCTGTCGCAGATAGAGATGCAGGTTGCGGGCGAAACAGAGCACGAAGCCCATCACGTGATCGGCAATCACGTCCGAGAACAGCCCGCGCATGTTGCTGAGCCGGCACGGATGCTCGACGAGTTCGGGGAACAGATAGTGTTCGAGGCTCGCAGTGGGAGACTGCACCCAGCGCAGCCGCTTCGCATGCACCAGCAGTTCGGGTGTGAGCTTGCCGAAGAACGCCTCGGCCCCGGCGATCTCCCGCGCCGCCTCATCGGCGTCGCGCGCATTGACGACGAGCATCGGTGCGGCGGCCTCTTGAATGCGAACGAGTCGCGTCTCGTCGACCGGTGGATGAATGACCAGCTTCATCTTGACGTCCTCCTGGCAAGAGTTGACTTGTCCACGCGGCCCGATGCGTCACCGAGGCATCCGTCTTCCATCGCGAAGCTGTCCGATTCACGCTGACTTCACGTGGCGACTCTGACAATGCGGTGAGTTGCGGGGACACGGCGAGAGCATGATAGCCGTCGCGCTGTCAAGTGTTGCATGTCAGTCGGTTGCCAGTTTCGAGAAGAGAGTTTTTTCCGCTTGCTCTCATCAGGGTCGCTCGGCAGAATGTCGCCGCATTGATGGTTCATCGGAACCAATTACATCTCACACTCACATGTCACGAGGTCGCCCGATGCGAGTTTATACGCGTGGTGTTGATGAAGGTCTGGTAATCGGCAACAACGTTCAGGTCAATGTTCTGGAGGTGCAGACGGACTGTGTGCGACTGGCCATCATCGATCCCGACGCCTCTCCCTCGTATCGCGAAGAGTGGTTGCACTTCCCCTCGGACGAGGAGGAATGCGACCTGTCCGACAACTTCCTGACAGAGTACGATCCGTCACGTGACCACTCCGACGATGATTCGCGATTGGTCTTCGTGCGTTGAGCGGAGCGCGTTCCGCGTCGTCTGCTCGAGGCCGCGAAGCCGCAAGGGTTGGTGAATCGTCGGGCGATCCCGCCCGGCAGCGTGTGTCGATGGCGGGAGACTCGACAACCAGGCGACCCGACGACCAGGCGGTGCATGGAATGCCGGCTTCAGCCACTCCGCGTCGATCTGCCGATGATCCGTTTTCTGCCGGGCAGATGGCGGGTTTCGGCCTGCGCCCGGACCGGCTGCCGCGTCACGTGGCGGTGATCATGGATGGCAACGGTCGCTGGGCTCAGTCGCGCGGATATCCGCGGATTGAGGGGCATCGTCGCGGCGTCGCCACCGTGCGGTCCATCGTCGAACACTGTTCGCGGCTGAGCCTCGATCAACTGACGCTGTACTGCTTCAGCAGCGAGAACTGGAAACGACCGCCGCTGGAACTGAAGCTGCTGATGCAGCTCTTCGAGCAGTACCTGATCGAGGAACGGAGCGAGATCATTCGCCAGAACCTGCGGTTCGCCGTGATCGGACGGCGCGAGGGGCTGGGCGACGGAGTGCTGCGGGAGATCGAACGGACCTGCGACGTCAGCCGGGACAACACCGGCATGCGGTTGTGCCTCGCGGTGAACTACGGCAGCCGTGGCGAGATCGTCGATGCGACGCGGGCCATCGCGCGCGAGATCGCCGCGGGACGGCTCGACCCCGAGTCGATCGACGAGGCGACCTTTGCATCTCATCTCTACACGAGCGGCATGTCGGACCCGGACCTCGTGATTCGGACGGCGGGCGAGATGCGGATCAGCAACTACCTGCTCTGGCAGATCAGTTATGCCGAGCTGTGGGTGACGGACAAGTGCTGGCCCGACTTCACGACGGACGATCTGCATGCGGCGTTTCGAAACTTCGCCGCGCGCGACCGCCGGTTTGGAGGCCTGTCGAGTTGATTCGCTTCCCGCATCGGAATGTCTACTATCGTGCCGGCTGCGACACGCGGCCGTGTGCGTCAACAAGCCCTTCGTGACAAATCAATAACATGCTGCGTTGGCGACTCGCTGTTTCGGCCGTCTTGATTCCGCTGTTCTTCGGGCTGTTCTGGCTCGATAACCGGCTGGGAGACTCCGCCCCAATTCTGCTGGCGCTGGTCGTGTGCCTCGCGCTGCGGGGCTCCTCCGAAATGGTCGATCTGCTGTGGACCCGCTCGTTCACGCCGAATCGGATCATCGTCTCCGCCTGTTCCGTCCTCGTAGCGGCCGCCGCGTGGTGGGGCCGGTTCGGATGGATGCCGATCGAGATTCCCTGGGCTCACAACACACTCGCGCAGGTGATGCTCGCGTACTCGCTGACGATCCTCGCGCTGTTTCTGCTCGCGACGTACCGCTATCGCGAACCGGGAGCCAGCATGGAGACGCTGAGTGCCGAGTTGCTGATCGTCAGTTACATCGGCGTTCTGCTGGGAGTGGCCGCTCAACTGCGCTGGGTCGCCGGAGCGACGGCGGGCTATCTGGTGATCGGATCGCTGTTGATCGTGACCAAGGGGGGCGACGTCGGCGCGTACTTCTTCGGTCGACTGTTCGGCAAGCGCAAGATGGTGCCGCACCTGTCGCCGGGCAAGACGTGGGCCGGAGCCGTCGGCGCGCTGATCGGTTCGGCGGTGAGTGCCATCGCGTGGCTGCATTTGGCGACGCCGTACTTCACTCCCGTCGGAAGTCCCCGCTGGGAATCGCCCGATTGGCTCAGTGCCGCTGTTTACGGATTGATCCTCGGCGCGACGGGCCTCATCGGCGACCTGTGCGAATCGCTCATCAAACGCGACGTGGGAAAGAAGGACTCGGCGCGGCTGCTGCCCGGTTTTGGCGGGCTGCTCGACCTGATGGACAGCGTCTTGTACGCCAGTCCGGTCGCGTATGTCCTGTGGAAGGCTCTGCCGCTGGCGACCTGGCTGTAAGGTATGTCAGTCCGTCGGCAACAACCGGGGTCAGGCACACCAAAATTCAAAAGGCCGCGGCAGACGGGGTGATT
>JANODP010000490.1:0-11178 GCA_031412755.1 Schlesneria sp. | reverse complement strand
GCTCTTCGTTAACTCGCCGGACGGGCTGACGCCCAAGAGCCAGGGGGCTGACGCCGCCCCGCTCCGAAATTCATCGGAAGGAGCTGACGCTCAAAGCTCACAACTCATCGGCGACCGGGGCGGTTGAACTCACTCCGCCGCGGACGCACAATCTGCCGCCCCGCGTCTCGACCGGCGTGACCGATCATTTTTTGGAGGCTCCGCATCGCATGGCTCGCCCGATCACTCCGTTCTCCGAACGTTCGCTCGCCGAGTGGATGGAACTGCTGCCACAGGCGACATCACCGGACGAACGGTATCGCGCGCTGCTGGCCGTGAAGACGCTCGGTTCGCTCGACGAGGCCGTGACGTGGAGTCGCCACGCGCTGCGCGATGCCGATTCCGCTGTCCGGGCATTGGCCGCCAAACAACTCGGCGAATTGAAGCGATTGCCGGCCGGCGACGCCGCGCCGTGGAACGAGATCGCCGTCGAATTGGCGGAGCGGCTCGCAGACTCAGACATTGACGTCCGGTTTGAAGCCGCGCGAGCCCTGGGACGAATCCGCTCCGACGACGAGTCATCGAAAGGAGTCTTGTTGTCGCTGCTCGACGAGGAAGGCGTTCAGCCGCTGATGACCGCCGCCATCGTGACGGCGCTCGGCGAACGGTCCGACGTTGACCTCGCGCTGCTGGTTCCCCGCTACGGGAACCTGTTATCGCACGAGCAGGCGGAAGTGCGCGAGAGCGTGTCGACCGCCGTGGCCGCGTGGGGCAGGCAGGCTGCACCGCTCGTCGAACCCTTGCTGATCGCGCTCGACGACGAAGAACCGCTGGTGCGAGAGCACGCCGCGCTGGCGCTCGGTCGCGCGGGAGTCACCTCCGAGGCAATCGTCGCCGCGCTGCAAACGGCCTGTGCCGATGAAGACGAAATCGTCGCCGAAGCCGCACGGGAAGCGCTGCGCAGACTGGAAGCCTGAAGCGCAAGCGAAGGATCGCCCATGTTTTCCTTCGCTTGCGCTTCTTGAATAATCCGGGTTAGCAGCCTGCTCGTCACCACTGAATCGGCCGGATCGTGCCATTCGCCAGCAGACCGCCGAACGAGATCCCCGCGAGCAGGATGGCTCGGAAGACCCAGGGCGCCCGGCTCGGTCCGCACCATCTCACCAGGTTCTGCCCCCGGCGAGTCTGATCGAGAAACCACTGCTCCCGAAACAGCAGCAGCAGGCACAGGGCAATGATCCCCCCACCCATCGCTCCGTGTTGAGTGATTGGCAGCATGACGAAGGCTTTCATTTCAGTCTGGGGCGAGTCGGTTGGTGAATGGTCGGCACGGTTCAACCAGTTCTTCATTTCTTGATGAGCTTCTGCAACCGCAGCCCACCGACTTCGGCAACATACAGGTTTCCGGCCGCATCGAACGACAGCATGTGAGGCAGATTGAATTCCCCGGCGACCGCCCCTTTCCGACCCCAGCGGCGGCTCACCTTGCCCGACGCATCCAGACACAGGACATCGTTCTCTCGACCGGTCGCCACGAACAGGACTCCCTCGTTGTTCAGCGCGAGTCCGTAGGGCGCGATACCCGTCCAGGTCTCCAGTAGTTGGCCGTCGCGGTCGAAGATTTGAATGCGGTTGTTCTCTCGATCGCCCACGAGGACTCGACCTTTTCCATCGACGACAATGGCGTGAGGCAGGTTGAATTCACCGGGAGCCTTTCCCCGCGTCCCCCAAGTTTTGAGCAGCTTGCCATCCGCCGAGAACTTCAGCACGCGGCTGTTGCCGTAGCCGTCCGAGACGTAGAACTCGCCCTCCGGACCAAACGCCACGTCGGTCGGCTTGTTGAACTGGTCGTTTTCCACGCCCGCCTTTCCGGTCCCCAATGCCAGCAGTAATTTGCCGGACGGATCGAACTTGTAGACCCGGTGCGAACCGATATCCGTGGCCCAGACATTGTCGTCGCGATCGACTCGCAGTCCATGGGCCGACTTGATCAGATCGTCGCCCCAAGATCGAAGATATTTGCCGTCGGCATCGAAACAGATCAGCGGGTGCTTGCCGCGATGAAACAGATAAATCTCCCCCTTGCGGCTCACCGCCACCGCGGAACAGGCCCCCAAGGTCCAGCCGTCTGGCAGCTTCAGGAACCCTGTCGTCGGTTGAAAGTCGATGGCGTCGTCGGCTCGCGCGGAACCACGCGCACTCCACAGGACACTGCTGAGCGTCAACAAGAGAAACGTCGTTCGATTGAATCTCATCGTTCCTTCTTCTTCCCTTGAACTGGCTTGTACCGCACACAACTACTGATGCGAAGTTCCGAGCGGCGCGGCGTCAGCCCGTCGAACCCGCAGTGATGTTTCCCAGCGTCATCTTGACCTGTTGTTCGACCATCGAGCGGTATTTGCCATCCTTCGACATGAGCTGCGCGTGCGTTCCCGTCTGGCTGATGCGGCCGTTCTCGATGACCACGATCACGTCGGCACCGGCGATCGTGCTCAGGCGGTGAGCGATCACGAAACTGGTGCGGCCCTGCATCAGTTGGACCAGACTCTGCTGAATCAACCGCTCGCTGTCCGTGTCCAGGTTGCTGGTCGCTTCGTCCAGAATCAGCAGCTTGGGATCGGCGAGGATCGCGCGGGCAATCGCGAGTCGCTGTCGCTGCCCGCCGCTCAGTTTCACACCCCGCTCGCCGATGATCGTCTGCATGCCGTGGGTCATGCGGTCGATGAACTCCGTCGCATTGGCGGCCTCCGCGGCGGCACGAATCTCGTCGGGCGTGGCCTCCCGCCGCGCGTAGCCGATGTTCTGGGCAATCGTCCCGTCGAACAGGAAGACATCCTGCTCGACAACCCCCAGCAGCGAGCGGAACGATTCGACGTCGTAGTCGCGCAGGTCGCGGCCATCGAGTGTCACCCGGCCCGACGTCGGATCGTAGAACCGCGCGACGAGGTTGCTGAGCGTCGTCTTGCCCGCGCCGCTCGGGCCGACCAAGGCCACCGTCTGGCCCGCTGCCACCGACAGAGTGATCTCCCGCAGCGCCGGCGTGTCGGTGCCGGGATACGTGAACGACACGTTCTCGAACCCGATGTCTCCGGCCACGGCCGCCCGATCGACTCGCAGGGACGCGGCCGTCGATTGCATCTCGCGCGGTTCTTCGAGCAGGTCGAGCACACGGTCCAGACCGCTCAGGCTGTTCTGAAATTGTGTCGCACTCTGTGCCAGCGCGGCGAGCGGTTCGAGCAGCATCAGCAGGTAAACCAGAAACATCATCAGGTCGCCGACGGTCATGTGACCGTCCAGGACTCGCCACCCGCCGTAGAAGAGCAACCCGGCGCTGGCGAACGGAATCAGCGTCTCCCACACCATCTCGACGACACGCATCCACCACCAGGCGTACAGTTCCTGACGGGCCATCAGGTTGTTCTCGGTGGTGAACCGGGTCGCCTCGCGCTTCTGCCGGCTGAACGCCCGGACGATCCTCATCCCGGCAAACGATTCGGTCGCGCTGGCGTCGATCAACTCCCGCTGCTTCCGAATCATGCGGAACTGCGGCCGAATGCTGTTGATCCACGCTCGATGAGTGATGAAGACCGTCGGCAACAGCAACGCGGCGCCGAGCAGCATCGTCCAGTCGACCCAGGCCAGGATCGCCAGACTGCCGATCAATTGAATGACGGCCCGCCACGGATTGAAGAGCATCCCGAAGACCAGCTCCCCAACGCTGCCGCCGTCCTCGCGCAGGATCGACGCGACTCCGCCCGAACGGATCTCCTGAATGCGATGCAGCGGCAGCCGCACCGCATGCTCGAACACGCGGCGACGCAAATTGAGCTGAATCTGCTTCGAGATCTTCGTCGCGTACCAGCGCCCCACAATGTGGATGAGAATCTTCACCAGCGAGATGACCGAGACCGCCAGGACCGTCACCAGCAGCAGTTGCTTCGGATCGACGAGCGACGGAAACCAGCGCAGTACCGGCCCGGGCAACGGCTTGCCGGTCAGACCGTAGTCGATGATGAACTTGGTCCCCGCTGGCGGGAGCAAGCCGATCAAAGTGGACGCGGTGAGAGAGATCAGAATCCAGATGATCTGACGGCGATAGGGCGACAGCAACTTGAAGAACTGCCGGACCAGCTTGCTCGCGGAGCGAACCCGATCCTTGGCACTGCGGGCTTCACCGGCGGAATGAACGCCCCCCTTCGGCAGTTGTTTGCGCTTGACCTTCTGACGATACAACTCAAACCGCGAGCGACTGGCGTTCGGCTGTTTGCTGTCGGCAGCCGTCGCCCCGGCAGTCGGAGCCTGTTCTGTTGCCGTCAATTCCGGTGAGTTCGTGTGCATGGGCGGATTGTAGGCCACCGCGGGAGCCGGTCGAGCGTCACCGGCCAATTTCGCCCAGCATGCAGGGACCGATCGGTCTCCCCATGTCGCTCAAATCTGTTCGACATCGGGGAGCACCAGGTCGGATGTTCCCGGGCAGACTTGGCAGGGGAATTCGCGATGCGCTTCGATGGCGCCGCCGGCAAACGTTCCCAAGGGTGCCTGCAGCCGGAGCATCTCCTGAAGGATTTGGTCCACTTCGGCGGGGTTCCGGAGCGTCTGTTCGACGAGTTCCTCGACCACTTGCTCGCTGATTTGCAAATCGCCCTCGTCGTCGCGATACGTCGCGTGCCGCCAGTGGTACATGGCGAGGCACTTCGTCGTCAGCGTGTATTTCTTGTCCTTCCGCCAAAAGTCGGCGAACAGTCCGTCACCCAGGTAGAAGGTCCAGCTCCCCTCGTACCCGGTCACGCCGGACGACAGCTCTTCCGGGTTGCGGAACCACGTTCGGTCACCGGGGACGAAGAACTTCAACGGGAGCGGATTGCTGAGCGAACCGATTTTGCGCTGAAACAGCCTCTCGAACTCGCCCCCCTTGATTGCACGGGCCTCGGCCTGCTGATGCAGCTTGCCGAACAGTTCGGGGTTACTGGTCCTGGCTTCCTGCACCAGGCTCAGCAGTACGACGTACTCCCCGGCGCGGCGACACGAGAACGTGTACCGCTTGCCGGACTCTTCCGGCTGAGTCGCTCTTTGCAGGGCCGTGATCAGCGGCTGGCCGGGGACGAGAATAAACCCGCGGTCTTCGTCGTAGGTCCAGTAGTCGGCCGGCCGTTCCGCTTCCTGAGTCGCGAAGGCCAGCGCCGTTTTTCGCGCGGCCTCGACGATGTACTTTCTGACGCGCACCGCCGACGTCAGTTCTTCATGGCTTGAAAACTGAAACGGAACGGGGCAGAGCAGCATCGCCAGCAGAATCTCCCGCTCCAGATCGCCGGGGTTGCTCTGTGTGTGGAGATTCAACGCCTCGCACAGGTGCAGCGTGTCGCCGTCCGGTGACCATTCGTCCGCGAATTTCTCCAGAATCTGGAACCCAACCGAGGGTGATTGGCCAGCCGTGATGTCCGACGTCTGCACGTATTGATCGAGGCCCAGTTCGCCGAGTCGGTGCAGAAAACTCCGCCGCGCCGCCTCGACGTCCGCCACAGTCGTCCCGTGAATTTGAATGCCACGTTCGCTCATCGCGAGCCGATCCTCGGCACCATCCATCAGATTGAATCCTTGAGCGACCGGCAAGAAGAGATTGACCTGTCGGAAGGGTCATCCTTGCCGCTCACCTTATCGACAGACCAGCCACGGTAGCGGCTCACCAGCCTTGGGGAGCTTCACGAGTTGGACGCCCGTCACGGCCTGGTTCTGGGCGACCTCGGCCAGCGTCGCGGCATCGGGTTCGTTGTCGAGGTTGAGGACCGCGATGGCGTCTCCGCCCGGTTCGTTCTTCTCGCGACCGAGGGCCATGTGAGCGATGTTCACCCCCCGCTTGCCGCAGACCGTGCCAATGTAGCCGATCACACCGGGTCGGTCGATGTGCCGGTATAGCAGCAGCAGCCCGTCGAGATACGCGTCGAGATGGAACTGGTCGAGCCGGACCAGACGCAGGAACTGCTTCCCGAAGATCGTCGCCGCCGCCGTCAAGTCGCCGCTGTCCGTTTCCAACGTCGCCGAGACGAGCGTCGAGAAATCGCCCACTTCGTGCGACAACTCTTCCCGGATCTCGATGCCGCGTTCCTTGGCCAGCATGTCGGCGTTGACGATGTTCACGTTGTCGGCCAGGTTGTTGGTGAGCAGCCCGGCCGCGAAGGCGCTCGAAATCAACGTCGTCTTCTTCGTGGCGGCGTCACCCTTGAACTGCAGCTTCACGCGGCGAATGCCTCCCGTGTTGAGCTGCGACAACAACAGACCCAGTCGCCGACCGAGATCGAGATACGGCTGCATCTCGACCATCTCGGTGGCCGAGATCGGGACCATGTTGACCGCGTGCCGAACCTCGTTGCGGACGAGAAACCCGGAGATGATCTCGGCCGCTTCCACGGCAACCAGTTCCTGAGCTTCGTCGGTCGAGGCGCCGAGGTGCGGCGTGGCGAGCACCTGCGGCAGTTGAGCCAGCGTCCAATCGGTGGGCGGTTCACTGGTGAAGACATCGAGCGCGGCACCGGCCACGTGTCCCGATTGAATCGCCGCAACGAGAGCCGCCTCGTCGATGATCCCGCCGCGCGCCCCGTTGATCAGCCGCACCCCCTTCTTCATCTTGGCGATGCGAGCCGCGTTGATCAGGCCCTCGGTTTCGGGAGTCATCGGCGTGTGAACCGTCAGGAAATCGCACTTGCCGACCAGTTCGTCGATGTCGCGGTAGAGTTCGATCCCCTCGGAACGAGCCCGTTCTTCGGATAGGAACGGATCATAGCCCAGCACCGTCATCTCGAACGCCTTGCAGCGGCGAGCGACCGTCAGCCCGATGCGGCCCAGCCCGATGACGGCGATCGACTTGCCGGCCAACTGCGTCCCGGTGAAGCTCTTGCGGTCCCACTTCCCCGCCTTCATCGAGGCCCCCGCGGGAGCGATGTTGCGGGCCAGCGCCAGCAGCAGAGCCATCGCCTGTTCGGCCGTCGAGGTCGTGTTCCCCGCCGGCGTGTTCATCACGACGATCCCTTCGCGAGTCGCCGCTGGCAGGTCGATGTTGTCCACACCGACCCCCGCCCGCACGATCACCTTTAGCCGCGGCTGGTCCTTCAAAATCTCGGGCGTCAACCGGGTGGCACTCCGAATGATGATGCCGTCCGCCTCCTTGAGGTACTCGCGCACCTGCTCGGGCGAGTGCTTGCCGCTGCGAACATCGACCTCAATCCCCGGTGTCTCCCGCAAAATCTTGAGGCCGGCGGGAGAAAGATCATCCGTAATCAAAACTCGGTACATGGTGGTGGTAAGTCGTTGAGGGTTTAGGGTGGATGGTTGAGAGTTCGGGCTCTCGAACCGGGCCAAGAGCATAGTTGCCACGCACTGCCCGGCCAAGGGAACTTCGCCGATCACGGCCGGCATCCATCGGAGCAAGTCGTTTCGAGGACGAACCCTGAAGACAATCTGCCTGCCCCCAACCAACGCGCCTGCAGGAGATGTTGAGTGACTCAAGTGTTAGAATCCTCCCGTGACCAGACCGATCTCGGACGATAGAGAGACTCAAGGATGAACGCGCTTCACGAATGGCGATTGGACCGAACCGTGTTTTCGGTCGGCAAGCTCGGCGATCCGGACGATGTCGCCGACTATTGGCGGCTGCAGTCTCCCGCAGCCCGTCTCAGCGCCCTCGAATACTTGAGGCAGGTGTCCTATGGCAACGATTCCGCTACCGCCCGACTTCAGCGAGTTCTTGAAATTGTGCGACCAGCACGACGTTAGATACTTGCTGGTGGGCGGGTACGCCGTTGCCTATCACGGACATCCTCGGACGACCGGTGACATGGATGTGTTTGTCGAACGATCATCCGACAACGCCGCGCGGCTGGTGGCCGTCTTCCGCGATTTCGGCTTCCGAGAACCCGAGATCACGCCGGAGTTGTTCCTGGAACCGGGAGCGATCATTCGGATTGGAGTTCCGCCGCTCAGACTCGAAGTGTTCAACGAAATCTCGGGCGTTACCTTTGAAGAGTGTTTCGCACGGGCCGTCGAAACAAAGCAGGGTCAGATCCGCATCCGTGTCATTGCTCTTCGCGAACTGTTGAAGAACAAGCACGCCAGCGGACGCAAGAAGGATCTCGCCGACATCGATGAGTTGAATCGCTTGTATCCAACTGGTGAGCAACCGAGCTGATCCGAATGCAGCGAAAGCTCCCCTGGCAGTGAAAATGCTGCCAGGGGGACTCTTCTCTTCAATTGAGATGTGACTATCCCTGCAAGAGCCAGGCTGCGACGGCGCTGGGTTGTTGTTTGGCGGGGGCACTCATGACGGCGATCTTGTCGGCGGCTTTGGCGGCTTCGTAGGCGGCGATGGTGAGATCGGACGCCTCCCCGATGGCCGGTTCGTCGGTGAGCAGCAGCTTGTGCGGAGCGAGCAGCGCGAGCAAGCCGGGGATGTCGCCGTATCTCACCGCGCCGGGGACCAGCATCGGGTCGCGAGCGTTGGTGATCGACACGAAGCGGAAGCCGCCGGTGCCGATCGCGACCTTGTCCACGGCGCTGCCCGCTTGAACCGCGGCGGCCGCGACGAGCGGGCCGGCGGTTTTGCCGAGGCCGATCAGGTGGATGCTCTCCGGCTCGTACTTGCTGTACTTGCTGAAGGCGATCAGCGTCAGGATGTCGTGGACGCGCTGAGAGAACAGCGGATGGTTGTAGCCCGCCGTGTAACCGACGAACTCGCGCGTGCCACCCACTCGGCGAGTCTCTTCCAGCGGCTTGCCATCCGCCGTGAACTCACCCTGGTACAGGAGGTCGGGCAGCGCGACGGAGACGCCCGCGTCGATCAATTGCTGCACGGCAGAGATCGGCGAACCGTCCTCCTTCAGCAGCGACGCCTTCCCGTCATCGGCGATCCAGATCGCAACCTGCTTGTTCCAGTTCTTCGGCAGATAGAACAGGGTCGGGACTTCCTCCCCTTCCTTCGTGAGCTTCACGACGGTGTGAAACTTCATCAGGTCTTCGCCGTTCGATTTGAAGGTGTGGTCGTACGTGAAGTCGTCCTTGCCAGGGAGCTTGCGGCCGATGATCACGTCCCACGCGCCACCAATCACTCGACGGTACTCGCCCAGCGAACGTTCGTTCTTTGGCTTCAGGGCGCCGAACTGCTGGTCCTGATCCTTCGCGAACGCTCGCAGGATTTTCAGTTCGGCTTCCTCCGAGTACTCCGGCTTGGGATGAGCGGCATCCCAGACGGTGGCCTCGGCCGTCGTCAGTGGCACGAAGTCACGGTCGACGATCGGGGTCTCCACGCCGAGCTTCAGGTGTTTGTTGAAGAACTCAAACATCATCACGCGGCTGGGATGGTTGTAGTTGTGTGGGTACGGGAAGTACTTGCCCTCGACGTTGCCGGGGACTCCGAGCAGCTCGTAGTGCTTCTTGAGTTGCGGCAGTCCCTTGGTTTCCAGTTCCTTCGTCCAGTCATCGGCGGCCGTCATGCCGACCGGGCGTGGAGCGAGCAGCGCGGTCATCTCGATGTTGCCGGTGTTCACGCGCAGCAGGCTGGCGTTCTCGCACGTGCAGCCTCCCTGCATCGCAGTCGAGACCATCACCGCCGGGAAGAACGCGGCGGGGCGAGCATCGACGCAGCCGAGCATGAACGTCTGCGTCCCGCCGCCGCTGGCTCCGGTGATTCCGATGCGGCTCGGATCGACATCGTCCAGCGCACTGAGCCAATCGAGGGCGCGCACCGAGTTCCACGTTTGCAGGCCCATTCCGCTGAGGCACCGCAACTCGGACTGAGCGCTGAACAGGCCCCAGCGTTCCTTGGTACTCAGGTCCGGCCGCTGCTTGGCGAAGCCGTGAATCAGTTGCGACGTCAGCGGACCGCCGTCCGCATAGCCGAGCATGTCGTAGAAGAAGGCGACGCAGCCCATGCGCGCCAACTGCACGGGAATGGCCTGCAAAAAGTACTGACCTCCCACCCGATGGACCTCGCCCTTGTTCTCCAGTTCGATTTTCATCTGAGCGTCGGGGTGACCAAAAAACCGGGCGTTGGACCAGTGTCCGTGAGCACACAACACGGCGGCTCGCTTCTGATTGGTGGGCGCAGGTGCTTTCGGCCGATAGAGGCTGCCGGTGCAATACAGACCCTCACCTGTCTGCAGGATCACTCGCTCGACGGTGTAGTCGTCCTTCTCGATCTTGCCGTGAACGATCGCATTCAGCGGCTGCTTGGTCGGCATCGGCCAGAGTCCATTGGCGACCAGCATCTGCCGGCGCAGGTACTCGGCCCGCTTCTCCCACTCGGCGACCGTGGCCGATGGTTCCCACCCGAAGTAGCCGTTGAGATCCTTCAGATCACCCAGCCGCTTGTCGCCGACCTTTCGTTCCACCGTGAAGACCTTCGGCACCTCGGCCCGACCGGAACGGGGCGAGAACATCGAACCAGCGGCCACAGCGGCGGTGGCCAGTTTCAGAGCGGTACGACGGCTGATCGGAAGACGGTCGGTCATGGCGAGGACTCCGTGTTGAGAGGGGTCGGACAAAGTCGCGACATCATAGGACATCGGCCACGTCCGATGCGAGGCGACGGCAATTTCGAGGGTGCCACCATAGCGATGGCAACGTACCGACTGAAGTACAACAATTAGCATCGCAATCGTGGTTAGGACAATTGCCCAATTCGTAACACGTTAGCCGCCCGGCGTAGCCCGTGCTGGGAGCGGCGGTAATTGGTTGGTTCGTAAGTACGTCGCCAAGGCGGCGTAGATTGTGTGGATGGGATTATGGCCGCGCTTCTTCAACGTGAAGAACACGCTCATCAGGATGGCCTGGATGTCGGCCCCTTGTTGGCTGCGGTTGCCGTAGCTGTTTTTGCGGATGATCACGGCCGGGCGAATGGCTCGCTCGGCCAAGTTGTTCTCGAAGGGGACTCCGGCGTGATCCAGGAACGTGAACAGGTCGAAGCGATGCCGGCGCAGGCGTTTGATCAAGCGGCGAGCTTGCGAGTCTTCCCACGTCGTGGCGATGAGTTCGTCGAGGCGGGCGGTCAGGCATTGTCGGCGCGAGGCGTAGGGCAGCAACGTCAAAATAATCTCCCGGTCAGGCTGGGTGAATGGTGAGGCTCCATTTGGGGAGTGTGGAGTGGCGTTTCAAGCGGTTGGCGATAGGACGGAAGGCGGATCGAGTTAGCCGTACTCCTTTGTCGTAGGTGTG
>JANODP010000489.1:0-2937 GCA_031412755.1 Schlesneria sp. | reverse complement strand
CGCCGATGGCAAGCCGATCGTCGAAATCACGGATATGTCGGTGCGGCTGACTGGATTGTCGCGCGAGAAGGTCGAACGGCTGTGGAGTGGGAAGAAGAATACAGGAGACAGAAGACAGGAGACAGGAGCGGAAGACTCCTCATCCATTCTGTCTCCTGACTTCTGTCTCCTGACTCCTCCGCCTTACGACCGCCGCACGGCGATCTTCGACACGAACCGCATCACCGCGTTTGCCATCGGCAAGCCGTCGGAGGCGTTCGGGGACCGCTACCGTGTCTTCGACGACGAGCGCAAAATCGCGCGGTTGCCGGGACCGCCGTTTCAGTTCCTCGATCGAGTCGTCTCAATCGAAAACTGCCAGCCGTGGAAGTTGGAAGCGGGGGGTGAGATCGTCGCGCAGTACGACATCCCTGTTGAGGCGTGGTACTTCGCGGCGAATCGTCAACCGACGATGCCCTTCGCCGTGCTGTTGGAGACGGCGCTGCAGCCGTGCGGGTGGCTGGCCGCTTACCTCGGCTCGGCCCTGACCAGCGAGACCGATCTGTCGTTCCGCAACCTGGGTGGCAAGGCGATTCAGTACCGCGAGGTCACGCCGCAGTCGGGCACGTTGACGACGAAGGTCAAGATCACGAAGGTCTCGCAGTCGGGCGGCATGATCATCCAGAACTTCGACTACCACCTGAGCTGCCACGGCGAGCCGGTCTATGTCGGCGACACCTACTTCGGGTTCTTCGCGAAGGCGTCGCTGGCCAATCAGGTCGGCATCCGCGACGCGAGAGTGTTCGTCCCGTCGGCGGACGAGTCCGCCCGCGCGAGCCGCTTCGATTCTCCCGACGCCGCGCCGTTCGCGAACGCCGAATTCCAAATGGTCGACAACGCGGAACTGCTGCTGGATGGCGGGCCGCACGGACTCGGCTTCGTGCGCGGGACGATGCGAGTCGATCCGGGTGCCTGGTTCTTCAAGGCCCATTTCTATCAAGACCCGGTTGTTCCCGGCTCGCTCGGCCTGGAGTCGTTCTTCCAACTGCTGAAGTTCTATGCGGCGGCCCGCTGGAGGCTGGGTCCGGACGCGCGGTTCCAGACGCCGTCGCTCGGAAGTGGGCAATGGGCAGTGGGCAGTGGGCAGGTGAAGACGCCGAAAGTAGGAGTCACCGCTCCAGCCACTCCCCACTCCCTACTCCCTACTCCCCACGAGTGGGTTTATCGCGGTCAGGTGATTCCGCGCGACGAGTTGGTTACGGTGACGGCCGTCATTCGAACCATTGATGACGCGACCCGACAACTGACCGCCGAGGGTTTTCTGTCGGTCGATGGGCGCGTCATCTATCAGATGAAAAATTTCTCGTTGTCTGTCACATGAGGCTCGTGAATGACGAGCGGCTTGGAGTGGGAGAGAATCCGATGACTCGCAGAGTGTGGTGGCGCGGACTTTCGACGTTTTTGATCGCGTGGACATTGTTGGCTGGCTCGGTCATCGCGGCCGAGTCGAAGTGGCAGCCGCTGTTCACCGAGATTGATCCGGCGAAGAACGGTGTGGCGGGCGAGTGGTCCAAGAGCGGCGAGGCCCTCACCGTGAAGGCGGCTCAGCGGGCGAGGCTCGCGCTGCCGGTGGCCCCGACGGGCGAGTATGACCTGCGGGTCAGTTTCACGCGGCGGACGGGACGGGACTCGGTGGGGCTGATCGTCGTTCACGGCGGACGGCAGGTGGCGTTTGAGGTCGATGGCTGGGGGGCTCATCTCGCCGGGTTCCAGAACATCGGCGGCAGGTCGTTTCAAGAGAACGCGACGCGCCGCGAGAACGTGTCGCTCGACAACGGCAAGCGGTACACGATGACCGTCGAAGTGCGGAAGGATCGGCTTCGCGGACTGCTCGATGACAAGGAGATCGCGGTCGCTCAGACCGATGGCAGCGACCTCGCACTGTCTGACTTGTGGGCCATGCCGGACAAACGACAACTCGGGATTGTCGCGTGGGACAGCGAGACCGTCTTTCACAGCATTGAGGTTCGCTCGACCAGCGGTGAGCCGATCGCCATGGCCCGCAGTTCGGCACCGGCTCAGCCGAACACGCCGACTCGCCCGGACACGACTTCCGCTCCCACGACGCCAGCGAACCCAGCCAACCCCGCTCGCAC
Organism: Schlesneria sp.; assembly: GCA_031412755.1. Taxonomy (GTDB): domain Bacteria; phylum Planctomycetota; class Planctomycetia; order Planctomycetales; family Planctomycetaceae; genus Schlesneria. Next base: position 802 of record JANODP010000489.1, on the reverse strand, counting down.
CACGACCGGCAACACGCAGGGCAAGCGGGTTTTGATCGTCATTGCCAACTACCACTTCTTCTACCGCGAGTACGGCGATCCGAGACAGGAACTCGAACGGGCGGGCATCAAGGTGACGGTCGCGGCCGGACAGAAGGGTCTCTGTCGGCCTCACGGCGGATCGGGGCAGGGGCCGGATGGAGGGAACGTGCAGGCGGACATCGCCCTCAAGGACGTGAAGGCAAACGACTACGATGCGCTGCTGTTCTCGGGAGGCTGGGGCTCGTCGGCTTATCAGTTCGCGTTCAACGGCCGCTACAACGAAGCCGCCTACAACGGCGAGCGGGCGATCAAGACCGAGGCCAACCGGGTCATCAACGAGTTCATTTCACAAGACAAATACGTCTGCGCGCTGTGCAACGGCGTGACGGTGCTCGCGTGGGCGCGCGTCAACGGCAAGAGTCCGCTCGCGGGCAAACGGGTCTGCGCGCCGGTGCGCGAAGCGGCGGCAGGCCTCTACAACGGCCGACCGGCTCAGCCATCCTGCCGCTGGCATCCCGAACAAAACGGCGCGATCCTGTCACCGGCGGGAACGATCGGCCAGCCCGGCACGGCGGCCGACGACGTGCTGGTCGATGGCAAAATCATCACGGGCGAGGACGACATCTCGGCCCGCGAGATGGGCCGCCGCATCGTCGAAGTCTTATCGAAGTAGTGCGGCGGCTGAACTCTGGACGCGAACCGGCTACATTGGTGGCCAGACCCCGCCCGATCGCTTAAGCGACCGGCAACCCAACGGGGTCAGGCACTCCAAACTTCAAAC
>JANODP010000488.1:0-12275 GCA_031412755.1 Schlesneria sp. | reverse complement strand
AATCCGCAATCCAAAATCCAAAATCCAAAATCCAAAATCCGCATTCCCAAATCCTCACGGTTGGAAGACGTACTGACGATTGGCCGATCCAAAGAAGGGGAGCGCCGTGGTGTAGCCGTTGTCGGTCTGAGGCTTGGCCGGGTCGCGTTCGAGCAGCAGTTCGATCCGCACGTTGAGCGAGCGCAGGCCGTTGTCCGCACCCACCAACCCCTGTGCCCAGGGCAGGTCGTTCCAAGCCTGCGAGCCGGGGCTGGCTGCCGCGATCTGGGCATCGGTCGGCGAGTACGCCAACTCGAACCGCGCATTCCCCACCGAGGTGGCGCTGTACATCATGAAGTCTTGACCGCTGGTCACTCGCAGGCGATTGCACAGCGTCACACTCTTGCGATTCGCCGACTTCATGAGCGTGCCCATCGTGTTCGAGAAACCGGCCGCCCGAAAATCGACGGCTGTCGCATTGCCGGGAAACGTCAACTCCACGAATTTCGACGGCGTTTGCGCATCGGGCGTAAAGACGACGAGTTCGCTGGCGACTGGCAGGCGCGACTGCGTTCCCAGATCGGCCATGCCTCCCGTGGCTCCGCCGCTCCAGACCACGAGTGCCGAAGGAGCCTGGTAGAAGAGCCACGTTTGACTGACGGTTCCGACGCCGAACGTCGTCGATTGCCCGGCCATGCGATACGTCCCCGCCTGCTGGACCATCCAACGAATGCGACTGTTCGCGGCCTGGGCCTGCTGGCGACTCTCTTCGAGTGCGGAGGAATGATCCCACGCCTGACTGATCGCCAGGATCAGTCCGCTCAACACGGTCATCGTCATGGTCAGGATGACCAGGGACGACATGAGTTCGACAAACGTGAAACCGGCGCGCGCGAACGCCCCCGCCCCGCAGGGAGTCGGCTGACGGCATCGATCACGGCGCAACGGCAACATCGCTGAAGACTCGCGTTTGAACGGCCAGAACCTTCGTCTGGTTTCGAGCGTCGGTGTACGAGATCGTCACCGTCACCCGACGCAGCGGCGTCGCGGACGTGACGACGACCCACGCCCCGCCGCTGACCTCGGCAATTTTCTCGACAGTCACCTGCTGTCGGAATCGACTCACGAAACTCGGGGCCGGCTGGAAATTTGTCGGACGCACCATGCTGGTGCTGCCCGCCATCATGCGTTCGGTCCCGATCGCCAGGCCGTCGCGAGTCTGCGGCGGCGAAGCATTCCAGCCGTGGTAATCGTCGAGATCATCGAACATGGCCCGGCCCACCCCGCCGCTCGGCATGGAGCCCGACCCCATTCCGCCGGTGCGCGGAAATCTCACCGAGGCGACTTCATCCATCAACTGGTCTGCCAGTCCCTGGGCGATCACCGTGTACGTGCTGTCGGTGCTGATCTGCACGGTCGATCCGATGGTCGTCAGCAGGGCGCCGCCGGCCAGGGTCGTGAGCGACACGGCGATCAGGCTTTCCACGAGCGTGATTCCTCGTCGACGGGCGGTGGCAGCGGGAGAAACGACTCGCGTACACATGATTCGATCCGCAGTGGCCGGGCTCGCGAACGGTGCTCCAAAGACGAAAGAAAGCGCGGCAAGGTCCCCTCGAAGCTCCCAGCTCCTCCTTGCCGCGCTCGAGCTCCCGGCCTTGCAGAGCAAAGCCGAGTGCGTTTCGGTGGTCGCGTCGATCAGTTTGTGGGCCGGGTTGCCCCGACAAAGAGGAAGATAGGTCGAGATTCCGGCCTGTCAAATCGGAGCCGTCACGAATGCGGAATCCCCACCGGAGCCGTTTCGACCCAATGGCCTGTTGTCTGCCTGTTGTTGGATTGATCCCGAAGACAGCCGAACCGAGGGACCGAAGGGTAGTGGCTGGCCATTCGTGGGTCAGCCGGAGTGGCACGCTCTCAGACTTGCCGCACGACTTCGCCGTCGGGGAGGCTGTCGAGGAAGAGTTGGCCGTAACGCTTCGTGCGGAGACGGGGGTCGAGGATCGCCACGAGGCCGGTGTCGGAGCGCGAGCGGATCAGGCGGCCGACTCCCTGCTTGAGCTTGATGATTGCCTCGGGAACCTGATAGTCCATGAACGGGTTGCCGCCGTCGGCGCGGATCGCTTCGAGTCGCGCTTCGAGCAGCGGCTGGTCCGGCACGCTGAACGGCAGCTTGGTGATGATCACGTTTTGCAGGGCGTTGCCGGGGACATCGACTCCCTGCCAGAAGCTGTCCGCGCCGAAGAGGACTCCCGCCGGATCATTACGGAACTTTTCGAGCATCAGCGAGCGGGGCATGTCGTCCCCCTGAACGTACAGGCCGTAGTTGCGGGAGACGAACCACGACGTCATCCGGCGGGCGACCTCGCGCAGCATCTGGTAGCTGGTGAACAGGACGAACGCGCGGCCCTTCGTCACGTCGACGTACTCCTCGATCCGCGAACAGACCGCCGAGAGGTACTCGCCGGGGGACTCGGTCGGGTCCGGCATGCCATCCGGCAGGATCAGCTTCATCTGCGAGCGATAGTCGAACGGGCTGCCGAGCTTCAGTTCGTTGCTCTTCGTCAGCCCGAGTCGCTGGCGGATGAAGTCGAAGCTTTGGTGTCCGACCGAGAGCGTGGCGCTCGTGAGGATCGCGGTCTTCACCTTCGAGAACAGTTCGTCGCGCAGGACCGGCCCGACATCGACGGGGGCCGAGACCATGCGGACTCGCTGCTGATTCGGCGGCCCGGTCAACTCCAGCCAGTAGACGGAATCGGCGGCGGTCTGCTGGAGCCACGAGTTCAGCGAGTTCGCCAGTCCCACGCAGCGTTCGGCCGCGGCGGTGTACTCGATGCGAACCTCGTCGCGCTCGATCGGCTTCGACAGCGCGATCAGCAGCGCGGCGAGTTCCTTCAGCGCGGGACTGACGTCGTTCTGGATGCCCGGCGGCTTGCGCAGGCGTCCGTTCTTCGAGCCGCTGGTCCGCTGGTACTCGCGCAGGGCCTCGAACAGATCGCGGCCGAGGAAGCGGGCGCGATCGACGAGTTGCTGGGCCTGATGCTGGGCTTTGAGGGCCTCCTCGTCCGCAATCGGCAGCTTGACCAGCAGGCCCTTCTGCGTGCGGTCGTTGTAGAGCTTGTTGAGCAGGTACTCGATCTGGCCGCTCGTCACGGAGAGGCCCAGATGATCGGCGGCGACTTGTTCGAGCGTGTGGGCCTCGTCGAAGATCACGACGTCGTAGTCGGGCAGGACGCTCGCCCCCTCGCGCCGCAGTGCCAGGTCGGCGAAGAACAGGGCGTGATTCACCACCAGCAGGTCGGCGTTCCAGATGCGGCGGCGAGCGCGATAGTAAAGGCAACTGTCATACGTGGGGCACGACTTGCCGAGGCAGTTGCCGTGCTCGCTGCGGGCCTCATCCCAGACCTGTGGCAGCGGCTTGAACGACAAGTCCGACAGACTGCCGTCACCCGTGGATCGCGACCATTCGACGATCTGTTCGAGATGTTCGAGTTCCTCGGGCTTCGAGAACAACGCATGCGACCGCTCGACGGCTCCCTTCATCCGGCGCAGGCTGACGTAGTTCGAGCGGCCCTTCACCAGCACAGCGGAGAATTCGACCGGCAGCACGGCGTTCAGGAACGGGATGTCCTTGGCGATGAGCTGCTCTTGCAGGCTGATCGTGTGTGTCGAGATCACGACCTTGCGGCGAGCCGCTCCCTCCCCCTGCCCCGCTGTGGCCGCGAGGATCGCCGGCACGAGGTACGCGAAACTCTTCCCGGTCCCGGTCCCCGCCTCCACGATCAGATGCTCGCCGCGTGCGATCGCGTGCTCGACGGCGCTGGCCATCTCCAACTGCTGGGATCGCGACTCGTACTGGCTGAGTCGCCGCGCGATCTGGCCGCCGTCGCCGAGGACTTGAAGGCTGTCGAGCGTCACTGTGTGGCATCACCTGTCTAAGAAGGCTTCGTTGTGAACCGGGGGATGAGGGATGAGGGATGAAGGAGAGATCGCTTCCAACTCTGATCCTTCATCCTTCATCTTTCATCCCCTAGTGGACGCGCCGCACGGCCGTGATGCAGATGTCGTCCCGCTGCGGACTCGAATCACAGAATCGTTCGACCGACGTCACCAGGCTCTTGACCAGGTCGCGGGCCGGCGCACCGCACGACGCGACGGCTTGGATCAACCGGTGTTTGCCGAACAACTCGCTTTTGGAGTTCATGGCCTCGGTGATGCCGTCGGTATAGAAGAGCAACGAGTCGCCGGGCTGCATCTTGACGGAAAGTTCCTCAAACTGCTGATCGGGCGCGATCCCGAGCGGCATCCCCGACTCGTTCATGCCGAGAAGTTCAGCCCGACCGTCGGCCGTACGGAGTACGGGAGGCAGATGTCCGGCGTTGGCGATGCAGACCTCGTTCGTCTTCGGATCGACCACCGCAAACGCCAGCGTGATGAATCGAAACCCTACACCGCTATTGGCGACTTCGACATTCAGGCTGTTCATCGCCTTCGAGGGCGAGCAGGCGCTGAGCAGATGATAGCGGGCCGAGGCATGCAGCCGCGCCATCAGCAATGCGGCCGAGACCCCCTTGCCCGCGACATCCGCGATGGCCAGGGCGACGCGTCCGTCCGGAAGCCAGACGTAATCGAAGTAGTCGCCGCCGACACTGAACGCCGCCTCGTAGTAGTCGGCAAATTCATAGCCCGCCAACTTGGGCGGCTGATCCGGCAAAAAACCGTGCTGCACCTGGGCGGCAAACTCCATGTCGCGTTCGTAGTCGCGTTGGCGGAGGACCGTATCGTGGAGCGTCGCATTCTCCACCGCCAGCGAGGCCTGGGCCGTGACGCTGACCAACAGGTCCAGATCATCGGCATTGAAGGGTTGAGACACGTCGAGCGTACTGAGCTGAATGACCCCCAATACGGTTCCAGCCGTATCGGTCAGGGGGACGCACATCAGCGAACGCAGTTGCAGATCGGCGAGACTCTCACTGGTCCGAAACCTTCGGTCACCCATCACGTCGGCGCTGAGAATCGCCTGAGCCTCGCTCATCGCCTGCCGCACGACGGTCATGCTGATCGGGACCTCAACGTCGCTGTCGGGGCGCCGCGACCACTGCGCTCCGATCCGCAACTTGTCGCTGTCGCCCTCCTGCAGCAGCACGAAGCCCCAATCGGCCTGGGGAAAGATCTTGAACAGCGACTTCAGAATCACCGGCAGGACATCGTCCAGTTTCAACAATCGACCGAGGGCCGCGCTGATTTCGAGCACGGCACGCAGCTTGACCTCGGGCCGCACATTCAGTCTCAGCCCGCGTGCCGACGAACCGGCCTCCAGCGCGGCGATGACCGACGAACCGTCGGACATCAGCGGCGCGTTGGACTTCGGTCCCACCACTGACGAACTGTCGCTGTCATTTTCATCGACCGTTTCGCGCAGACCGGCGACCAGCGGCACAGACGACTTGCGACCGGAGGAACGCGCCGGGGCCGGGGCCGGGGCGGGTTGTGTGGCCTGTCGCGTGAATTGAAACGCGTAATCGCAGACTTGAACTTCGTCGCCTTCATGCAACTCGGTCCGTCCGCGAATGGAGGCCCCGTTGACCTGTGTGCCGTTTCGGCTGTGCAGATCCTCGACGAAGTATCTTCCGTCATAATCGAGGACCTGCGCGTGCTGCCGACTGACAGAGCCGTTGTCCAGAACGATCTGGCAACTGGGGTGACGCCCCAAGATCGTGCGTTCGCCCGACAGTTCGAGCAACTGCCCTGCGGAGGTTCCTTTGATGACTTTCAGAAAGGGCACGGCCACTGTTTCCGGAGATGGGCAGACGGTGGGAGAAAGTCCGTTGCGTGCCAACGGGAGGGAGTGCGGCTCTCTCCAAATCGGGCAACGCGGAGAGATGCTACCTTGCGAGTGCCGGGGGAGCAATTGGACCGTTTGTCATGAGATGACGAGACCGTCATCTGCGGTCGGATACACACTCCCGCCGTCAAACGCAAGCGGCTGGCTGAAGAAGCAGCAACGCCCGGCGGGTGGTCGCCGGGCGTTGCTGTCGGAGAGTGGACGGTGAGTCTATCGGACGGTCGCCATGTGCTCGGTAGCGAGCTTCGGAAGCATCTGTTGCACGAAGAGGATCGCCTCTTCGACCTGATCGGCCTGGATCAGGACGAGGTCTCCCTGGCGCATCTTGCGGAGCGTCAGTTCGATGGCCTGCATCTCGCCGCGCGTCTCGTGGATGCGTTCGGAGGGGAGCCTTTTCCCGAGCGCCAGGCCCCTGCGCATGAGTCGGATCACTTCGCCATCGGCCCGGCCCCGCGTGCATTTGTCCTCGTAGATGACCATCTCGTCGAAGCCGTTCGCGATCAACTCACCCTGCTGAATGATGTCCTCGTCGCGGCGGTCGCCGGCCGCCGTGTAGACGATCAACCGGCGCTCGTGCGGCATTTTGTCGAAGGCTTCGCACAAGGCAACGAGCGCCGCCGAGTTGTGGCCGTAATCAATCACGATCGTCGAGCCGCGGAACTGCACCACGTTGAAACGGGCGGGGACTTTCTGTGGATCGTTGACGAACGACTCGAGCGAGTAGCGAATCATTTCAAAGGGAACGCCCAGGGTCCATCCGGCGGCGGCGGCGGCCATCGCGTTCTCGACCTGGAAGCCGATCAAGCCACCGAAGGTCAGCGGCACGGCGTCGAGCAGCGCGATGCGGGCCTCCCACGATCCCTCGGCCGCCATGATGCAGTTGTTCTGCACATAGACGACCTTGCCACCCTTCGCTCGATGCGCCGTGAGGACCGGATTGTCGGGCGACTTCGCGAAGAAGAGCACCTTGCCGGGGCAATAGTCCGCCATGGCGACCGTCAGCGGATCTTCGGCATTGAGGACCGCGTAACCGTGCGGCGCGACGGCCTCGACGGTGACCCGCTTCACCCGCGCGAGTTGCTCGGGGGTGTCGATGCCGTTCAGGCCCAGATGGTCTCCGTCGGCGATGTTGGTGACGACGGCCGTGTTGCAGAGATCAAAGCCCAAGCCTTCGCGGAGAATTCCCCCGCGAGCCGTCTCCAACACGGCGGCTTCCACGACCGGGTTGGCCAGCACCGTGCGAGCGCTTTTCGGACCGCTGCAATCTCCCGTGTCGATGCGGCGGTCGTTGATGTACACGCCGTCCGTGCAAGTCATGCCGACTCTCTTGCCGACACAGCGCAGGAGGTGAGCGATCAGCCGGGTGGTTGTCGTTTTGCCATTCGTTCCCGTGACGGAGACCGTGGGGATGCGGCCGTCGTCCGCTTCTCCAAACATCGTGCCGACAATCGCCTCGCCGACCGGACGGCCTTTGCCGTAGGACGGTTCGAGGTGCATTCTCAGGCCGGGGGCGGCGTTGATTTCGACGATGACGCCCCCCTGTTGTTCGAGCGGTCGGCTGATGTCGGTCGCGACCACGTCGACGCCGGCGATATCGAGACCGACCATCCTCACGCCTTCGATGATCCGTGCGGCCACCTCGGGATGAACGAGGTCCGTGACATCGGTCGCCGAGCCGCCGGTACTGAGGTTGGCGTTGCGACGGGTGAGAACAACCTGCCCCGCGGCGGGAACCGAATCGACCGTCAGGCCCTGCTCGGCGAGTACGCCCTTGGCGATTTCGTCGATCCGCAGTTTGCTGAGCGATGTCGCATGGTCTTCCCCGCGACGGGGGTCTTTGTTCGCTTCCTCCACCAGTTGCGAGATCGAATTCCGACCATCACCGGTGACTTGCGGAGGCTCGCGCCGCGCGGCGGCCACCAGTTTGTAACCGATGACCAGCAGCCGATAGTCCGCCCCGTGAGCGAACTTCTCGCAGATGATGTCACTCCCTTCTTCTGTTGCAGCGGCGTACGCGGCCATCACCTGCTCGCGGGTGTTCAGGTTCACCGCCACCCCGCGCCCCTGGTTTCCATCCTGCGGCTTGATGACCACCGGGACACCGATTTCCTGAGCAGCCTCCCAGGCGTCCTCGGCACTCGTGATCGGCCGGCCTTTGGGGACCGGGACGCCGATCGCGGCCAGCAAATTCTTCGTCAGTTCCTTGTCCTGCACGATCGATTCGGCGACGGCCGAGGTCTTGTCGGTCTCGGCCGCCAGGATGCGATGCTGGCGAGAACCATGTCCGAGTTGCACCAGACTGCGATCATTTAGACGGCGCGCCGGGATTCCTCGATTTTGTGCCGCCCGAACAATGGAGCCGGTGCTGGGACCGAGGCGGATCTGCTGGTCGAGGCTGCGAATCTCGTTCAACTTCGCCAAAACATCGAACGGTTGGTCTTCAATCACTGCTCGAACCAAACCACCCGCGACGTCCAAGGCCAATCGTCCGACGGGTTCTTCGCGGTACTGGACGACACATCGATACTGGCCCGCGTCCTTGGTCTCGGCAACTCGCCCAAACGAGACCGCCGAACCGGCCTGAGTTTGAAGTTCGATCGCCGTTCGGACCAGAAGCTCGGCCAAGGCCAGACGCGGCGAATGGCTGGAACCATCGCGAACGTTGGCTGCGAGAGGAGTTACAACTCCGGCAAGCATCCGGCAGGCGCGGCCGCGGATGACATCGATGTCGCTGGCCGAAAGCTGAACGCGCCGCGAAAGATCGACGATGGTTTCGAGAACTGTCGATTGCGACCAAATGTTTGGACCACGCAAAGCGCGCGTTGTGCCCATGTCCATGATGCAGTTGTCCTTTTGAATATCACGTTGTCAACGATCAGGAACTGACTCCGACAAGCCGTCTGGCTGTCGCTGCTCTCGCCGACAACTGCTTCCGTTGCCGACTTCCTCCTGCGAGCACCCTCCACCGGGGGGAGTCCTTTTTGACCGTTCTGTATGTTCACGGCTCGCCTCGGCAAGCCAGTTAATCGTTCCATTCCTCGCAATCGTCATGCCGCCATCGGCTCCGCGTCTCGATCAATCGCTTCCATCAGGTGCCCCTGTCGATCACCCGTGATCCCCGGATCACGCCACGGCAGCCTCGGCCGGTTCCAGGCCGAGCAGCGACTGAAGTTTTCGAACTGTCTTTGGCACGGTCGATGTTTGAATCACCAGCATCTCGCCCCGCCCGAGGCTGCTCCACGCGGCATCGACGGCGGCGGTCCAGTCACGAATCTCCTCGATCTGCCCCGTTCGAGCCCCCCGTTCCACGCCGACTCGCAGCAGGCGGGTCACCTCTCCCACCGGCCGTTCCAAACCACTTTCAATCTCACACAGGATGACTCGGTCAAAACCCCGGCCGAGCAGTTCGCCCTGTTGGGTGATGTCGCAGTCCCTCCGGTCTTCCTCCGCCGAATAGACCACCGTCCGTCTTTCATGCGGGAAGTTGTCGAGCGCCTCGATCAACGCCTTGAGTGCCGAGGCGTTGCGGCCATCGGTCACGACGAGCGTCTTGCCGGCAGATTCCAGCACATTGAAGCGGGCCGGGTTGTCGAACAGATTTCCCTGAAACGCCTGCAGCCCGGCGGCGATCTTCGGGAGCTCAATGCCCAGCGCCCAACCGGCGGCGGCGGCGGCAAGGACGTTCTCCACCTGAAAGCCCACCCGTCCGGCGTGCGTGCTCGGGAGGTCATCCAGCGAAATCAACGGCGTTTCCCGAGTCCCCTCGCACAACATGATCTTCCGGTTGCGGACGACTGCGGTCCGTTGACCGCCCTCGCGGTGGTGCTGGATCACCGGATGATCGGGATCACGAGCGAAGAAGGTCACGCCGCCGGCCGACAGCTCAGCCATGTTGGTCACCAGGGGGTCAGTCGCATTCAGGACCGCCGTGCCGGTCGGCAACACGACATCCACCGGGGTTCGCTTGACCTTGAACATGTCGTCCGGCGAGTCGATGTAGGCCTTGCCGAGATGATCGGCCTCGCCAATGTTGGTCACGATGGCAACGTCGCACTTGTCGACGCCCAGGCCCTCGCGCAGGATGCCGCCGCGCGCCGACTCGAACACTGCCGCGTTGACCAGCGGATTGAGCAGCACGTTCTTGGCACTGCGGGGCCCTGCGCAGTCGCCTTGATCGATGATCCTGCCATCGACAGTGACGCCGTCGCTGCACGTCATGCCCACGAAGTAACCGGCGGACTTCAGGATGAAGGTCACCATGCGGGTGCATGTCGTCTTGCCATTGGTGCCTGTCACCGAGACGACGGGGATTCGTCCGTTGTCTTCGGGGTTCGGAAACAGCGTCGCGACGATGGCTTCCCCCACGGGCCGGGGTTTCCCCGAACTCGGCCTCAGGTGCATCAGCAACCCCGGGCCGGCGTTGACCTCGACCACGACGCCGCCCTGTTCTTCCAGCGGGCGGCCAATGTCTTCCACGACGAGATCCAGGCCGGCGATGTCGAGTCCGATCACCTGTGCCGCTTGAACCGCGTGCTCGGCAATCGACGGATGGACGATGTCGGTCACATCGACCGTCGGAGTGTCGTGGCGTCGGATGGTGACGCGCGCGCCGGCTGCGGGAACGGAGTCCGGGGCGTAGCCTTGGCGCTGCAGTTCGGTGGTCAACAGCCGATCAATTCCCACTTTGGCCAGCAACGAGGTTTCATCTTCACCGCGCCGCGGGTCGGCGTTGATCTGCAATTCGAGCAATTCGGCGATGGTGTGCTGGCCGTCGCCAATCATCTCGGTCGCATCGCCCCGCGCCGCCGCGATGAGCGTCCCGCCCACCACGAGCAGTCGATGCTCCAATCCCGGCGCGAATCGCTCGACCAGGACTCCCGACCCCTCGTCGAGCGCGTTGAAGTAGGCGGTCTTGATCTGCTGTTCGTCCGTCAGATCCGTGAAGACGCCCCGCCCGTGATTGCCATCCGTCGGCTTGACGACGACGGAACTGTTGAGTTCCTTCGCGGCTTCCCACGCATCCTCGGGGCTGAAGACTTCGCGGCCTTCCGGAACCGGAATGCCCGCCGATCGCAACAGGATCTTCGTGAGATCCTTGTCCTGTGCGATCGACTCGGCAATCGCACTCGTGTTGTCAGTTTCGGCGGTCCAGATGCGTCGCTGCCTGATCCCCTGTCCGAGTTGCACGAGACTGCGCGCGTTCAAACGGCGCACGGGAATGTTCCTGGCCCTCGCCGCGTCCACGATCGCGTTGGTGCTCGGCCCCAGACAGATGCGGTCGGCCAGTTGTCGCAACCGTTTGACTTCGCCTTCCGCGTCGAACGGCTGGTCGAAGATGGCGGCCATCAGCAATTCCCGGGCGGATTCGAGGCAGGCCCGGGCCAACGCTTCTTCGTGGTAGCGAATGGCCACCTTGTAGACTCCGTCCTCGGAAGTCTCTCGCGCCTTTCCGAACCCGACTGGTGTTCCGGACAGAGTCTGCAACTCCAGCGTGGTGTGTTCGAGGATGTGTGCGAGGTAGGTCCCCCGCCGCAGTCGTTGATAGAACCCGCCCCGCTCACCCACGCTGCAACGGTGTTCCATCAGAGAGGGGAGCCAGGCCATCAGCCGGTCATTGAATCCGGGGAGTTGCTCCGACGACGAGTCTTTCAACGGGCCCAGATCGACCCAGGCTTCGATGACGGTGTGTCGCGACCAGATGTTGGGGCCTCGCAGGGCGAGGACTTTGCGAATCTGCATGGGGAAACTTACCTGCAACTCCATCGGAATCTGGATCGAGCAAACTCATCACAACCAGGTTTTGGGGCGACCCCGAAGTGGCGTCGCAGGGCGGGCTGTCGAGCAGACGGACTTGAGCCGAACGAATCGACTGTCGCCGAACGAATCAAGGAGGGCCAAACAAATCAAGGGGCTTGAGGCAGGTGGCGTGAGGCCAGCGTGACAACACGACGGACGCCGACCGCAGCGAGGGGCCAGTCGATGTTCCGTCTTGTCGAACTCGGGAAAACGCCATCAGAGGTTGTGAACGTTGGTCAAGGTGGGGCGAAGGACTCCATGCAACCAATGTCCCAGCGGGCGGTAATGGCCGGAAATCCGTTCTGACCAACGGCTGCGCATTATTACGGCTGTTCCCCGGTGATTCCATGAACAATTCTCGGTGGGCGGCAAACAGACTCAACTCGTCGGCCGCCACCGCTTCAGCAGTATTTGCGGGTGGACTCACCGCGATCCCTCTCATGCGTGACTCGCATCAGGATTCCCGGATCGGGAAACTCACACAATGGTCTGATGCGTCCGCTTTGCGGTCGACTTTCCTTTAGGCAGCAACGTCAAAATAATCTCCCGGTCAGGCTGGGTGAATGGTGAGGCTCCATTTGGGGAGTGTGGAGTGGCGTTTCAAGCGGTTGGCGATAGGACGGAAGGCGGATCGAGTTAGCCGTACTCCTTTGTCGTAGGT
>JANODP010000487.1:0-11689 GCA_031412755.1 Schlesneria sp. | reverse complement strand
TTATTCCCTTTTTTGGGTGGGGGGGTATTTTCGACCCTTTTCGCCGCGGTTTTGTTTTTGGTGCCCGCATTCCGTGCACCCACGCCCCCCGCTCCGAAAGACAGCAACATCAGTGAACCCGCTGTCCGGGCTTGGCTCCGCTGTCGGGGTTGAGCAGGTAGATTTCCTTGCCGCCGGTTCCGGCGGCCAGAACCATCCCCTCGCTGATGCCGAACTTCATCTTGCGCGGGGCGAGGTTGGCGCAGAGGATGACCAGTCGGCCGACCAGTTCCTCAGGCTTGTAGGCACTCTTGATCCCCGCGAAGACGTTGCGAGTCCCTTCGCCGCCGAGGCTGAGTGTCAGTTGCAGCAGCTTGTCCGCGCCGACCACTTCGTTGGCCGCGACGACGCGTGCGACTCGCAGATCGACTTTCACGAAGTCGTCGATCGTGCAGTGTTCGGCAACGAGCGGCTCGGCGGCGAGTGCCTCGGGGCCGTCCGTCCACGGTGTCGCCGGGACGGCAGCTTCGGGAGTCGTTTCGGTTGCGGACTGTTTTCCGTCTTCGATCATGGCTTGAACCTGTGCGAGTTCGACTCGCTTCATGAGGTGTTCGAACTTGGCGACGCGCGTTCCCACGAGCGGCGTCTGGGAGTCGTTCCAACTTTGAATCGGCTGTTGCAGGAGTTGCCCCGCCTGCTGAGCCAGTTTCGGCAGCACCGGGGCGAGGTAGACCGCGACCTGTCGAAACAGATTCAGCGTCACGGTGCAGGCGTCCTGAATTTCGGCGGCCTTGGTCGGGTCTTTCCGCAGCGTCCACGGTGCCTTTTCGTCAACGTATCTGTTGGCACGATCGGCCAGCCCCATGATGAGCCTCATCGCGCCGTTGTAGTCGCAGCCGTCGTAGGCCGCAGCGATGGTCTCGGCCTGAGACGCCGCCTCGCGGAACAAGCCGCCATCGTCCGGGTAGACGCTCGACAGACCAACGTCCTCGACAAACCGGGCCGTTCGACTGGCGAGGTTCACGACCTTGCCAACGAGATCCGAGTTGACCTTGTTTGCAAACTCTTCGAGGTTCAGGTCGAGGTCATCCAGCCGCGAGCCAAGTTTCGAGGCGTAGTAGTACCGAAGGTAGGAAGGATCGAGATGCTTGAGGTATGTCGCCGCTTGAATGAATGTCCCTCGTCGCTTGGACATCTTTTCACCATCGACGGTCAGGAAACCGTGGATATGAACTTGCTTCGGCAGTGTGAGACCCGCCGTCTTGAGCATGGCTGGCCAAAACAACGTGTGGAAGTATGTGATGTCCTTGCCGATGAAATGATGAATCTCGGTCGAGTCGCCTCGCCACCAGTCATCGAGCTGTTCTCCATGCTTCTCGCACCACTCGGCGGTCGAGCCGATGTAGCCGATAGGTGCGTCGAACCAGACAAACCAATAGTTGCCCGGGCTGTCGGGAATCTCAAAACCAAAATAGGCAGCCGGTCTCGAGACGTCCCAATCGCGCAACGGTTCGCCAAGGAAATGGCCCTTCAAGTAGTTTGCAATCTCCTCCTGCAAGTGGCCGCCGGTTTGTGTCCACTCGGTTAGCCATTCGTGCAGTTTTTCGATTTGCACGAAGAGATGCGTGGCTGTGCGCAATTCAGGCTTCGCACCCGTCAACGTACTAACCGGATCAATCAATTCGGCCGGACTGTGTGCGTGTCCGCATCGCTCGCAGTTGTCGCCGTACTGATCCGGAGCATTGCACTCGGGATTCGGGCACGTTCCCTTCACGAAGCGGTCCGCGAGGAACGTCTCGGCTTTGGGGTCGTAGAGCTGCGTGACGTCCTTCTCGACGACGAGGCCCGCGTCGCGCAGCGACTGCCAAACCTGATGACACACGCGCCGGTTGTACTCGCTGTGCGTGCTGCCGTAGTTGTCGAACTCGATCCCGAACGCCGAAAAGTCGCGGAGGTGAGACTCCCTCATGTCGGCGATCAACGCCTCTTCGCTCCGTCCTTCCTGACGCGCCCGGATCATGATGGCCGTGCCGTGCGTGTCGTCGGCGCAGATGTAGACGCAGCGGTGGCCGCGCAGCTTCTGGAAGCGGACCCAGATGTCGGTCTGGATGTACTCGACCAGATGCCCCAGGTGAATGTGGCCGTTGGCGTAGGGGAGGGCCGAGGTGACAAGAATGCGTCGTACGGTCATGCGTCGTCCGTGGAAAGGTCTCGATCAGTCGGATCGGCTTCGGGCGGGGATTCTAAGGACGGCTGGGTCGAATCGCCACAGACGACATCGGAGCGGGGAACTCGGAGCGCGGAACGGGGAGCACAGGGCAGGAAAACTTACCGATCACCTGCTCTTCTTGCTCCGCGCTCTCCGTTCCGCGCTCCCCGCTTTTCGGCCCCGTCCAACGGGTGCGTCCCGTCAAGTTGAGTCGGTTGCCGCTCTGATTAGGAGACGCTACGCTCCGACCCGGTTCGCCTCTGTTTCGCCATCAAGGAGTTTTGTTCGATGACTGCCCCGATTCATGTCGCCGTCACCGGTGCCGCCGGTCAAATCGGTTATGCCACGCTGTTCCGCCTCGCGTCGGGAGAAATCTTCGGCCAGCATCGGAAGGTCGTGCTGCACCTGGTCGAAGTTCCGCCCGTCATGGCGGCGCTCGACGGCATCCACATGGAGCTGGATGACTGTGCGTTTCCGACTCTCGCCGGAGTCGTCAAACACGACAGCGATCACATGGAAGAGGGCTTCCGCGACTGCAACTTTGTCGTGCTCGTCGGCAGCATCCCCCGCAAGCAGGGGATGGAGCGAGCCGACCTGATCCGCATCAACGGCCCGATCTTCACCAGCACCGGCAAGGCGATTCAGGCGGCCGCGGCCAAGGACGTGCGAGTCGTCGTCGTCGGCAACCCCTGCAACACGAACTGCCTGATTGCGATGTCGCACGCGCCGGATGTCCCTCGCAACCAGTGGTTCGCCATGACGCGACTCGACCAGAACCGTGCGGCGGCTCAGTTGGCGATGAAGGCGGGGCGGCCGGTCGGTTCGGTTTCCAACGTCGCCATCTGGGGCAATCACTCGGCCACGCAGTTCCCGGATTTCCTGAACGCGAAGATCGACGGCAAGCCCGCCACCGAGGTCATCACGGATCTCGCCTGGCTGAAGGGAGACTTCATCAGCACCGTCCAACAGCGCGGTGCGGCGGTCATCAAGGCCCGCGGCGCATCGAGTGCCGCCAGCGCGGCCAACGCGGCCCTCGACACGATCAAGAGCATCATCACGCCGACGCCGGCCGGCTCGTGCTTCAGCGCGGCCGTCTGCTCCGACGGCAGCTACGGGATTGAAGCGGGCCTGGTTGTCGGACTGCCGCTGTCGAGCGATGGCCGCAACTGGCGAGTCCTCCCCGGATTCCAGGTCGATGACTTCAGCCGCAGCCAGATCGACAAGACCGTCGCCGAACTGAAGCAGGAACGTGACACGGTGAAGGATCTGCTGCCCTAGTGCCTTTTCGGGCGTTAGCCCCTCCTGATTCTTCACTTTTCGGAGCGGGGGACGTGAGTCCCCTGGTTCCGCGTTGATCGCCGCAAACACCACATTCAGGGGACACACGTCCCCCGCTCCGAAAAGGCTTCAAAACTCCGCACATCTTGGGGAGCTCGTCTCGATGATGCTCAGTTGGATCATCACGACGACAACCTACGGCTCGTGGCTTCCGGGGGACGAACGCGGCTCTGTCGGGCCAGCGGCCGTTGGACGCTCGGCCAATCAATACGGTGAGCCCTACGCTGAACCTGATGTCGCAATCGAAGCCCGCTCACAAGGACTGCTCAAGTGCCCACCCATTCGACTGACCGTCGAACAGTCCGAGTCGCTGATGTCTCAATTTCACGAGACGACGAGCCACCGACGCTGGTGTTTGCACGCGGTCGCGATCATGGCCAATCACTGGCACGTCGTGCTGTCCGCTGAGGAGAGTGTTCGGTCCGAGGCAATACTGGCGGGACTCAAGAGCTACGGTTCGAGAAGGCTGAACGGACGATGGGGCCGCCCCGCGTCAGACACGTGGTGGACCGAATCGGGATCACGTCGCCGATTGCCCGCTGAGACCAACGTCCACGCCGCGATTCGATACGTGGCTGAGCAGGAATATCCGCTCGTCTTGTGGGTTCATCGGGAATTCGAGTGGCTGGTTCCCGAGTCGCGACGCGATGTGGCGATTCAGCGGTGGCGACAGACGGCCCCTGCTGAACCCGGAGCGGGGGGCGCAAGCCCCCTGAGTCCGGATCGATTGCCATCCAACGGTTCAACGACAGACAACACGGAATCAGGGGACTTACGTCCCCCGCTCCGAAAGGCGCAATCCGCCCCGAATCAGGGGACTCACGTCCCCCGCTCAGAAGGGGACGACCTCCGCCAACTCGACAATGCCCACGTCTGGCATCCCTTCACGGCGATGGCGGCGTATCGCGATGAGCACGCGCCGATCATCGTTGAGGCGGACGGATTCCACCTGATCGACACCGAAGGCCGCCGGTATCTCGACGGGCATTCGTCGCTCTGGTGCAACATTCACGGACATCGCGTCCCCGCGATTGACGCAGCAATCCGCAGCCAACTCGACCACGTCGCCCACTCAACGCTGCTGGGACTTGCCAACGAACCGAGCATCGAACTGGCCGCCGAGTTGGTGCGCCGAACTCCCGCCGGATTGAACAAGGTTTTCTACGCAGACTGTGGCGCGGCGGGAGTCGAAGTCGCGCTGAAGATCGCCTACCAGTATCACCGCCAGAAACCAGGCGGCCCCGAGGAGCGAGACCTCTTCGTGTGTCTCGACCACGCCTATCACGGCGACACGGTTGGAACAATCAGCCTCGGCGGGATCGACCGGTTTCACAGTTTGTTTGGATCGCTGATGTTTCCAGCGCTGCGCGTGCCATCGCCGGGGAGAAGATGTCAGAAGTCAGAAGTCAGAAGTCAGAATGAAGAGGCAGAGGGGCAGGCATTCGCTGAACTCGAACAAACTCTTGCCGAGAATTCCCACCGGATCGCGGGCTTCGTGATGGAGCCGCTCGTGCAGGCGGCAGCGGGGATCCTGGTTCATCCACCCGGCTATTTGAAGCGGGTTCGCGAACTGACGCGGCAGTACGGCATCCCGCTCATCGCCGATGAAATCGCCGTCGGGTTCGGCCGGACCGGGACACTGTTTGCCTGCGAACAGGAGGACGTCTCACCCGACATCCTGATCCTGTCGAAGGGACTCACGGGAGGTTATCTGCCTCTCGCTGCGACGCTCGTCACCGACGAAATCTACGACGCTTTTCTGGGCGATCCCTGGTCGGGTCGCACCTTCCACCACGGTCATACGTATACCGGAAACCCGCTGGCATGTGCGGCGGCGCTCGCGTCGTTGCGGCTCATCGACGAGCACGATGTCGTCGGCAACGCGAGGCGGATTGAGGCGGTGTTGCGGCGCGAGTTGTCGGTGCTCGCGGAACCGGGAAACTCACGTCCCCCGCTCAGAGGGACGACCGCTCACGTCGCCGAAGTCCGTCAGAAGGGAGCGATGGTCGGCATCGAACTCGTTCAAGAGCGGGAGCCAC
Source organism: Schlesneria sp. (assembly GCA_031412755.1). Taxonomy (GTDB): domain Bacteria; phylum Planctomycetota; class Planctomycetia; order Planctomycetales; family Planctomycetaceae; genus Schlesneria. Next base: position 6,124 of record JANODP010000487.1, on the reverse strand, counting down.
TCACGCCCTTCGCGCCCGGGCGGCGCATCGGCCATCAGGTCACGCTGGCCTGTCGTCGGCGAGGCGTCGTCCTGCGAAACATCGGCGACGTGATCGTTCTCATGCCAGCCCCGGCGATGCCCGAGGAACTGGTCGTCGAACTCTGTCGCGCTGTCAATGCCGCGATCGCTGACGTGATGACGGTCAACTCGTGAGTGATTAACAAGCATCGACTCGGCACGATTGTGGGTCGTGGATGGCGGATGGGAAGGCAGGGGTGTGACTGTGCGATCCCTCCAGAAAACACTGACGGACAATTGGTCTCGCGGCGGAATCAGGGAACGATGAGTGACGAGTTGATCGACAATCCGGGCCGGCACAGAATGAACGTTCGAGACGTCGTCGAAGCGTGATTGTCGCCTGCCGCTCCCCAAAGGGTTATTTTTTCGCGGAGCGAAAGCGGACACTCGACGTCAACATTTGGGACAACCGGGCACTTAGCCAATTCCAATTCAGAAAGGACCGCCATGGACACACCACAACCACAATCAGAACATCAATGGCTGCAACGCTTGGTCGGCGAATGGACGTTCGAGGGCGAATGCCAAATGGGGCCGGATCAACCGCCGATGAAGTCAACGGGACAGGAGAGTGTCCGGTCGCTGGAAGGACTGTGGACGATCGGCGAGGGTTCTGGCGAGATGCCTGACGGCGGCGAGTGCCGGTCGATCATGACGCTCGGTTTTGATCCGCAGATCAAGCGTTTTGTCGGGACATTCGTGGCGTCGGTGATGACGCACCTGTGGCCTTACAACGGCACGCTCGATGCGGCGGGGAAAGTGCTGACGCTGGATTCCGAAGGACCGAGCTGTACCGGCGACGGCACGATGGCGAAGTATCAGGACATCATCGAATTCCTCAGCGAGGACCACCGCACGCTGTCGTCGCAGTTTCTCGGCCCGGACGGTCAGTGGGTCCCCTTCATGAAGGCGCATTACCGTAGAAAGACGTGACATCGGCTGTGGCAACGCCCCACGTTGACGCTTCCTGCTTTGGGGAGCTGAGGAGTCCTCAATGTCTCGAATCTTGATGCCTGTGACGGCGATGTTGTTCTCGTTTTGCACGAACGGGCTGGCGCTCGCGCATCCCGGCCATTCGCACCGGCAGCAGGTGGCGAATGCGCCCGAGGTGCCCTCCGTCTCGGAGTCTTTCGACGAGCCGGTTCACCGCAGCCAAACTCGTCCGAGTTTGGGTTTCGCCGAGGCCAGCCCGCATTCGGGCGAGCGTGGCCACGTTTCGGGCGATGTCGACGTGGAGAGACTGCTGGCTCAACTCGAATCGAATCCGAAAGACTCCACCGTGGCACGCGACAGGACAGTCGAGATGTCACAGGCGTTTGAAGCGTTTGTGAAAACGAAGGCGATCAAGACTCGGTCGGACGATCGCTTCTTCTACGTCGAATCGAACGGCATTCCCGCTCACCAGATGATGGTCGGCATCACCGCGTGGCAGCAGCAGGTGCCGTTGCCGCAAAAATACATCGGCGAGAACTCGTGGCAGATCCCGCTGCATCCGGTTCCGGCGAAGAAGCCGCAGTCGGCCAAAGGAAACTTCCTGCGCGGAGCCATCGCCATTGCGGCGAACGGCGTCCCGATCTTCAACCCGCTCAACAATCGGGGCGAGGATTCCTATCTCATCGGCGAACTCGACGAATTCGGCGGGCACTGCGGCCGGGCGGACGACTATCACTATCACATCGCTCCCGTCCATCTGGAAAAGACTGTCGGCAAGGGTCTGCCGATCGCGTATGCGCTCGACGGTTATCCGATCTACGGCTACGAGGAACCGGACGGCTCGAAGGTTGTCGGCCTTGACGCCTTCAACGGTCACAAGGACCAGCACGGCAACTATCACTACCACGCGACGAAGAAGTATCCGTATCTCAACGGCGGCTTTCATGGTGAAGTGACCGAACGCGGTGGACAGGTCGATCCGCAGCCGCGCGCCGAGCCGCTTCGGCCCGATCTTCGGCCGCTGCGCGATGCGAAGATCACCGACTTCCAAGAGACCAAGCCCGGCAGCTATGTCCTGACGTATGACGTGCGCGGCAAGAAGGGCTCGGTGAGTTACGTTCTGGCCGAGGATGGCTCGGCGAAGTTCACGTTCGTCGACACGAACGGCGCGACGACGAACGAAACGTACTCACCGAGAGGCCGTAGGATGGGCACTCCTGCCCGTCCGCCTGAGCCGCCACCGCCGCGTCGGCCTGATGCTCGTCCCGCAGAGTCACGTCCCTCAGAAGGACGGGCAGGAGTGCCCATCCTACGGCGCGGCGACAGCAACCTGCCGCAGTTGGCCGTGACCAGCCCCGCGTTTGAACCGGGCGGCCGCATTCCCATCGAGTTCACCGGCGACGGAGCCAGTGCGTCGCCGCCGATCGAATGGAAGGGCGCTCCCCAGGGAACAAAGTCATTCGCGGTCAACGTGTGGCACGTCCCCGGTCCCGGCGACATCAAGTCGTACTGGGTCGTCTACAACATTCCGGCGAACGTCACGAAGCTCGCGAAGAACGACAAGTCCACTGGCACCGTGGGCCTCAACGACAAGAACCGCCGCGAGTACGACCCGATGAAATCCAAAGGCCCCGGCGTGAAGCAGTACCACATCACCGTCTACGCCCTGTCCGCCGAGCAGCTACCAAAACTCACCCCCGACACAGCGACGCGAGCCAACCTGCTCGCAGCGATCAAAGATGTCACGCTCGCCGAAGGGACGCTGGACTTTCAGTACGAGCGGAAGCGATAAAACGGCACGCTCTGACACTTGTCCGAGTGCCGGTTCCGACGCTCAATCTCGAACAGCCAGTCCCCCACCAACAAGGTCGCCCCTCATCATGAACACCAAGAGTCTGGTCATCACGATCCTTGTCGCCTTCGTCACCGTCTGGGCCACGGACTTTCTGATTCATGCCGTCTGGCTGTCGTCCACCTATGGGGCCACGAAGGAACTCTGGCGACCCGAGGCTGAGATGATGGCGAAAATGCCGTGGATGTTCCTGGGGCAATTTCTTGTCGCGGCGGCGTTTACCGTGAACTTCGCCGCGAATGTCGCGGAGAAGCGGTGCCTCCGCGCCACGCTGCGGTATGCCGCGTCGATGGGAGTTCTGGTCGGCGGCGGGCAGATCATCATGTATGCCGTACAGCCGTTTCCCGGCTTGCTGGTGGTGAAATGGTGCGTCGCCTATCTCGCGCAAATGCTGTTGCTCGGCGGCATCGTTCACAAGGTTTATCAGCCGCTGCCCTCGACGTGCAGCAAGTCCCTTCCCGTCGAATAACGGAGCCGCACATGACGCGCACAATCTTCCTCGCCGTTCTGATGTTCCTCGCCACGAGTCCGCGGCTGGTGGTGGCGGGAGGTCTGCTTCCGGACCGCGTCAACAAGATCCGCATCGAAGGGCGGTTCGCCGAGCGCGAGCCGAAGTTTCTGTTCGTGTTTTCCGCCAAGCCCTGGGCCGACGACAAGGGCGTCCTCGTGGGACAGATGACGGAGAAGTCGCTCGCGGAAATTCCGGCGAGCAAAGACCTCGCCCTCGTCCGCGTGCATGGCAAGCCGGTCTCCGACAAGGGAGTCGTCGAGTATTTCTTCGGACCGAAGGAAGACGGACAACAGCCCTGGAACGACGGCCGCGAAATGAAATGGGAGGAGTGGTCGAATCTCTCGGCCGACATCTGGGATCACGTCGCCATCCTGCATGCAGGACCGGCTGCGGCGAAGGGGCCGACCGCCGTGCTGCTCAACGTAGAAGTGCTGAAGGGAGGCAAGTCGCTGTTCGATTCGACGGAACGGCAGACGTATCCCCACAAGCGCCGCATCGACCCGTCGTTCCGCCCGTTCGAACTGGCGGAAAAGAAGGGGCAACATCCGGTGTTCAACCTCTCGGAGCGAATGGCCGACTTCCGGCGTCAGCACTACGAATTGGGAAACAACCCGGTCCTGTTGACCGCCTACGCCGATCTCGGCCAGACGGAGCGGCGCAAGTACGCGCGGCGCGGCAATGCGTGGTGCAGCGAGTTCGCCTCGCACGTCTATCGCGAGAACGGCCTGATGACTCCCGACCCCAATGTCGCCGACGTCCAGTGGAAGAACATGCGCGAGTTCTTCGAGGCGAACGGCAAGGTTTACCCGCTGCGCGACGTGGCCACCTGGCCGGATGCCAAAAAGAAGTCGCTCATCAAGCCGGGGAGTTTCGTCTCGGTTCTGATTGGCGAGACCACGCACTCGATCATCTTCACCGGCTGGATCCAGGAAACGAACAAGCCGGTGACGAGATACGTGGGAGTCTCTGGAAACAACAAGGGCATGGTCTGGCCTCACGCGCCGCTCACGCTGCCGACCCCGGAGGACTTGCGGGGAAAGTCGGAGGAGGAGCTCAAGGACTACGATCAGAAGGTGTACATTGCCGTGCCGGAGATGAAGACGGGTACGAAATAGATCGTTGGCCACAGCTTCATTCGTGGAGCATCACAGCTTTGCGACGCTGGTTTCGTCGCACGAGGACGGGCCGGTTGAAATGCGGATGAGGGAACCGGATACTCCACCGTTCCGTGATGTCTCTCACCATGTCACTTTCTGGCGTGTCTTCGTTCTGCGGATTTCAGAGCAAGTCCGACAATTCGAGAACGGCCGGGAAACAACCAGGAATCCAGATTATGAAGAGCTGTTGGCTTTCGATCGCGGTCGTGTTGGGTCTCGCCCTGCCGGGGTTCGCGGCGGATCCCGTCAAGCCGGTGCGGATGGGCAGCGGGACCATGACTTTTGACACGGTCCCCGGTTGGGGGCTCGGTGAGGACGGGAAGTCGGTCCTGGGGTCGACGCACGGCGGAGTGGTGGTCGACAGCAAGGGGAGCATCTACACCACGTCGAGTCTGGGGATCTTCGTCTTCTCGCCCGAGGGGAAGGTCATTCGCCGGTTCCTCGGCGACAAGTACAACAACATTCACGACATTGAAGTCCGCGTGGAGGGAGACGCCGAATTCCTGTACGGTGCCCGCAATGCCGCGGGTGAGGGGGTCAAGATCCACTCCGAAACCGGAGATGTCGTGCTGAAGCTGGGCATCCCCACCAAAGCGGAATCGGGATTGGAGATGACCAAGTGGGCTCCCACGGCGATCACCGTTGCTCCGAATGGCGACATCATTCTGGCGGACGGTTACTCGAGCGACCGCATCTTCAAGTTCGACAAGGCAGGGAAGTACCTGATGCACTTCGGGATGAAGGGAAACGGTCTGAAGGAATTCAACACCGCACACGGCATGACGCTGGACACGCGGTACGACCCGCCGCGGCTGCTGATCTGCGACCGGAACCACACGCCGAATGGCCGGGTGCTGCATTACAGCCTCGGAGGCGAATTCATTGGGGAAGTGGCGACCGGTTTGCTCTGGCCGACCTCGGCCTCCGTGCAGGGTGACTACGTGTCAGTGCCCGATCTGCACGGTCGCGTCTGGATTCTCGACAAGGAGAACACGATCGTGGCCGTACTGGGTTACAACGCAGATCCGAAAGTACGTCGTGAATTTGGCGTCCCCCAGGACAAATGGATCGAAGGGGTCTTCAGCGGCACCCACGGCTCCTGCTGGGACAAGGACGGCAACCTGTACGTGCAGGATTGGAACGTCTCGGGCCGCATCATGAAGCTGGTGCGAGTCAAGTAACCGCCCCTGTCGAACAGGCGTTGGTAGGGAGGGCGGCAGCGAATGACCCGGGCATTTTTGTCGAGCCTCTTGATCGTCGGCGTGATCGGTTCCGTCGGGTTGCGAGCGGACGATTGGCCGCAGTGGCGCGGGCCGCAGCGCGATGGCAATCTGCTGGCCACGGGGAGCGGCGATCAAACGCTCAAGCTCTGGAACGTGGCCACTCAATCGGAGGTCGCCACCCTGCGCGGTCATCGCAGCGGAGTGACGGCCGTCGTGTTCGCTCCCGACGGCAAGTCGTTCGCCAGCGCGGGCGTACGACGCGATCCGCATCTGGGACATTTCGGTTCGGGAATAAGGCAGCAACGTCAAAATAATCTCCCGGTCAGGCTGGGTGAATGGTGAGGCTCCATTTGGGGAGTGTGGAGTGGCGTTTCAAGCGGTTGGCGATA
>JANODP010000486.1:0-10963 GCA_031412755.1 Schlesneria sp. | reverse complement strand
GCCGTAACGTGCGAGCGTTTCGGGACGCTCGTCATCCAGGCAAAACGCCCTCCACGCCGATCCCGATCCGAGAATGTCGAGTGCTTCCCGCTGATAACGCAGATAGTTGCTCACTGCCGGAGTGCCAGTCGCAGACTCTTTTTGGATGGTGTCGAGCAAACCAATCCTGGCCGACTGCCGGTTCGCCGTGATCTCCTCCGACGGAACAAAACCGGGGGGAAGAACTCCGGGCATCCACTTTTCGTCGATCAGCATCAGCGGGTCGAATTTGGGGCCGAGGAATCCCGCATGCTGGCCGCCCCATTGAAAATTGTTTTGATCCCCAATGCGCACAGGCAGGTGGACGGAGGCGGGGAGTCCGTTCTTGTCTCCCCGCAATTGTCGAATCGCACCGCCAATGCATGGAGGATCGCGACGATCCACTTGTGGTTCGCCGCTCGTGCGCGGGGCATGCTTCAGGCCGGTGAGGTTGTAATGCACGCCAACACCGTGCGTGTCGCTATTGTGATAGGTCGAGCGGATGATGGCGAAGTGGTGTGCCTGCCGCGCCAGCATCGGCAGGTGTTCGCAGATCTCGACACCGGAAACGTTGGTCGCAATCGGATTGAAGTCCCCCCGATAACCCACATTGGCGTTGGGTTTCATGTCGAACGTCTCTTGCTGTGCGGGCCCTCCGGTCATGTACAGCAGGATGCAGGCCCTTGCGGAGCCGGGCGTTCCCGTCATCGCGCGGTCCGCTCGAGCCGCCAGCAGTTGGGGGAGTTTCAGCCCCAGTGCAGAAAGACCGCCCGCCTGCAAAAGCGTTCGCCGCCGGATTTGTTGCAATGAAGGAAACATGGCAAATTGTTCGAGGGACTTTGGATCGGCCGAGTTTCGACCGGGGGACCGCATCAACCGATCAGGGTACATTGATTCAAGAGTGCGGGGAAGGGGAATGGCACTGACAGAGGAGCTACGGTGATCAATGACTTGCTTGCTATGCGCCACTGCATTTGTACGAATTAGACAATGATCCAACGCGCAGCCATGATGTTCAGCGGGATGCCGACAACGACGGGATCGACGTTCAAAAGGAGCTTCTGCATGATCCGTTCTTGCACAGTGATGTTGGCCGCGTTCTTCACCGTCAGTCTGACTGGATTCGCCCAGGACAAGAGTGGGCCGCTCGCCGGCCTGCCGAGCAAGCCGGGCGCGCACATCGAGAAGATCAAGGCGATGGGCGACAACCAGTGGTTGAACCTCGGCATTCCTGCCGCAGATCCGAAGTGGGGAAAGGCTCGGGGCAGTTCGTGGGGGGCAAAAGCCCTGATCCTCGCACCGGATCTGCACGGAGCCTTTCTCTTCGGCGAAGGGGTCCACGCCTACGTCAAGCCTGATGGCCACAGCATGGACGATCTGTGGTTCTACGACATCAACAAGCACGCCTGGATGTGTCTCTACCCCGGAATGAACACGAAGACCTTCACGCAGCGAGTCAGAGCCGGAGAACTTGTCATCGATGACGATGGGCAGTTGATCGACAATGAGAAACAGCCCATTCCCCTCCACACGTTGGTTCATGCCTGGGGCTATCTCACCTACGATTCCGACCGAAAGAAGTTCGCCTTTGTCAGTTGGTCGGACAATCCACTCCCCAGGTACTTCCTCGGTGGCGAGAAACAGATGGACGAAGGGTTGAGACTTCTTGAAGAGCAGATGAAAGGCAAAAAGAAAGCCGTCTTCTCACCGTGGTTCTACGACGTGGCGTCGGGCAAGTTCGAGCGATCCGCGGCGAACAACTCGATGCCCATCAACGCGGGAGGTTTTCCCCAGTTCCACTACCTTCCTTCCAGGAAGCAATTCTTCGCGGTCGGTTCCGACACCGTCGCGATTTTCGATCCCGTCACGAACCGGTGGACCGATGCGAAGCCGAAAGGCCCGGCCCCCAAGGGTTATGACGCCTGCGGTTGCTACGATCCCAAACGGAACCGGTTCTATCGAAACGACGGAGACGGCTCAAAAGGTGAAGGACTCATGGCCTACGACATCGAGAGCAATTCGTGGAGCCACCTGAATCCGATGGGAACCGCGCCAGCACCCGCCAACACCAACGCGGCGTTCTACGAGTACGACGCTCGGCTCGACATCGTGGTGGCCATCCATTTCAGCGGGAAGACGACCGGGATCTTTGTGTACAACCCGAAGACCAATTCATGGGCAGAGCCGCTCCCCTTCCCGGCGGACGGCCCCAAGTTTCAATTCGCTGCCAACACCTGTTACGACCGGGAGTTGAACGCCTGCTTCTGCCATGTCGCCGGCGACAGCAACGACAACGGCGTCGTGTGGGTATATCGGTACAAGAAATGAGGGGGAGGGAACGGATGCGATTCGCTCTTGTGGCCTTCGTTGCCAGCCTGTTTTCGGCATCCACTTTCGCCGCCGAGCCACTCAAATGGGTAAAGCCGCCCGAACTGAAATTCAGTGAGAAGGCGAAACATTTGGTTTATGAGGGTCTGAAATGCAGAGTGTGAGTTTCAAGTTCTGTGCGATGCTGGTCTTGTGGGGCGTGAGCTCGAGTTCTCTGCGCGCTGCGGAGCCGATTTCATTCGCCAAAGTCGCCCCGGTTCTCAAACAGTATTGCTTGAGTTGCCACGGCTCGACCGTCGACAAGCCCAAGGGTGAGTTGCGGATCGACAAGCTGAACCCGGATCTCGTCCAGGGCAAGGACGGCGAACCTTGGCAAGAGGTGCTGAATCGGCTCAATTTCGGTGACATGCCCCCGAAGGACGAGCCGCAGCTTGCAGAAGCGAATCGCGAACTGATCACCGGTTGGATCGTACAGGAAATGCGACGGGCGGCTCTGACCAAGAATCCGGCAACGCATTTCCGCCGGCTCACCCGCCGTGAGTACGAACGGACGATGCAAGATTTGCTGGGACTGGGGATCGAGTTCGGCTCGCGACTGCCCGAGGATGGGCGATCGAAGGAAGGTTTTCGTAACGACGGCGACGCGCTGCGAATGTCACCGCTCCAATATGAGATGTACCTGCAAATTGCCGACGAGGCCCTGGCGGAGGCGATCGTCACTGGTCCGGCCCCCGAAGTACACCGGTATCGACTTGAGGCGAAGAAGCCCCCGGTGGTGCTGCCCAAGCCTGAGGATCGGCCCGGCGAAAGCTACGACTACTCCGCCAAAGATAAGACCTTCAAGATCAGCGATGATTGCCAGTTTGGGAAGGACGCCAAGGATCCCGCTCCGATCGGCGAGCTGCGGCCTGCCGCCCCGCGACCGTTCGGCGAAGCGGCGCTGGTACGGCCTGAGTTTCGTTACGGCTTCCGGTTGCACCATCCGTTCCGACGGGGCGAGATGCTAATCCGGGTGCGGGCCGCTCGCGTCGAAGCCGATCCGGACGTGGAGAACACGCGCCCGCCGCTGCTTGCCGTCGGTCTCGGCTGCACCAACTTGCATGGTGTCGAACTCAAGAACGTCAGCGAGCCGATCGTTATCGATCATGTTGAGGCTCGGACCTATGAGTTTCGCGCTCGTATCGAGAATTTTCCGTTGCCTAATCCGGGTCACTTCCGCGATCAGAACTGCAGCATCCTCTATGCATGGAACGCGGTCCCGTCGGTGAGCAAAGAGCCGAATCCGCCGCTGCTCAAGATCGAGTGGGTCGAATTCGAAAGTCTGTACTTGGAGCACTGGCCGCCGGCGTCGCACACTCGCATTCTGTTCCCGAATACCACTGGCTTGGCCGAGCCTGACTACGCACGGGAAGTTATCAAACGTTTTGCCACCCGAGCCTACCGTGAGCCGGTCGACAAGGCGGAACTCGATCGCCTCATGAGTTTCTGGACTGGATCCCGCAAGGAAGCCGATACGCTGGAAGCCAGCATCCGCGAAACGCTGAGCGTCGTCTTGACCTCATCGCGGTTCTTGGCCTTGCCCGCAAGTCGCTCCGGCGAGACCGGCAAACAACGCCTCACCGACCACGAGTTGGCGGCCCGACTCTCCTACTTTCTGTGGAGCAGCATGCCGGATGAAACGCTGCTCCAACTGGCCGAGAAGGGCCAGCTTCGCGATCCAAAGGTGCTCGCCGAACAAACCCGTCGCATGATCCTGGATCCGAAGGCTTGGCAGTTCATCGAGCAGTTCGCCGAGCAGTGGCTGGAACTTGATCGGCTGCAGCGAGTCACCGTCAACAAGGGGCGTTACCCCGAGTTCAACGACCAGCTCGGCACCGCCATGAAGCTGGAGACGATCCAGTTCTTTGGCCACGTACTTCAAAACGATCTGAGCATTTTGAACTTCCTCGATGCGGATTTCACCTTCGTCAATGAAGTACTCGCCAAACACTATGGCATCCCTGAGGTGCAGGGGCCGAAGTTCCAGAAGGTGACGCTCGACCCCATGCTCCAACGCGGCGGACTGCTCACCCAGGCCAGCGTGCTCACTGGCAATTCGGACGGCCTCGACGGGCATCCGATCAAACGCGGAATGTGGCTGCTCAAGAACCTACTCGACGACCCGCCGCCCCCACCACCGCCCAACGTGCCGGAACTCGACCGGGCCAGCGATCCAAAGCTCAAGGGGCTGACCATCACGCAAGCACTGGCTCTGCATCGCGACAGCTCGGCCTGTGCCGGGTGTCATACGAAGATCGACCCCTGGGGTCTCGCCTTCGAGGAGTTCGACGCCGTTGGCAACTGGAGGAAACAAAACTCCTCAAAGGCGATCGACGCGAAAGCCGAACTTCCTACTGGCGTAACCATCAACGGCATGAGAGAGTTGAAGGATGAGCTGCTTCGCACCCGCAGCGACGACCTTCGCCGGGCAATGCTGCGAAAAGTGGCAGGCTACGCACTGGGTCGGTCCTTGACACTGTCCGACATGGAAGCAATGGATACCCTCCTACCCAGTTTGAAGAAACGCGACGATGGGCTGGCGGCACTCCTTGAACTGATCGTTGCCAGCGAGCCATTCCAAACAAAGTAACTCAAGGTTCCCGCCATGCCTCAACCGTCCTGGCAACTTGACCGACGTACCTTCCTCCGCGGCACCGGCGTGGCTCTCGCGCTACCGTGGCTGGAAGCGATGGCGTCCGCCGCTCCCGCCGCCGAGAAGCCAAAACGCTTCTGTGCGTTCTTCTTTGGCAACGGTGTGGCTCTCACGAAGCCGACCGATCCGACCAGCGATTGGAACTGGTTCCCACGCACCGAAGGGGCCGACTACCAATTCACCCGCTCGCTGGAGACGCTCTCGGAGCACAAGCCGGATCTGACGATCTTCGGCCAACTCTCGCACCCGACCAGTCGTCAGCTTGTCGGCCACAACACCGGCGACGTCTGGCTTTCTGGAGCCGACATTCGTCAGAACCTCAACAACTCGATCTCCATCGATCAGTTGATTGCCCGCGAGTATGGCCTGCACACGCGGATTCCCTCGCTGGTGTTGTCGAGCAACGGCGGAACCGGCATGAAGAGTCGCGCCACGACGATCTCGTTCGATCGGCAAGGCCGAGCGATCCCCGCCGAGTCGAACCCGCGCAGCATCTTCGAACGCCTCTTCGAAAGGCCGGCCGACGGTGACCTCGCCGCCCGCGAACGGGCCTTGGCGTCGGGTCGGAAGCGGGTTGACTTCCTCTTGGAGGATGCACGCTCGCTCCGCAACCGGCTCGGTCGGCCCGATCAGCAGCGGCTCGATGAGTTTCTGTCTTCGTTGAATGAAGTCGAAAGCCGCCTCACACGGGCCCAGACCTGGCTTGGCAAAGCGATGCCGGATGTCGATCGTTCGAAGCTCAATCTCGATGTCTCCCAGAAGGGGCCGACCGACTACATTCGCACGATGATGGATCTGATTGTGCTCGCCTTCGAAACGGACACCACCCGCGTGGCGACCTACCAGATCTCGTCCGAAGATGGCCACGGCATCTGCGATCGCTTCCCCGGCATTCTCAAGATCGGCAACGGCAAGCACGGCGGACATCACGGACTGAGTCACTCCAACCCGTCACAAGATTCGAGCTGGGGTGAGTACGATCGCTACTTGGCCGAGCAGTTCGCCTACTTCCTGTCTCGCTTGTCGGCCATTCATGAAGGCGAGACTCGTGTACTCGACCAGACTCTGGCGTTGTTTGGCAGCGGCACCAGCACGACTCACAACGCTCGCAACTACCCGATCATCTTGGCCGGCGGCAAAGACCTCGGTCTCCGTCACGGACAATACATCAAAGCCCGCGAGGAACGCCCGCTCGGCGACCTGTTCGTGACGATGCTCCACCGCCTCGACTTCCCGGTTCGCAAATTCGCCGACAACGCGGGCGAATTCAGCGAGATCGTCGGGTGAAAACGGTCACGCGCGAGCGGCTTGTCGCAACCAGGGTTCGGACTGGGGGCCGTGCCCCAGGATCTCCGTTTGATATGCGAAGAACCTGCTCCGGTCCGACAAACCGCTGGCTCGAACCATCGGGCGATCAAACCGATGCGCACAATGACTCGAACTTCCGAACATGATTTGACCGCATTCGCGATTACGCACAGGAGCTTGTTTCTGGCGTGTGTCCCCTTGGGATCAGCAATGTCCGTGCTTGGTCTGAGGCGGCTCATGACGAAACATTGTCGCCCTCCCAACACTGGAAGTTCGATACCTTGCGGTCGCTTCTACGAAATGCATCGAGTTGTGCAGATACCGATGGATTACTCGATGGGTTTGAGGTTGGCGGTCGCCGGGTTGAGACGCAACGCATAGACCCGGCAATCGTGCGTGTCGATGCCCCAGATGATTTTTCGCTTGGTGTCGAACAACAAGCCGCACGAGTGACCGGGGCCAGCGGGGTGAGCGGGGCGTTTTTCCTTTCCGACTTCGTAGCTGATGGCCAGTGACTTCCAATTGTCTGCGGTGCAGTCGTAAGCGAGAGCCCGCCGCGGCTGGCCGGTTTCGCCGGGTAGCAAGGCGGAGAAAAGCACCAAGTCGTGGTCGGGGTCGTAGACAGCTCGATCGACGCCTTTCAGGTCGAGGTTGGCCAGGGCCGCCGCGTTGGCGGGAGACGATTTCGTCACTTCGCCCGTCTTCAGGTCGCAAAAGTGCAGATCGCCTTCGAACTTCTTTCCATATTCGGATCGAACGAAGATCAGTCGGTCACGTTTTGAGTCAAAGACGAACGTGGACGCATCGACCTCAGCGTTGGGCAACTTATCGCCGCTGCGCTTGATCTCGCGCCACTCCTGCTTGTCCGCGTCGAGTTGAAAGATGCCGCCGTGGCCGGTCCAGCAGATCAGGCCGTGCGGTGTCGGCAGCGTGTTCAGCGTGTAGAAGCAATCGTCGTAGACCATCGGCTTCGGCTTGGGGAAACGGCCGATCCAATCGCCGAAGACCGGGTCGTAGACGTAGGTGTTGTTCACGCGGGCATTCAGGTACAGCTTCTGGCTGCCGGGGTCGTAGTTGTAGCTCTGGTAAGTGTGGCCGGTGATCCAGGGTCGCCGGTTGAGATTGAAGCCTTCGGGAAACGACGTGTTGCTGTACGTCTGGCCGAGCGGGAATTCCACTGGGCTGTTTAGCTCCCAGCGGTTGGTGGCGAGGCGATAGTGGAGCACGTCACTGCCGCAGTGGGCCGAGTGGCCGCCGCTGAAAACGAGGACCAGATCGTGATCGGGATCGAGAACCGCGTGGCCCCAGGTGCGAACCATCTCCGGCTTGTGCGGTGGCTTGAGTTCGACCCACCGATTGCTCGGGATCGCGTCGAGTTCTTTCCTGGTTGCGGTCGCATCGGGCTTGGCACCCTGCAGGAAATAGTCGGGGTGAAAAGGGCCGGTGCGATAGAGCCGCGCGTCGGACGATACGCCTCCCTCTGGGCCTTTCCAGGTGTTGGTGGCGATGTCGTAGGTCCAGTCACCGTCGTTGAGTTCGCTGTACTGAGCGCCGAGGTACGAGGTGCTCGACGTGTAGGTGTAGCCGCCGGACAGAGTGACGGTGCCGTCGCCATTGGCTTTCAACGTGTGGCTTCCGCGCGGCGGTGGAGCCGATGCGGGGTGCCGCTGCTCCCACTGCTGCCTGGCCGGATCGTAGAGCCATAAATCATTGGTGAGGTAATCGCCGTGGTCGCCAGCCGTGAGGACAAAGAGCTTGGACTTGGCATCGTAGGCGAGCGGGCTGACGAAGCGGGCGGGAGGTTCGGCGTCCAGCATCACCGCCGCTTGCTCCAGCGCGAGTTGACCTTCGATCGAAAACAACTTGCCTGCGGCTGACAACGTGTCCAATTCATGGAGTTTCGACAGAGCACGTTCGAGTTGCTGCTTGTCGTAGCCCGCCACCGTTCGCAAGGCCGCCTGCAAGTCCTTGTTCAGTGATGCCAACTCCATGCGGCAAGCGGCTGCGAGCTTCTTCTGTTCCAACTCCACGTCTGCTGGCAGCTTGTCGATCTCGTGACCTTCAAAATACAGGTGACGAAATCGGGCGGTGACTCCGCGGACCGACTGCGTCAGCTTCTGGCATTTCTCGTGGTGCTTCTGCAGTGGGTTCTTCTGCCGCAGTTCCGTGCTGAGCGACTTCCATTGTCCCTCGATCTTCACCCGCGTTCGCGGCAGCTCGTCGCTCTTTTGGTCCTGGCCACCAAATCCGAGGATCAAACCGTCGGTACCCTCGCAGATGGAACCCCAAATGATTTGTTCCTTCAGGTCGACCGAGGGAATCTTGAAGGGCTTTTGCTGCGCGAAGGCGGGAGCAACGAAGAGAGCAAGCAGCGAGAGAGTCAGGCTGCGCAGGGAAGAGTATCGCATATGAGGCCTCGTAAGAGTGAACAGGGCGGGTCGCGGACGACGGAACTTACGGGAGCGGCTTGCCTTCCTTGAGCCAGGCTTCGTTGTAAGCCACGCAACGAACGGGAGCGCCGCCGCTGGGGCCGAGGTGGTAGATGATGCCGTTGGGCGCCTGTGCCAGAGCCATGTAGCCGGAGGGGCCTTCGACCTTGCGGACGTGCGGCCAGGTCTTGCCGTCGTCGTAAGACAGCGCCGCGTAGACACTGCCAAGTCCGAGTTGCTTCTTGTTGTCGAAGCTGACCAGCAGCAACGCGCCGCTCGCGAGTTTCAGCGCCGCGGCCTTCTGGCCGACGCTGATGCCCGGGAAGGGAGTGCTCATCGGCTCCCATGTTTCGCCTTCATCCTTGGAAGTAAACGCTGGCATCGGGTCGGGGCCGCGCAGGAACACGAGGAAGCTGCCGTCGTCGCGCTGCACTGCGGCCGGGTGGATGGCGTATTTGCCGGCCGCCTTTTTCAAGTCGCCCTTGCCGACGGCCCACGTCTGGCCATTGTCGGCGCTGGTCATGATCCGTTCGTCGCGGTGTCCGAAGTCACCATCCACAGCCAGCACGAGTTTGCCGTTCTTCGCCACGAACGCGGAACACGGCTGACTCATGCGCAGCGGATCTTCGCGCGACAAAATGATGCGTGGCTTCGACCACGTAGCGCCGTTGTCATCCGAAGTGCGTATGCAGTCGGCCGCGTCGTCCCAACCGTTGAACGACTGCGTGAAGAAGTGGTAGAGCCGCTTGCCGTCGCTCAAAAGCACCGGCGCGTGCGTGTTACAGTCGGGCGTGCCGAAGAAGAACGCGGTCGGATCCCACTGATCGGAGCCGACGCGCAATCGGGCCGCCGCCTGGGCGCACTCGCGGCCTTCCTCCTGCGTGCAGGTGTACCACGCGGCCAGCACATCGCCGTTGGGGCAGACGGTGATGGTGCCGAAGTGATTCCAGTAGCCATAGATCGACCCCCACAAATCCTTGGCGGGAGCCAACCCCTTGCTCAGGTCGGCGAAGTACGGCCGGGATGCGTCGGGGCCTTCCTTCGGTGCGGGGCTCTGCTTGACGTTCTGCTGATGCAACGGCACTGGCTCCACGGGGAGCGGCTTCGTCGCCGGCATCTCGCCAAGCACCACTCGAAATCCCGTCAGGCGGTTTCGATCTTCGGGAAACTGACCGGAACGATTTGCCGACCGGCAGTAGCGAACTGCGCCGAGTTGGTGCGAAGCGGACAGATAACTCCAGCCGCGCGTCACGCGCACCCAACCGTCGGCCCGGCCAACCGGATCGACTTGTTCGCCGCCGACGTACGGTCCATACCAGTCGAGGCACCACTCGCTCACGTTGCCTACCATGTCCCGCAGACCCCAAGGATTGGCCGGGTAGCTGCCCACGGCTGCGGACCTGTCAAGGCGTTTGCCATCGGTTGTTTTGCCGAAGTTGGCTAGTTCGGGCGTCAGTTTGTTACCCGTGTAATACGGCGAGGTCGTTCCGGCGCGGCAGGCGTATTCCCACTCGGCTTCGGTTGGCAGGCGATACGGCTGGCCTTCCTGCTTCGACAGCCAGTTGCTGAAGTCGACGGCCTGTTGCCAAGTGACCATCACCACCGGCTCATGATCGGCTTTGCTGGTTCCGTGTTTGCCTCGAAGCTCTTGATGTTCCGGGTCGAAATGTTCGTACTGGGCGTTGGTGACTTCCGTCACGCCCATGTAGAACGGTTTGGTAATCCTGACCTGATGAGCCGGTGCTTCGTCCCAATCGTAGCCGTTCCATTCATCGCGTGATTTCGGAGCGGCCTCACCAGTACCCATGATGAACTCGCCCGCTGAAATGTGCACCAGATTCATGCCGACGGAGTTGGTGATCTTGTTGTCTTGCTCTTGCCCACAGGCCAAGGCAACGCTGATCACCCAGAGCAACAAACCAACAGGAAGGGCGATCAAGGATGGGGGTTTCATCGGCGGGTCTCTGCTGCCAGACAAGGTCGTCTGTATGGAGATTGTGGACATCGCGCTGAATGGTTCGAAGCGTTGCTGCCCCGAATAGGAATCTTAGGCAGCAACGTCAAAATAATCTCCCGGTCAGGCTGGGTGAATGGTGAGGCTCCATTTGGGGAGTGTGGAGTGGCGTTTCAAGCGGTTGGCGATAGGACGGAAGGCGGATCGAGTTAGCCGTACTCCTTTGTCGTAGGT
>JANODP010000485.1:0-8722 GCA_031412755.1 Schlesneria sp. | reverse complement strand
CGTACGACTACCCCGAGCTGGTTCCCTTCGACCTGTCGACTCGCCGGGCCATCCTGGCCGAATACCGCCCGACGATCATGGAGTGGCTGTTCCTGAAGTCCCGGTCCGCGGTCTCCGTCACGCGACCTCATTGAGCCGTTTCCCGGCTCCGGCGAGGTAACGTGGCACAGATGTCTCGTGGAATTAGCCCGAATTATTCATGGTCACATTGAAGCCTGACGCGCAAGCGAAGGTTCTGCTGTGACATTCATTCGCTTGCGCGTCAGGCTTCAATGTCACGTTCTGTCGGCGGCATTACCCGAGGCATGAATCATCCGGGTTAAGTCTCGTCACTCCAGATACGTTCCTCGCATCGCGCCGGCCTCGTATTCGGCGGCAAGCTGGTCGGCGGTCTCTTGGGTGAGGAAACCGGCTTCCACGCGACCGGCGAGTTGTTTGCGGTAGGACTCCAGCAACTGCGTTTTGTCGTAGCGGGCGAACTGCATCATGTCGTTGATGCGGCTGCCATGGACGAGCTTCGTGACGTGGTAGCGGCCGTCGTTGTCGATGACAACCTGAGCCTCGTTCGGCTGGCCAAACAGGTTGTGATAACTCCCCATCACTTCCTGATAGGCCCCCGTCAGGAAGAGCCCGAGGTAGTAGTCCTCACCGTCCTGCCACTTGTGCAGTTCGAGCGTCTGCTTCACGTCCTTGAGATCGACGAAGCGGTCGATCTTGCCGTCGCTGTCGCAGGTCACATCGACCAGCGTGGCGAAGTCCTCCGGCAGCTCATCCAGCCGGTGGATCGGGCAGATCGGGAACAACTGCTGAATGGCAAAGCTGTCGGGGGCCGAGCGGAAGAGCGAGAAGTTGCACAGATACTTCTGTGCGAGAATCTTCTTCAGTTGCTCGAACTCTTCGTCGGGAAAGCTCTCTTCCTCGGATTCTTTGAGAGCCCGCGCACACGCCTCCCAAAACAAGACTTCGCCTTTCGCACGGTCTTCCAGGCTGATCAGGCCCAGATTGAACTGCGTGTGGAGTTCGTCCTTGTGTTCGAGGGCGTCGTGGTAGTACTCGGCGTAGTTCTTGCCGTTGATGCCGTCGCACAGATCCTTCAGTTCGGTGATGACCTGCGGGTCGTCGGCGTCGATGGTGACTTCGGGCTCATCGTCGGCGAACGTTTCGATCTCGTCGCGGATCGAGGTGATGAAGACCGTGTGATAGGCCGTCATGAACCGGCCGCTTTCGGTGACGAGGTGCGGGTGCGGCACGTTCTCTTCGTCGCAGACCCCCTTGATGACATAGACGACGTCGTTGGCGAACTCCTGCACGGTGTAGTTGACGCTCGACTCGAACCGCGTCTGCGAGCCGTCGTAATCCACGCCCAGGCCGCCGCCGATGTCGAGGAACTCGATCCCGCAGCCGATCTGCCGCAGCTTCGCGTAGACGCGGGCCGCCTCCTTCATCGCGTTTTTCACCCGCTTGATGTCGGTGATCTGCGAGCCGATGTGAAAATGGAGCAGCTTCAACTGGCCGTCGAGCTTCGCCTCCTTGAGCAGCCGCACGCATTGCAGCAGTTCGGAGGTGGTCAATCCAAACTTGGCCGAGTCGCCACCTGACGAGGCCCACTTGCCGGAGCCGCGCGAATAGAGTTTGGCACGCAATCCGATCCACGGCGCGATGCCCGTCTGCTGCGCCAGCTTCACGACCATTTTCAGTTCGTTCAGTTTTTCGACCACGATCGTCACCCGCTTGCCCGCCCGCACGCCGAGCAGCGCCGTCTGAATGAACGCCTCATCCTTGAAGCCGTTGCAGAGCAACAGCGACTCGGGAGTCTGCTCCTGCGCGATGGCCGCGTAGAGCTCGGCCTTCGATCCGCATTCAAGGCCGACGCGGCAGCGGGAACTGTCGCGCAGGAATTCCTCGACGACCTCGCGACGCGGATTGACCTTCATCGGAAAGACGGGGTAATGCTGCCCGTGAAAGCCATACTGCGCGATGGCCGCCTGGTACGCCCCCGACAGCGTCCGCAACTGGCTCGTCAGCAGTTGCGGGAACCGAATCAGCAGCGGCAGTTGCAGCTTGCGGTCACCCAGCAGGTGATCGACCAACTCCTTGAGATCCACGTACCGCGGATCACCCTTCGCGGGCCGGACGATGATGTGCCCCTTGGCATTGATGTCAAAATACCCGGCCGACCAGTTCTCGACCCCGTAGATCTGCTGAATGCGCTGCAAGGTTTCGTCGTTCATGAATCCGTTCTCGAGAGGAGTGGCTGGCTAGGATTGTGGCTGGGAAGGCGTAGCGGCTTCTTCACGGATTCGCTCCCATAAGTCGAGGACGTTCAAAGTCACCGCCCACTCGGCGACGTAATCGACGTCGATCACAACGGATTGCAGCTTCAGGATCGTCAGGATGTCGAGCCACTGGCGTTCCGACGTTTCGTTTCCTTTGCGATACCAGACGAGCTTGAGCAGGATCAAGTCTTCCGGCGTGGCCACGTCAATGCACAGTTCGTCATCGTCGGACACCAGCGAATCGCGACGACGCCTGTCGAGAACGGATTGTTGGAAGGCCTGTGCGTGCGAGCAGAAGATATCGACCTTGTAGACCGTCCTGAGGTGGATCAGGTTGAAGCACGACTGCCGTTGGATGGCTTCGCGAATCATCGGGCCGCTCACGTAGAAATCACTCTCCCAGGCGGCCAGGAGTTGCGGGATGTGCGACTCCACCAGACTGGCACTGAGATCGGCATCAAGCGTCATGCGCGGCAGGCCGTAGATGATCGCCGCCACCGAGCCCCCGAGGTAGTACGGGATTTCCAGCCTTTCAAAGACGCTGACGACCGGGCGAATGACCGACAACAGGCGCGGATCAACCATCTCCGCGCTCCTTCAGATAGAGACGCACCTGCTCTGCGAGATCGGCTCCGTAGCTCAGTTCGATAAACTTGAGATCGACCTCGCGCTGCGTGATACCGGGATGCCGCCGTTCGATCGCGCGTCGAGTCTGGTCGATGGCCATGTCCGTGAGGGCACAGGTCAGTTCAAACTTCTGCGCCGTCGTCATCCGGCGCAGCAATTCGTACTGAACGGATTCAGCGTCGGGATGGGTGTCTGTCAGCATGGCTTGATGGATTGTGAGAATTCTGGGATGGAGTGATCTACCGGTGTCATCGATCTGCGGCGAGTTACTCGGGGACGGTTTAACCTTCGTGGGCGAAGCCGCTCGGTGCGACTGGCAATTTGGTGGCGGATTGTAATCATTTAGCCCGCCGCGTCGGCAGCCGTTTCGACAATTTTCCCATGCATGAGTTTTCGCAGTGGCATCGACCGAACCATCGACTTCGCTGGCCGACCGTGTGCAGTCCCTCAGGCTACCTCCGCCGGGAGGCAGTTCGTCCGGATCGGCCCGGCTGCCGTGGTTGCTCTGTCTGGTGTTGGCGGGAGCGGTGGTGTACCTGCTGCTGATGGGCAGCCCGTGGAAACCCGTGACTTCTTCGGCGGGAACGGACGAGTTGGCGGCGGTCGCGGCCGGCTCGAAGCCCGGTGCCGGCGCGGCGGGATCGACGACGGCGTTGCCAGCCTCGGCGAATGCCTCCGGTGAGATCGCGCTCGAGTCCAAGGGCTACATCATTCCTGAGCAACAGATTCTGGTCAGTCCGCAGGTCAGCGGTCGCGTGATCGAATTGAACTTTGAGGCGGGGCAACGGGTCGAGAAGGGATTCGTGCTCGCGATCCTCGACAGCACCGAGTACCTGGCCGAGTACGAACGAGTCAACGCGTCGCTGGAGTCGGCTCAAGAAGGTCTGGCCGAGCTGCGCGAAGGGAGCCGACCCGACGAGATCAAGCAGTCGAAGTCCGAACTCGCGGAAGCGCAGACGAATCTCGACCAGGCCGAAAAGGACTACGAGCGGGCCAAGGACTTGTTCGAGAAAAAGATCACCCAGCCGCAGGACTTGGAGTCCGCCAAATCGCAGTACCTGGCCCTCGCCCAGCGCGTCGAGAAGCTGAGGGCCACGGCGCAGCTCATGATCGACGGGCCGCGCCGTGAGCGAAAGCGCATGGCCGAAGCACAAGTCCGGCAGATCGAGGCCGAACTGAGACGGGCCAAATGGCGACTCGACAACTGCACCATCACGTCGCCGATCAGCGGCACCATCCTCAAGAAGAACGCCGAACTGGGGAACCTCGTTAACCCGGTCGCCTTCAACGGATCGTTCAGCCTGTGCGACGTGGCCGACCTGTCGAAGCTGGAGGTCGATCTCAGCGTTCAGGAACGCGACATCGCCAAGGTCTTCAAGGGACAGAAGTGCCGGGTGCGCGCGGAAGCCTTTCCGAAGCGGAGCTACGCGGGAATCGTCTCGCGTCTGATGCCGATCGCGGACCGGGCGAAAGGTGCCGTGCCGGTACGTGTCCGACTGACCGTTCCCGCCGACGAA
This sequence comes from Schlesneria sp., assembly GCA_031412755.1. GTDB lineage: Bacteria > Planctomycetota > Planctomycetia > Planctomycetales > Planctomycetaceae > Schlesneria. Next base: position 4,302 of record JANODP010000485.1, on the reverse strand, counting down.
GAGGGAATGTACCTCAAGCCCGAGATGGGCGCGATCGTCACGTTTTACAACGACTCGGTGGGCGAACCGCCTCCTGCCACCGTCGTTTCGCCAACCGTGCCTGCTTCGACAAATGAGCCGGCTCCCGCCGCAGTGGACGCCGAGCCAAATGCACAGGATGCACTACCGTGAACCCGGATCATGAAAAGTCGAATGATGTGGTTTCAGTATCTGGATGGTGCACTCGCATTTCATGGGACGCATGCGACCAATGGGGCTGACGCGCGATGAGCGATTCAGATGAGCGATTCATCAGTCCCATGATTCCCATCCGTCCCATTCCTTCGATTCATTGCCACCCGACATCGTCTACCGACCGATAGCCCATTCAGGATTCCTTGATGACCAGTTCCACGCCGTGTGTGCAAGTGCATAACGTTCACAAGTCGTTCAAGCGCGGCAGCGATGTCGTGGATGTGTTGAACGGTCTGAACCTCGATGTGGCCGAGGCGGAGTTCGTCGGCTTGATGGGGCCGTCCGGTTCGGGAAAAACCACTCTGCTCAATCTGATCGCCGGATTGGACCGACCGACTCAGGGCGAAGTACGGGTCGGCGGCAATCTGATTTCGGGGATGTCTGAAAGCCAGTTGGCCACCTGGCGGACTCGCCACGTCGGCTTCGTCTTTCAGTTCTACAACCTGCTTTCGGTGTTGACGGCCTACCGCAACGTCGAACTGCCGCTGCTGCTGTTGCCGCTGACGGCGAGCCAGCGAAAGCAGCAAGTCCTCAACGCGCTGGATGTCGTCGGGTTGTCCGACCGGCTCCATCATCGACCCGGCCAGCTTTCAGGCGGTCAGCAACAGCGAGTCGGCATCGCGCGGGCGATCGTCACCGATCCGGCGCTGATCGTCGCGGACGAACCGACCGGTGCGCTCGACTCCAAGTCGGCCGACGAAATTCTGAACCTGCTCGGTGAGTTGCGCAAGTCACTCAAGAAGACGGTCATCATGGTGACGCACGACCCGCGCGCCGCCGAGCGGGCCGACCGGCTGGTGCATCTCGACAAGGGTTTGTTGGTGAGTACCCAGACGTGAAATCCCAAATTTCAAATTCGAAACCCGAAACAAACTCCAATGACGGAAATCCCAAATGCGGAATCGTCGCTTCCAACCGGCGCGGAAATGCGAGCCGGTTCTTGGATGTACGGCTCTCATTGGGTTTCTTCGTTTGGGGTTTCGCAGTTTCAGATTTGGGATTCGTTTCGGATTTCGGATTTGAGATTTGAAGTTTTGTCTCCTCCGCAGTGAGTCTCGCCATGAAGTTCTTCTTCCTGATCTTCGACAACATCCGGCGCAATCCCGTCCGCACGCTGCTCACGTCGCTGGGGACGATGGTGATGGTGCTCGTGGTGACGCTGGTCTTCACGGTGTTGACGGCGCTCGACAAGTCGACGACCGAAAAGAGCGCGAACCTGAAGGCGATCGTCACCGAAAAATGGCAGGTTCCCAGCATCATGCCCTACTCGTATGCGAAGGGCCTCAGCGAGGGAGCCGCCGATCCGGGCGATGCGAGTGCCGCGCATCCGACCGATGCGATGACGTGGGGCTTCTTCCTCGGCTCGACCGAATCGAACCCGGCCAAACGGAGCTTCGAGAACCTGTTCTTCGCGTTCATCATGGAGCCGGAGAAGTCGCGCACGATGATGGACGAACTGGACGAAATGGACGACGAACAGGTCGAGCCCCTGATCAAAGCCATCGCCAGGATGAAGGAGACCCCCAACGGAGTCATCGTCGGGCTGGAGCGGCTCGAAAAAATGAAGAAGAAGGTCGGCGAACGTTTCACGGCCTACGGTCGCAATTTCAAAGACATCAACCTCGAACTGGAAATCGTCGGAACGTTCCCCAAGGAACCGGCTCGATTCGCCGACAGCGCAATCATCAGCCGCGAGTTCTTCAACCTGCAGATGGATGCCTATCAGCGCGAGAAGAACAAGCCGCACCCGATGGCCGAGAAAACGCTGGGCCTTGTCTGGCTGCGGATGAAGGACAAGCCGACGTTTCACAAGGTGGCGGAGCAGATCATCACGTCGTCGTCGTTCACAAACCCGGCTGTGAAGTGCGAGACCTCATCGACGGGCATCTCGGGGTTCCTCGAAGCCTACCGCGACATCATCTGGGTGTTGCGGTGGGTGCTCACGCCGCTCTGCCTGGTGGTGCTGTCGATGGTCATCGCCAACGCCATCAACATCAGCGTCCGCGAGCGGCAGATGGAGTTCGCCGTGTTGAAAGTGCTCGGATTCCGTCCGAATCAGATTCTGATGCTGGTGCAGGGTGAGGCGTTGCTCGTCGGGACGCTGTCGGGACTGCTGTGTGCCGCGCTGACCTACGGCATCATCAACGGAGTCTGGGGCGGCCTGCCGTTCCGCATCGCATTCTTTCCAAAGTTTTCCGTTCCCATGGCTTCGCTCTGGTGGGGAGCGGCGATGGGAGCGGCGACCGCTTTCGTTGGCAGTTTCTTCCCCGCCTGGGAGGCACGCAGTGTGAAGGTTGCCGATGTGTTTGCCCGGGTGACGTGAGGCGAAGGGACGGAAAGGACGAAAAGGACCAAAGGAAACCATCAATCCCATTAATCCCATTCGTCACACCACCCCTGATTCAAGTTCAGCAACCCAACTGGATGACAACGACCAATGTTTCTCAACCTGCTGGCCGCCGCTCCGTGGCAGATCTCGACCGACTCGCCGATCCTGTTGGGGATCGTGGGTGGCGTTGTGGGATTCGTGCTGCTGTTGTTCGCGTTGACCAAGGTGCCGCTCAGCTACAACGTGCTGAATCTGGCGGTCCGCTGGAAGACGGCGATGTTGACGGCGTTCGCGTTCACGCTCGTCGTCTGCGTGCAGACGGTCTTTCTCGCCTTTATCAACGGCATGTACGCGATGACCGAATCGAGCGGCCATCCGGGCAACGTGATGATCATGGCCGAGGGGGCGACCGATGAGGCGTTCAGCAGTCTCGCGTTCGCCGATGCCACGGACTTGGAGACGCAGGAGGGGGTGCTCAGGGAGGACGGCCAACCGCTGGTCAGTCGCGAAACGTATCTCAACGCGGTGCAGACGCTGACCAATCCGCCGCCCGGCCGGCCGCGCCGCCGCTTTCTGCAGGTACGCGGCGTCGAGCTCCCCGAAAAGTCGGCGCGAGTTCACTCGATGCGGCTCGGCGCGGGAGGAAGCTGGTTTTCCGAGGCCGGTGTGCGGGCCATCGGGAAGCAGGGAGAGACGGCGATCGAAGTCGTGCTCGGCGCGGGGATCGCCCGCGAATTGGGAGCGGATCGGCACGAGAAGGAACTTGCCACCGCGAAGAACCGCAACCAACTGGAAGTGGGGGACACGTTCGACATCGGCGGCCGACTGTGGATTGTGACGGGGATCATGGAGCAGACCGGCTCGCTGTACGATTCGGAAGTCTGGACGAAGCAGTCGCAGATCGGCCCGCTGTTCGGCAAGCCCAACTATTCGACGTTCGTGTTGCGGGCCGACCCCAACTTTCGCAAGGACCAGCGCGAGACTTTCCTGGCCGCGAAGAAGCAGAAGGCGCAGGAAGATTACGACAAGGCGGTGGCCCTCAAGAAAGAGGACCCCTCCGCGCCAACACCGGTCAGACAGGAGATCAAAACGCCCAAGAACGACGATGCGTGGGGCGCCGAACTGGTCCGCGACTACTTTGCCAATGAGTACACGAAGGCCCAGATCAACCCGCAGGTCGAGACGACCTACTTCTCGAACATGTCGGCGACGAACATGCAGTTCCTGGTCGCGACGATCGTGCTGTCGCTGATCATGTCGCTGGGAGGAATCTTCGGCGTGATGAACACGATGTTCGCGGCGATCAGCCAGCGGACGAAGGACATCGGCGTGCTGCGGTTGCTCGGCTACAAGCGCTGGCAGATCCTCGTCTCCTTTCTGCTGGAATCGATCGTGCTGGCGATCGTGGGGGGGCTGATTGGCTGTGCGATCGGCTCGCTGTGCGACGGCCTCACCGCGAGCAGCATCGTGTCGGGAGCGCAGGGAGGTGGGAAGTCGGTGGTGCTGCGGATGACCGTCGATGCCAGTACCCTGGCGATGGGGATGCTGCTCTCGATCCTGATGGGCTTGATCGGCGGCCTGATTCCGTCACTGTCGGCCATGAGGCTGACGGCCCTCGAAGCGCTGCGGTGAACCCCGATTGTTGGAGTGTTCTGGGGTCGGGCGTTCAAATTTCAAAATTGGCCGGCTGATCGGCATCCCATCTATATGAACGTCCTCCCGGCCAATTTTGAAATTTG
>JANODP010000484.1:0-3734 GCA_031412755.1 Schlesneria sp. | reverse complement strand
GCCCGCCAGAAGAATCTCGTGGGTGACGAGCCGCCCGTTTAACCCGGATTATTCCTGGTCGCATTGAAGCCTGTAGCGCAAGCGAAAGTTCAGCTGTGACATCCCTTCGCTTTCGCGTCAGGCTTCAATGCCACGCTCTGTCGACGACACTACTTGAGGCGTGAATAATCCGGGTTAACGAACACACCCCGGCGCTCGTAGGGGCGTCGGGGTGCGGATGAGACAAGGCCGAAGTCCGGCATCCATCGAGACCGTGTTACTTCTTAGCTTCGGCAAATCGGCGGGCGACTTCGGTCCAGTTGACCACGTTCCAGAAGGCGGTGATGTAGTCGGGGCGGCGGTTCTGATAGTTGAGGTAGTAGGCGTGCTCCCACACGTCGAGGCCGAGCAGCGGGGTGCGGCCTTCCATCAGCGGGCTGTCCTGGTTCGCGGTGCTTTCGACGCCGAGCTTGCCCTTGTCGAACGAGAGCCAGGCCCAGCCGCTGCCGAACCGCGTGGTGGCCGCGGTCGCAAACTTTTCCTTGAACGCGGCGAAAGTGCCGAACGCGGTGTTGATCGCGGTGGCCAGGTCGCCGGTCGGCTCACCTCCGGCGTTGGGACCGATCACCGTCCAGAACAGCGAGTGATTCGCATGGCCCCCCGCGTTGTTGCGGATCACGGTGCGGATGTCTTCGGGAACCGCAGCCAGGTCCGAGATCAGGGCCTCGACCGACTTGGCCGCCAGTGCGGGATGGGCTTCCAACTTCGCGTTGGCATTGTTGATGTAGGCCTGATGGTGCTTGCCGTGATGAATCTCCATCGTCTTCGTGTCGATGTGCGGCTCCAGCGCGGACGGGGCGTACGGAAGGGGCGGAAGGGTGTATGCCATGGTCGTCAGTCTCCAAAGTGAATGCGGGGTCGAACGCTCGCGAAGGCCCAAACGCGAATCTTGAGCGGCATTCTAGGAGCCCATCGACCGCGATGCAAAGAGAGCCAGCCGCCTCCTTCGGGAAGCGGCTCTACTCCCCTCGCCCCTTTGGGCGAGAGGGGCCGGGGGTGAGGGGCAACTGTTGCCGAGTGTCCCACTGTAATCGCCCCTCACCCCTAACCCCTCTCCCCAAAGGGGCGAGGGGACAAGAAAAAGAGGTCCGCGAATTTGAAACCGTTTCGCGTCAGCGGGCGACTTTCCCGTCCGCGTTTTCCGGGGGAAGCTGGCTCAGTCGGCGACCGGCCTGGTTGGGGGGATCGCTCGCGTCGGTCTGCGGTCCCGGCAGGCGCGTTCCCAACGGCGGACGCTTGGCTGGCACGAACTTCTTGTTGCCCGGAGACACGGAGTCCGGCGTTGAGTTCTTCGCGGTGTCAGACTGGGGGGCGACGGTGATCGGTGGCAGTTCACTCACATCACGTTTCGTGTTTTTCGGGTCGAGCAGCGGCGGCGCCGAATCGCTCAACAAGTCCGGTCGACTCTTCGTCGGAGCCGACTTCTTCCCCAAGGACGCCTGCTGCGACGGCATGCGCAGTTTCATGCCGACGCGCACGTCGTTGGCGTCCTTCAACTGATCCTTGTTGGCTTCGTAGATTTCGATGAAGCGGTTCGTGCTGCCGAGCTCTTTCGCGGCGATGGACGACAACGTTTCACCTTTCTGCACGATGTGCAGCCGCTCGGTCAGCGCGGCGTTGGGAGCGACATCGCTGCGGGAGTTTGTTCCGCTCGTTGCGATCTCGTCGGTGTCCGGGATCGGGATCGGAGCCAGATCGGGAATCCCGTCACCTTCGCTGTCGCTCTGCGGGCGCGTCCGGGAGTTGTGGGTCGAGGCCTCGAACGGTTCGCGCGAGTCCTCGGTGAAGAAGTCGGGCGAATCGAGACTCGGCAACGAACGGTCATCGCCCTGGCGCAGCGGCGGACCGCCGCGATCCGAAGTGTTCCGCGCCGCAATTCCCCGGGGCGGATCGACCTCTTCGATCCCCTGCAGATAGGGCGAAATCGACTTTTCGGCGATGCGGGCATCCAGTTGCCTGGCCGTGCGCAGGTGGGGCGATTCGGCCCCCGGCTTGGCATCGTGACGGAAGAAGAACGCCCCGGCCGCTCCCAACAGGAGCACGCCCAACGCCAGCCCGATTCGTTGATCTTGATGCACGATGACGCACTCCTCCCGCAGTTCGGCAGAGCCCTTATCGCGGGTGAGTCGGCAGAATCTGCCGGACGGCTCCACTCTGATTCGTCAGGTGTTGAGAATCTGTGGGGACCGAGCGAGCACAGTACCGGACAGTGCGGTCGTATCAGGAATTCCGTCGCGCGACATCAACCGGAAGTCTTACGATTTCGGCTTTGCGCCGGTGACGGGCTTCAAGACCAGCATGCCAAGTGGCGGCAGGGTCAACGAGACGTGTTGGTTCTGACCGTGACAGGGGCCGGCCTGGCTGTAGAGCCCCCCCGCGTTGCCGATGCCCGAGCCACCATAAAAGGTGGAGTCCGAGTTGAGTGCCTCGGCATAGAACCCGGCGATCGGAACACCGATCTTGTAGTCGTATCGCGGCACGGGAGTGAGGTTGAGCACGACGACCACGAAATCGTTGCAATCACGCCCCTGACGGACGTAGCTGTAGACGCTGTTTTGCCAGTCGTCGGCCGAGATCCAGCGGAACCCTTCGCCCGACATGTCCAGTTGATGCAGGGCGGTCTCATTCTTGTAGAGCTGGTTCAGGTCGCGGATCAGTTGTCGGATTCCGTCATGCAGCGGCTGACCGATCAGCGGCCAATCGAGTTGGACGTTGTGATTCCATTCGGTCCACTGCGCGATCTCGCCCCCCATGAACAGCAGTTTCTTGCCGGGCTGCGTGTACTGGTAGCCGTACAACAGCCGCAGGTTGGCGAACTTTTGCCAGGGATCGCCGGGCATCTGCGACAGCAACGATTGCTTGCCATGCACGACCTCATCGTGCGACAGCGGCAGCAAAAAATTCTCGGTGAAGGCGTAGACCATGCGGAATGACAGCTCGTTCTGATGGTGCTGGCGGTGAAGGGGATCCCGGCGCATGTAACGCAGGGTGTCGTTCATCCAGCCCATGTCCCACTTCATGCCGAAGCCGAGCCCACCGGTATAGACGGGCCGCGAGACACCGCCCCACGAGGTGGACTCTTCCGCCAGCGTCAACACTCCGGGGTACTCTTGATACAGCAGCGTGTTCATGTCCTTGAGGAACTGGATCGCCTCCAGATTCTCACGCCCGCCGAACATGTTCGGCACCCACTCGCCGTGTTTGCGCGAATAGTCGAGGTACAGCATCGACGCCACCGCATCGACCCGCAGTCCGTCGATGTGATAAACGTCGAGCCAGAAGCGGGCGCTCGACAGCAGGAAATCGCGGACCTCGCTGCGCCCGTAGTTGAAGATCAGCGTGCCCCAGTCGGGGTGGAAGCCCTTGCGCGGATCGGAGTGCTCGTAGAGACACGTCCCATCGAACGAGCCCAGCGAATGGCCGTCGGTCGGAAAGTGCGCCGGAACCCAGTCGATGATGACCCCGATACCCCGCGAATGCAGATGATCAACGAAGAAACGGAAGTCGTCTGACGAGCCGAGTCGCGCCGTCGGCGCATAAAAGCCGGTGATCTGGTAACCCCAGCTGGGGCCGAAGGGGTGCTCGGCGATCGGCAGCAGTTCGATGTGGGTGAAGCCGAGATCGCACACGTACTCCGCGAGCTGGACGGCGAGGTCGCGCCATGCAAGCCCTGGTCGCCAACTGCCGGCGTGCAC
>JANODP010000483.1:0-5768 GCA_031412755.1 Schlesneria sp. | reverse complement strand
GGCAGCGAGATAAAAAGACCAGCGCCTTCTGCACGGCCGGGTCGTCCTGCTTCGCTCCGGCCGCCTTCAGGGCATCCAGAAAGAAGACCGTGTTCGACAGATCGGGCCGGTCGCCCGTTCGGCCGTACCCCGCGCCGCCGTATTTCGGGTCCGACTTGTCGGTCGATTCGCTGTCGTCCCACTGCAGCTTGCGCAGGAAGGCGTCCGCCTTCTTGATCGTCTCGGTGTACTGGCCGTCCTTGTTCGCGGCACTGAACGCCAGCAGACAGATCGACGTCTCGTAGTTGCTGTGATGACTCTTGGGGAAGTAGATGCCGCCGTCTGGCTGGATGTAGGACGACAGATGCTTGAGCGCCTTCTCCAGTGCGGGATCGTTCGCCGGCACGCCGCTCACCAGCAGCGCATACGTAATGAGCCCCGAGATGCCGGGAGCCTCGGGCGACGTCCAGTGCCCTCCCTCCACCTGGCTCGTCTTGAGGAAGTTGATCGCCCGCTCACGAGACTTCGCCAAGTCTTCCGCCTTCGGCCCGACGGTCTGAGCCATCAGTTCGGACCCCGCGCAAAAGGTGATCGCCACCAGAACCAGCAACCCAAACCGACAAGTCAAACGCAGCATGATAAACCCTGAATCGTAAGGGACGAGAGAGCCATTCGACGCAGAATAACATACGTCTCGACGATGGCTTTGTTAAGTCGCAGCACGGTAGTGGGTCAGTTTGAGTGGCACGCCCTGAGTCTGCGAAGGGCGTGGAACCAAGCACCGCTTAACGTCACGCCTTCGCAGACTCAGGGCGTGCCACACTTGGTCCTTCGTCAAACTGACCCACTACCCGCAGCACCGATCAGGCGCACGCCCGCGCAGGACGCGTACCCGCTCGGCGGGATGTTCTTGGCAATTCTAATGCCGTCGAATCTCGGCAGCGCGACGCCGCTGGAAAGCACCTCGCACCACTCCGAATCACACGCCATTCCTTCCCCTCGACATGACGAGGTCGAGCAAACAGCGGCATATTCCGATGTCGGACCAACCGTCAGCCCTGTCGAACGGCGCGTCGGCGGCGAAGTCCAGTAGCGGTCGAACGATTGCCGAATGTCATCCAAGTCCGGAGCGCGAGTCGGCGGAGCGACTCGCCGACGTCACTCCGTCGACTCGCTGACATGACTTTCAGACGAGGTGATGTTCGCACTACATTGGTCAGCACCATCCCGCCCGGTTGAAACACTCACACCTGATGAGGGCCGTTCCAATGAAATCGCTGCGTGTTGCCACCTGTCAGTTTTCGGTCGAGGGCCGGATCGAGCACAACTGTCGCTGGGTGCTCAAACAGGTCGCCGAGGCCGCCGCGAAGCGGGCTGATGTCGTCCACTTTTCGGAGTGCGCGTTGTCGGGTTATGCGGGCGTCGATCTGCCTGGCATTGCCGAGTTGGATTGGGATCGCCTCGTCGCCGCCACGCGCGACGTGATGGCGGCCGCGAAGGAGCACCGAGTTTGGGTGCTATTGGGTTCGACGCATCGGCTCGGTGACAAACACAGGCCGCACAACTGCGTCTACGTCATCAATCCGAAGGGGCAGATCGTTGATCGTTACGACAAGCGCTTCTGCACCGGCACGGGAGGCAGGCAGCCGACATATGACCTGTGCCATTACTCGCCCGGCGACCGCTACGTCACGTTCTCGGTGAAGGGGATCACCTGCGGAGTCGCCATCTGTTACGACTACCGCTTTCCCGAGTTGTTTCGCGGCTACAAGCAGCTCGGTGTCGAGGTGCTGTTTCAGTCGTTCCACAACGCCCGCAAGACGGTCGCGGCCGATCCCAAATACAACATCTGGAAGACGATCGTCCCGGCGACGATGCAATGCCGCGCGGCCGAGAACCATTTCTGGGTCAGCGCCAACAACAGCACCGCCCGCCCGTCCTGCTGGGGCAGCTTCGCCGTCCGCCCCGACGGTCTGATCACCGGCCGCCTGCCAACTCACCGTGCCGGAGTCCTCGTCACCAACATGAAGCTCGACCCCGCCTGCTTCGACGCCCCGTCCCTCTGGCGACCCAACGCCATGACCGGCCAACTCCACAGCGGCCAACTCATCGATCACCCCCGCTCGCGCGATGTGACTTCGTTGTGAATTCGATTCCGACGACATTTGCTCTTGTCACTTCACTCCGGCCTTGCGGGCAGAGCAATCCGCTTTTCAAAGTGGGGGACGGAGCCATTCCATCCTCAGCAGCGCGCCAGATCGACTATCGCGCGGGATTCGGCAGAGAAATTGCCAGACTGCTCGACGGGAAGCCGATCACGGCGATTTCTCAAGATATGTTTCGTCGTCGATTCCTGACGAAAACGCTGCTCAAGGGCGCCAATACTCGGATGATCCGCGCTGTTTGCCGCTTCTCCAACACCGGGATAGAATCATTTCATCGAATCGTCTGATTGAGGAAAATGCGGCGTCCGGCGGCATGCAGCTTGCTTTTCAGAATGTTGTTCGGCACCTTTATGGTGGAACCGGTCGTTGCAGGAACCACGATCCGGTCACATCCCGTCATGGAGGCATGTGTATTTCCGATGAGACAATCCGATGAATTACAGTGGCATCTTGGTGGTCCGGGTCGTGGGAGCAATTGGCTTGGGAGTATGCGCTCTTTTCTCCCTCGGTCTCCCCTCGGTCCCGACAAACATCAATGAGTCCCAGACCTTCGCAGAGCACCCTGTAACTCGCTTGGTCCATGATTCAAACCAGTCTGAGTGGTCCCCGACGGAACCGTTGCTCGACGCCGCTGATTCCAGACAGATTCAACCAGACGCTCTGGAGCTAACTGCAGCGCAGCGGACGCTTCAGCACAAAGTCGAGCTGTTACAACGTGGACGGGCGTTCTTGCTGACGGTCCCCACCTACACGGCCAAGCTGTGCAGGCAGGAGGTCGTGAGGGGCGAGTTGTTGGACGAGCAAACGATTTTCCTGAAGTGTCGCCACAGTCCCTTCAGCGTCTACCTGAAGTGGTTGACCACAGATGCCGGCCGCGAGGTGATCTACGCCGAGGGAGCCAACGATGGCCAATTGATCGCGCACGACGGAGGGTGGAAGTCCCGGCTTCCGGCGTTCTCGGTGTCTCCCGATTCCTGGATCGCCATGCGAAATGCCCGTTACCCGGTGACTGCAGCGGGCGTGCTGGCTCTCATCGACATCATGGACGGCATTCACGCAGAGGATTTGGCTCGTGCGAGAGTTGCGTCGTGTGAATTGACAGTTGAGCATTTCGACGGACGACCGTGTGACACATTCACGATGCTGTACAAGAACCGTGAGGCATCGCCGATCTACCGGAAGTCGATCACGATGATCGATCAAGAGTGGAACATACCGCTCTCCACACGCCACTATGAATGGCCCAGTGCGGAAACGGCGGTCCCGGACAACCAGCTTGATGAGGCGACGCTGATCGAATCGTATGCCTTCACGGAACTCGCCTTCGACGCGCCACTGACCGACCAGGATTTCGACCCGACGAACGCGGAATATCAGTTTCGCTGATTCGGTGGGCCGAATGATTCTGCCTTGATCGCAAGTTCGACAGCGCAGAGCCACCCAGCCACATTCGACTCGAGCGTTGGGTCTGCGACGACTCGATCGCAGCCCCCCGCCCCGGACGGGGCGACATGTCATTCCCGCTCGGCCGGAACACTGATGTCCTTGCCTGCTTCGGAGGCCGTCGGTCGATACGGAAGATGCCGCACGATTTCCGAGGTGATCTTGCTGTTGGGGATCAGCACGCGCTGGCCATCTTCCATCGAAAGGATCGTGTGGAAGATCAGCATCTCCGTCACCTGACCGCGCGCCCCCGCCACTTCAATGGTGTCTCCGGCGTGAAAGAATCGATAACCCAGAATGATGATCCCGCTCGCTAGATTGCTCAGCGAGCTTTGGAGCGAGAGCGCCAGCGCCAATCCGACCGCCCCCAACACGGTGACCAGCGACGCGGTCTGCACGCCGAGTTGGCCAAGCACCGCGATGGCCACGACAACCAGCAGGAGCGAATAGGTCAGACTGCTGAGGAACGCGACGAGTGTCGGATCGAGGTGAACTCGCCGCAGGCCCGCCGCCAGCCAACGCATTCCCAGGTGAGCCGCCAACCAGCCTCCCCCCAGGATCGCCACCGCCTTCAGCAGGCTCAGGCTCCATTGGACGGCCGGCAGTTCCAGATAGGGATTGAGATCAGCCAGAGGATAGTTGGACATGGCGCGTGCTTTCCATTTCGGAGTGGGATGAGTACTCCCGCCAACGCGACGGAGACCTCGCACACTTTACCGCATCGCCGATATGAGGGGATCGCCGGTGCCACTCGAACTTGTACCTCGGCCGGCACTTTGTGGCGGGGATCTGAGCTTCGCAACCACCAGCAGATGAGGGACGATTCCGCTCCGACGAACTTTCAACTCAAACACTGGGGGTTCGAAGACCCGACCCTCGCCACCCCGCCACCTTGCCTTCACTCGCAGAGCATCTTTCCTCGTCAACGGGGCTTCATAAAGACCCAGTATGGCTTGCCGGACGACCTCAGCTCTTTCAATCCTCGTTCCATTGGTGGGATGCTCTGCGTGAAGAGTTTGCGGATATCTTTGATCATCGGTTCGCAGTCCCCGTAATAACTGTGTCCGAGCAACGAGGTATCGATACCGGTGGCATCCACCGTATCCACCGGCGGCACGATTACAATTTCGCGACCGTCTCCAGCTCGCGGTTTGTCGTTGAACGACTTCGAGAATTGCAAGGCTCGATCATCCCGCGAGCAATACAAGGTCGCGCGCAAAGCGAGATCAGACAACTTGGGAGCGATCTCAGTGCGGAAAGTCTGGGCGTTGATGTCGGGGGCGGCCAGGATGATTTGGTTGAATCGGCATTTTTTTGGATCGAGTTGACTGATGGCAAATGAGACCGCTGCTCCTCCCCTGCTATGTGCGATCACGTGGACTTTTTCTGCTCCCAGGTTCTGCGACACATCTTCCAGAAAGCGTTTGATTGGTCCAACGCTGTTTTGCATCTCATCCACATCCGGAGCGTAACTGAGGAATGATCCTTGCGATGGCCAACTGAAGAACAGCGGGACGCCTTTGAAATCCAAGTCCAGGCTGAGCTGTGCCGTCCGGCAGGCGGCCGCGCGAAAGTCCACGTTGTAACCGTGGACAAATACAAAGACGTCTCTGTCACTGGATTTCAATGCGGCGAGTTTCTGTTTGAGTTCCGCGTAGAACGGATCTTTGGCAAGCGGCGTCGTGAGTTCGAGGATGACATGCTTTTCGGGATCCTCGAATCCAGGGTCGCCGAGATTCATTTCACCAACATTCCGTAGCCCGGCGGGAGGCAACGTGACATCACAGTGGCCATAGCGGACCTGATTGTCTGAGTCGGCGTGCGCTCCAAACACCAATCCCCGCGAATATTCGACCGTCCTGCTGATCGTTCCTCTCGGATTCCAAATCCAGGCAACGAATAGCACGAGCACGATGTTACTGGCGGCGAGTCGAATCCCAATCCGAGCACTCCACCGCCTCAACAAACCTATGATTTGAAGGATCAACAACAAGAGCACCACGAACAGACCAACAGAGGCAACCGGAAGCCAAGGAGACGGCGTGGGCCGCAGGAGAACTTCGCGATTGGTTCCGTAATACACGCGCACCCGTTGTGGATCACTTTTGAGTTGTTCGCGAATCGGAATTGAGGTCGGCGGCGATGCGGGTGTGGCCTTGTCCGCTGCAGCCTTTGCCGCTG
>JANODP010000482.1:0-4619 GCA_031412755.1 Schlesneria sp. | reverse complement strand
ATGTGCCTGCTACTTGCAACGTAAAGTAAGTGCCATTGGGCTAGCGCCTTGCCGCTCACAACCCACGTTTCAAGTCTGGAAGACGCACTTGGAGGACCATCATGCTCGAACAGTTTGACGTCGCGATCGTCGGCGGCGGACCGGCCGGCTCCACCTGTGCGTGGCGGCTGACTCAGGCCGGCGCGAAGGTGGTGGTCATCGACCAGAAGACGTTCCCCCGGGACAAGACCTGCGCGGGCTGGGTCACGCCACCCGTGTGGGAGTCCCTGAAAGTCAACCTCGACGACTACCGGGCGGGCCGCGTGCTGCAACCGATCACCGCGTTTCACACCGGCATGATCGGTGGCCGGGAGATTGAGACCCGCTACGGTCAGACCGTCAGCTACGGCATCCGGCGCTGCGAGTTCGACACGTACCTGTTGAACCGTTGCGGCGCACAGCAGCGTTTGGGACAGCCCGTCCGATCGTTGGTTCGCGGCGACGGTTGCTGGCGGATCAACGACAGCATCGAGGCTCCGCTGCTGATCGGAGCGGGGGGTCACTTCTGTCCGGTCGCCCGCCTGCTGGGGGCGCGCGACGTGCCGCACACATCGGTCGTCACCGCCCAAGAGGTGGAGTTCGAGGCGACGGACGAGGAACTGGCCAGCGGCACCATCGCCGCCGACACGCCGGAGCTGTTCTTCTGCCCCGACCTCACGGGCTACGGCTGGTGCTTTCGAAAGGGCTCGTTCCTGAACATCGGCCTCGGCCGCATCGGTGCCGAGCAGCTCACCGATCACGTCGCGGCGTTCGTTCAGTTCCTGCGCGACCGCGGCAAGCTCGTCGCCTCGATCCCGATCCGGTTTCACGGTCACGCCTATCAGTTGTACGAGCGGGTCCCGCCCAAACTGGTCGGCGACGGCGTGCTGCTGATCGGCGATGCGGCCGGGTTGGCGCATCCGCAAAGCGGCGAGGGAATCCGCCCCGCCATCGAATCGGCCCTGATCGCCGCCGACGTGATCCAGGAGTCGCGAGCCGGCGCCTCCAGCGACGACCTGCAATCGTACTCCCGACGGATCGTCACCCACTTCGGGAAGACTCATCCGTGGACTCCCACCGACTGGCTGCCGAACTCATGGCTGCATTGGACCGCGCGCCAATTGCTCGCCTCCAACTGGTTCACCCGCCAAGTCGTCCTCGACCGCTGGTTCCTCGGCCAGGCCGTGTGACGCGGACCGGCCGAGGGGCGAGGGCCGAGGGCCGAGGGCCGAGGGGCGGTGTGGTTGGGGTCGAGTCTTCGGGCCCCCCAGTTGTTGAACTAGATGTTGCTCGGGCTGGGGGCGACGAAGCGTCGACCCCAGCCACACTCTCCGCGCACGACAGACGCTCCACCGGGACGCTTTCCTGTCAGCCCTCGCCCTCCGACTCTTCGTCGTCGGTCTCATACAGTTCGCCGTCGAGCGGTTCGATTTCGACATCGCCGCCGAGATTGCGAATCTTGTCCACGATCTCTCGCAACCGCTTCATCGCCTGCTCGGGCGTCTGCCCCCGCCGCTCAATGGCCCGAGCCGCCGCCTCCGCAATCCGCGCCCGAGCCTTCGCGGAACGAGCCTTCGCCCGAATCTGTTCGGCCTCGGCCGTCACTTTCTCATGCTGCCCCTCCGCTTCCAAGTCGCGCCGACGAATCTCGGCCTGAACGAGTTCGTACTCCCCCTTCGCCTTGAGCAGTTTGATGTGATTCTCCGCTTCGCGCGAATCGATTTCGGCTTCGGCGAATCGTTCGGCCAGATGAAGCGGCTTCAGTCCGATGTTCTGCCTCACGAAGTTCGCAAATTTCCGCCAGAGGCCCGGTTCGTCGGTGGCCTTCACCGGTTTGAGTTCGGTCTTGCTGACCGCCACCGCTGAGCGAGGATCGTCAGGATGTGGAATGAGATTGCTCATACCGGCACCTCCTCTCCGACCAAGATGCGCTGCTCATGTTTGACGATCTTCAGCCCGGCCCCCCCTTGAGCTTCATAGACCGCTGAGAGCGCGAGAAACAAATCTCGAATTGTGTCCAGTTCAGCAGCCCCGGCGTCAACATAGACCGTCAAAGGAGGAAGGTCATGCTTGATGCTGGATCGTGTCAAGGAATCAGACTCAGCAGCGGATCCCGTATTATCAGGCCATAGTGGCCCCAACGGTCCAACTTCAGACGGGTCGATTGAATCACCGATCCAATCCTTCGCGTTTAGAGTGCGACCTTTCGTTTGCGCCGATGCTGCCAACAATTCAAGAATCCGCAAATCACTGTCCATCGCTGCAACGGTGTAATTGGCAGCTTCCATCGCAGCAGCGGCGGCCTTCGCCGCGTGTTTAGCAACGGGGTAATACCGGTCCAAAGTGTCCCAAAAATCTAAGCGAATAACCGGACCCTCGATCTCGGACTGTTGGGAAAGTTTGAAGACTTTGCGCCGGGCGCAGTCTGACGACTCACGAGCATCGTGGGCCGCGCGTGCGGCGGCGGCGGCGACGCAATTGCCAGCGGCGCGTCCAGCCGCCGCAGCCGCCGCACGAGCGCCGGTGGCGAGCAACGTGGCGCCAATTTCATTCGATTCGATCTGAAGCGCTGTTGCTGTTTCACGTGCAATCATTTCCGCAACGCCAATAGCATGGTCCACAGCTTTGCGATGTCGCCTAAAGTCGGGTATCCGATTGGCCTTATTGAAGAGCGGTTGCACCCGGCGCGCACATCGCGCCGCGAAGGCAACAATCGACCGTACCGGAAGTTTTTCCAAGCGTTCCCGAATCGTAGATTCATCCATCTTCAACCCTCTCACCAAAGAACTCAGCGGTCACGCCTTTACAATCTCCACCGGTCCGATCCGTCTTTCACTTGTTCCCCTTGTTGTCAACCAGCTCGGTCCTGTTGGACTCACACCGAGGATTGCACAGTCCCGCCACGGCGGTGAGTGGCAACGTGCGAGATTATTCTGAGTCTCGGTGTGGAATGCCAGCAAAATCTGGCGGGGTGTTGCGGGACGAGTCAGTAGTCATTGGTCATTCGTCATTAGGATGCGGAACGCGGGGGCGGTCTTGAGTGGGTTGGGGAAAGAACCTATACCTTTCGTCGATGAGGCTGGGCTCTGTCAGAGAGGATTGTGGGAGGGGACATCATGCGACTCTTGCTGGGATGTTTTTGTTCGGCTGTGTTGGGGAGTCTGTGTACCGTCTGGATGCTCACGTCGCCGGGGGGGCCGTTTGTGGAGGCTCAGGAGCGGGCGGGGCGGGTGGTCTCGCCCGTCGAGCAGGTGCGGCCGATCGTCATGCGGTCGTTTGATCCGGAAGGACTGACGCTCGAAGAGTCGGTCAACGTGGCCGTCTATGAGGCGGTGAATCGCGGGGTTGTGAACATCACCGCCAAGTCGGTGAAGACCGATCGGCTGTTGCTCGTCGAGCGGTCGGAGGGGTCGGGGTCGGGATCGATCCTCGATACGGACGGGCACATCCTGACGAACCATCACGTCGTGGCCGGTGCCAAGGAGATCACGGTCGCCCTGTTCAACGGCAAGACCTACGACGCCACGATCATCGGTGCCGATCCGCTCAACGATGTGGCCGTCATCCGCATCGATGCGCCGGAGGACGAACTGCATCCCGTCACGCTGGGAGACTCGCGGACGCTGAAGGTCGGAATGAGAGTCTTCGCGCTCGGCAACCCGTTTGGACTGGAGCGGACGCTTACGACGGGGATCATCTCCAGCCTCAACCGTTCGCTGCAGATTCACGGCAACTGGAAGATCAAGTCGATCATTCAGATCGACGCGGCGATCAATCCCGGCAGTTCGGGCGGCCCGCTGCTGGATGCTCACGGGCGGCTGATCGGGATCAACACGGCGATCGCCACGACCTCGGGCCAAAGCTCGGGCGTGGGGTTTGCGATCCCGGTCAGCATGGTGTCGCGCGTCGTCCCGCAACTGCTCAAAGATGGCCGCGTGATCCGCCCCGAGAGCGGCATCGACAAGGTCTATCAGACCGAGAAGGGTTTGCTCGTCGCCGAAGTCCGCCCCAACGGCCCCGCGGACAAGGCCGGACTGCGCGGCCCGAAGCTGATCAAGCAGCGTCGCGGCCCGTTCACCGTCATGCGCGAAGACCGCACCGTCGCCGACCTGATCGTCGGGATCGACGATCAGAAGATCGTGACCGCCGAAGATTTCCTGGGCTACATCGAGGCGAAGCGGCCCGGCGACGAGATCATGCTGACCGTCGTGCGCGAAGGCCGCCGCCTGCAGATCGGCTTGGTCCTCACCAGTTCCGACGCCCTCGATCGGACCGAGTGACTGGTGCCTCGCGCGGCCTGATGTGAGATGCTTGGCCGCAGCGACAACGGCGTGCGTGCGATCAACGATTCGTCTCCTCAGGGAGGAATCGGACTTCCGCACACTAACCCGAAGTGTAAGGGGCTGTGCATTTACTACGTCCGAGAGTTTGCACGGACTTCACTGTACTCATCACTCATTTTTCTGCCGCTCTCTTTCTGTCTCCCCGCTTCAGTCTTGCAGGAAGAAGGAGACAGAAAGAGAGCGGCAGAAAGATTGCAGAGCGAAGAGTCGGAACTGGACGGGGAAGTGTGCCGATCCTGCAAACCACGGTGTCGTTCT